>JAFDZG010000242.1 GCA_018267065.1 Bacteroidota bacterium
AGAGTGATAGAGTGATAGAGTGATAGAGTGATAGAGTGCAAGGGTGCGAGAGTGAAAGCAAATGCTCCTCTCACCCATTTATCCCGGCACCTGTCGCCCAGCCGCTGCTTTATGGGGGTTCAGCGATCCTGCTGCTTACGCAAAAAGAAGAACTTCTCTTTGGCCATTTCGACATTGAAAAGCTCCCAGCCAAGGTCCCCATATCCCTGAACGAGCCGCATGGCCATCCGCAGTGAGGGATCCATGTCCTTGCGGAGGTCCTGGTCCACCTTGATCCATCTGCTGGCGGAATCCGGGGATGCGACCCAAACATTCCCTGTTTCCGTGATCTCCACCCAGCGGTAATCGTATCGCACGGCAACCTGGCCGTACATCATTGAGCACAGCATTACTGCTACCGCAAGAATGATGCTCCTGCCAGGCTTCATTGGTTTTGCCGGATCTTGCGTGGCTCGATCATTCAGCGCCGCATGCCCTGCGTCTGCTGCGCCTGCTGCATGCGCTGCATCATGGCCTTCATCTTGTTCTTGTCACCCATCACCTTCATCATCTTGCGCATCTCCTCGAACTGCTTCATCAGCTTGTTCACTTCCTCTATGCCGCGCCCGCTGCCCTTGGCAAGCCTGGCGCGGCGGCTGCCGTTGATCACGGAAGGAGCCTGTCTTTCCTCGGGTGTCATGCTTTTGATGATGGCCTCGATGCCCTTGAACGCATCATCGGGAATGTCGATGTTCTTGATGGCCTTGCCAATGCCGGGCACCATGCCCAGCAGGTCCTTCATGTTGCCCATCTTCTTGATCTGCTGGATCTGCTCCAGGAAATCATCGAAGCCGAACTGGTCCTTGGCGATCTTCTTTTGCAGCTCGCGCGCCTGCTTCTCATCGAACTGCTCCTGGGCGCGTTCCACCAGCGATACCACGTCGCCCATTCCGAGGATGCGGCCGGCCATGCGGTCCGGGTGGAATTCGTCGATGGCCTCCATCTTTTCACCGGTGCCGATGAACTTGATGGGCTTGTCCACCACGCTGCGGATGGTGAGGGCCGCACCGCCGCGGGCGTCGCCATCGAGCTTGGTGAGCACCACGCCGTCGATGTTGAGCCGGTCGTTGAAGGCCTTGGCGGTGTTAACCGCATCCTGGCCCGTCATGGCATCCACCACGAAGAGCGTTTCCTGCGGACTGATGGCCTTCTTGATCCGCGTGATCTCATCCATCATGGCCTCGTCCACGGCCAAGCGGCCGGCCGTGTCGATGATCACGGCAGTGAAGCCGTGCTGTTTGGCGTGCGCAATGGCGTTTTTGGCAATGGCCACGGGGTCCTTGTTGTCGCGTTCGCTGTACACCGAGATGTCCAGTTGCTTGCCCAATGTTTCCAGCTGATCGATGGCGGCCGGGCGGTACACGTCTGCTGCGGTGAGCAGCACCTTGCGGCCCTTTTTGCGCAGGTAGTTGGCCAGCTTTCCGCTGAAGGTGGTCTTGCCGGAGCCCTGCAAGCCGCTCATCAGCACCACCGTGGGGTTGCCGCTGAGGTTGATGCCCGCATTCTTGCCGCCCATCAGCTCGGCCAGCTCGTCGTGGGTGATCTTGGTGAGCAGTTGCCCCGGGCTCACGCTGGTAAGCACATTCTGCCCCAAGGCCTTGGTGCGCACGCGGTCCGTGAATTCCTTGGCGGTCTTGTAGTTCACGTCGGCATCCAGCAGGGCGCGGCGGATCTCCTTCACCGTTTCGGCCACGTTGATCTCGGTGATCTGGCCTTGCCCCTTGAGCACTTTGAAAGCCCGCTCCAGCTTGTCGTTCAGGTTCTCGAACATTCCGGTCTGTATCGAAGCCGCGAAGGTAGCGCGGGCCGGACTTGTGGTTGCGCACGGAACCCTTGGAACCAATCGGGCAAGGACACGTATGAGGACCGAGGGAAACTGCCCATTCCCCGATCATGCTCCGAAGGATCTCCGCTTTCCTTGTGCCGGTGTTGGCTGTTGCGCTCCCGGCGATGGCAACCCATATTTCCGGCGGGGAGATCTACTACGACTGCTTGGGCGGCAACCAGTACCGGATCACGCTGGTGGTGTACCGCGATTGTGCCGGGATCAACCTGAACACTTCCTACCAGCTGGACGTGCAGAGCCCTTGCGGCAACAGTACGATGACCGTTGCCACGCCCGGCGGCACGGAGATCTCCCAGTTGTGCCAGGCCCAGCTCGGCAACAGCACCTGCAACGGGGGCACGCTTCCCGGCATGCAGCAGTACATCTACACAGGCACTGTGACGCTCCCGCCCTGCGACTCGTGGACAGTGTCTTGGAGCGACAACTGGCGGAACGGCGCCATAGCCAACTTGCAGCAACCCGGCAACAAGGACGAATACGTGGAAGCCAAGATCAACAACTTGGACGGGCCGTGCGATGATTCGCCGCAGTTCACCAACACGGCCATTCCCTATGTCTGCGCCGGGTACCCGATCTCATACAGCTACGGCGCCTTCGATCCCGAAGGTGATTCCCTGACCTACACCTTCATCAATGCCATGAACACCGGAGGTGTGGACCTCCCCTACGTGGCACCGTACAGCGGGTCGGAGCCCATTGCGGGCATCACCCTGGACCAACAAAGCGGGCAGGTGAACTTCACGCTGAACCAGGTGGGCAACTGGGTGGTGGTGGTGCGCGTGGACCAGTATGACAGTACGGGAACCTGGATCGGTTCGGTGATGCGGGACATGCAGTTCATCGCCTACCCGTGCACCAACATCCCTCCTGACCCGGCTTCGGGAACAGTTGCCAACCTCGCTGGTGATGCCTTGCAAACCGGGCCGCGGTCGGTGGAGATCTGCGAATCGGGTGATCTCTGTTTCGATGCCGTGATCACCGATGCGAACGCCGGTGACGTGCTGACCATTACCAGCAACATTGCACAAAACCTGCCAGGGGCCACTATCACAACCACCGGCACCAACCCGCTCACATGCCACATCTGTTGGACGGGCACGCCAGGCACCAATGGCTTCTTCCCGTTCATCATTACCGCCAATGATGGTGCCTGCCCGATCCCTGCGATGCAGACCTACGTGTTCTCCGTCCATGTGCTTCCGGGGATCAGTTACTCCGGGCCATTGATCACCAATGAGTCCTGCGCCGGAAGCGGCGATGGCAGTGCGTACGTGAGCGTGGACGTGGGTTTGGAACCGTTCCATTTCCTGTGGAGCACGGGGGACACCACGAACGAGATCATTGCGGGGCCTGGTACCTACACGGTGTCCATCACGGACGGGAACGGTTGCCAGAACGGCCCGATCACGGCTGTTATCGGGGCAGGCCCCTTGCCCGGAACGGCCCAAGCCGGCCCTGATCTGGTGGCGTGCCCCGGAGAACTCCCGGTAAGCCTGCAAGGCGCGGTGACCAATGCACCCGACGGCTATTGGTACGGCGGTAACGGAACCATTACGGGAACCGGCCTTTCTGCCACTTACCTGCCCACTGCGGCGGAAGTTGCCAGCGGTGGTGCGGACCTGGTACTAATGACTGCGGGCGAATCACCGTGCGGTGCCGCGCGTGATACCGTGCACATTACTTTCTCCAACAGCTTTGCCAACGCAGCGATCGGCTCCACCGACCTGTTGTGCAACGGAACAGCCACCGGTACTGCTGCATTCACACCGGACGATCCGGGATTCACCTTTCTGTGGAACGACCCTGCCGCACAAACGGCCGCCACAGCCACGAACTTGATGGCTGGTACTTATTCCGTAACGGCAACCGACGCGGCAGGCTGTGACACCACCTTGTCCACCACCATCACCGCGCCTGCCGCACTGGGCATCGCGAACCTGGCCGTGGTGGATGAAACCTGTGCCGGAAGCGGGAACGGCCAGATCACGGCCACGGTTACCGGCGGAACCGGCCCCTATCACTTTGCCTGGAGCAATGGGGATACCACAACTTCCATCACGGCCGGGGCAGGCACCTATTCACTTACCGTTACCGATGCCAACGGCTGTGCGCCCGTGCAAGGCACGGCCTCCATCCAAGCGCTGGGCCAGCCCAATGCAGCCAATGCCGGCGCAGACCTCATTGCTTGCTCCGGCTCGTGGCCCATTGCGCTGCAAGGCAGCATAACGAACGCCACCGGAGGGCTTTGGTCCGGCGGTGGCGGTTCCTTCACCGGAACCGGGCTGCAGCAATCCTATACGCCAACGGCTGCCGAGATCTTGGCACATGGCGTGGACCTCGTGCTTTCCACTACCGGCAATGCAGGCTGTCCACCCGCCTCGGACACCGTTCACATCACGCTTCCCAACAGCTTTTCCGGTGCAGCCCTTGTTGCCACCATGCCTTCGTGCAACGGGGAACATTCCGGTACCGCCCAGTTCACGCCAGGCTTGCCGGGCTTTACTTACCTCTGGAATGACCCTGCTGCCCAAACATCCGCCACGGCAACCAGCCTCGCCGCGGGATCCTACTCCGTGCTTGTAACGGATGCCTTTGGATGTGACACCACGGCCAGCGTGATCATTTCGGAACCGGCAGCACTTGTTGTGGCCGGCATTTCCGTTGTCCCCCCCACTTGTGCCGGCGCCGCAACCGGCAGCGCCTCCGTCAGTGTTACCGGCGGCACGCCGAACTACGGTTACCAATGGGGCACCAACGCGGCTTCGCAGACTTCTTCAACCGCACAAGGGTTGGCGGAAGGTGCTTACACCGTGGTGGTAACGGACGTGAACGGATGCCAGACGCAAGGCACTGCCACGCTTACCGGCCCGCCCCCGATCACATTGACCGCACAGGTGGAGGACACTGTTTGCGTGAACGCACCCGTGCCGCTCACCGCCGAAGCCGCTGGAGGGGATGGTTCGTTCACCTATACCTGGCAAGGAATAGGCATCGGTGATTCGATCACGCATGCTTTCGCGGCATCGCAGGTGGTGCAAGTGTCCGTAATGGATGGAAATGGTTGCCAAGGCCCCATGGTGGAGCTTCCGGTCACGGTGCTCGACCTTTCACAGGCCGTGCTGCACACCTATGGTGATACTGCATTCTGCCCGGGTGGTACCGCAACGGTGGGCGCTTACCTCACCGGATATCCGGGCGCGTACACCATCAACTGGCCGCAACTGCCAGGCGTTGGCGGTGGGCCTTTCCAGCTGCAGCCGGAGGCCACAACAACGGTGGGCGTATCGGTAACGGACGGCTGCGCGAACTCCTTGCAGGCTTCCATTCCGATCACGGTGGAAACACCTCCCTCGATCAACTTGCCGCCCGTTATCGACGAGGGATGCGCACCGCTCACCGTGCATTTCCCCACCGGTCTCACCAACCAACCCGTGTCCTACCTGTGGCAATTCGGGGATGGCACCTCCAGCACGTCCATGATGCCGGTGCACGTGTATCCGGCGGGCGACTATGCCGTTTCGCTTGCGGTGACCACCCCGCTGGGATGCACGGCGGATGCGCTGAACACCGGCATGGTGCATGCTTACGCACCGCCAACTGCCGCTTTCACGGCGAGCGCGTGGGATACGGACGTAGACCACGCCAATGTGCAGTTCACCGACCAATCCACCGGGTCTGTTTCCGGCTGGGCCTGGACTTTTGGCGACGGAGGTTACAGCATAACGGAAAATCCACTTTACCACTTTATGGAACCCGGCACTTGGCAGGTAAGCCTTGAAGTGACCGATGAGCACGGCTGCACGGATGCCACGGACCATGCGGTGACCGTGAGCCCCGTGTATGACATTACCATACCCAATGCCTTCACCCCGAACCCGAACGGCGGCAGCGGCGGCAGCTATGATGCCACGGACCTCAGCAATGACGTGTTCTATCCGTTCGTGCGCTTCGTAAAGGATTTCCGGATGCGGGTGTTCAACCGGTGGGGTGAACTGGTCTTTGAAAGCAACGACATAAAACAAGGTTGGGACGGCTACTACAAGGGCCACATCAGCCAGCAGGACGTGTACGTATACCAGCTCTGGGTGCGCTTTGTGGACAACAAGGAAGTACAGCGCATGGGCGACCTCACCCTCTTCCGATAAGCCATGCCGCCAAGCCGAAGCCGCTTATTGTTGCCCGCCTTGATGCTGGCAGCCTGTGCCTTTGGCCAAGACCCGCAGCTCTCGCAGTTCTATGCCGCACCGATGTACTTGAACCCGGCGCTCACCGGAAACACCAATCAGGACCGCCTTGCGCTGAATTACCGCCTGCAATGGCCTGCCATCGGGCCAGGCTACAAGACCTACGCCGTGGCGTATGATCATCGCAGCACCGATCTGAACAGCGGTTTCGGAGGCATGGTGATGCACGACCGCGCCGGCACACAAGGCCTTTCCTTCACGCAGATGGCCTTCAACTATTCCTATGAGGCACGGCTGAACAGGCGGCAAGCGATCCGTGGGGGGCTCAGGGCCGCATACACGTTGCGCACGATGGACTGGGGCAACATGCTGTTCGCCGACCAAGTGATCCGCGAGAATGCGCAAACCTCGGTGGAACCGTTGCTGTTGCAGAGCATCTCCTACTTTGACTTCTCCGCCGGGGTGCTCTACTACTCTGAGCAGCTCTGGGGCGGCATCTCCGTGAACCACCTCAACCAGCCGCAACAAAGCCTGTTCCTGGAAGGGGATGCCCGGTTGCCGATGCGAACCAGCGTCCATGCCGGTTACCGCTTTCCGGTAGATGGCCAGCCTTTCCGATCAAGCAAGACCCTGATGACCCTTGCGGCGCATTACAAGGCACAGGAGAAATGGGACCAACTGGACCTGGGCGGCTACGTGGACCACAACGGCGTGTCCTTTGGCCTGTGGTACCGCGGGATCCCGGGATTAAAGGCCTATGAACCGGGCCAGCCCAACGATGAAGCCGCAGTGTTGCTGCTGGGCTATGAGACACCCTACCAGCTGCAAGTGGCCTACAGTTATGATGTCACGATCTCCAAATTGACCATGAAGAGCGGAGGGGCGCATGAGATCAGCGTGATCTACGAGTGGCCCAAGCACGGCAAAAACCGCAAGTACCGCTCCATTCCTTGCCCGAAGTTCTGAGAGCCTGTTTAGGATCTCTTCAAACACGTCCTCCGGTCTCCCCGATGGATCGGGACCCCAAGCGCTTTTCCGCCCATGCGTCACCGGAAAATGATCCGGCAGACACCACTACGCGATGATTTTCCGGCATCGCCTGAACGAAAAATAGCTTCGGAGTCCTTCGTTCAAGAGATCCGAAACAGGCTCTGAAACTGCTCACATACGCTCGGGCACTTCAATGCCCAGGCACCACATCGCCTTTTTGGTTGTGGCAGCCACTGCCGCGCTCATGGCCAACCGAAGCGCCCTTTTTGAAGCATCCTCCTCTTTCAGCACGGGCACCGTTTGGTAGAACGTGTTGTATGCCTTCACCAGTTCGTAGGTGTGGTTGGCCATGGCGGAGGGATCCAGTTTCGTGGCAGCCTCGTTGAGCACGGCGGGGAACTGGTGAAGCCCCTTGATGACGGCTTTTTCCTCAGGAAGCAAGGAAGCATTTGCGGACGGAACTTGCCCTGGAGGTTCCGCCTGTACGCCTGCCTTGCCCAGCAGTGACCGGATACGGGCGTAGGTGTATTGGATGAAGGGGCCGGTGTGGCCTTGCAGGTCAATGCTGGCCTTGGGGTCGAAGAGCATGCGCTTCTTCGGGTCCACTTTCAGCAGGAAATACTTCAGCGCAGCCAGTCCGATCTGTTCAAACAGGGCCTGCTTTTCCTGCTCGCCGAGATCATCCAGCTTGCTGAGCTGCTCGCCGGTGCTCCGGGCCTCGGCCACCATCTCATCGATCAAGTCATCGGCATCCACCACGGTGCCCTCGCGGCTCTTCATTTTGCCACTGGGCAGGTCCACCATGCCGTAGCTTAGGTGGAAGAGGCCGGGAGCCCATGAAAAGCCAAGCTTCTTCAGGATGAGGAACAGTACCTTGAAGTGGTAGTCCTGTTCGTTGCCCACGGTGTAGATCATCCGGGAGAGCCCGGGAAATTCCACAAAGCGTTGAATGGCCGTGCCAATGTCCTGGGTGATGTACAAACTGGTGCCGTCGGCGCGAAGGAGCACTTTCTCGTCCAGGCCTTCCGGGGTGTTGTCCACCCATACGCTGCCGTCCGCCTTGCGGAAGAACACGCCGTTCTCCACGCCCTTCAGCACGTCCTCCTTCCCCAGAAGGTAGGTGTTGCTCTCGTAATAGCTCTTGTCAAAACCCACGCCAACGCGGGCATACGTGGCGTTGAAACCATCGTACACCCAGCCGTTCATGGTGGCCCAAAGCATGCGCACTTCCGGGTCATTGGCCTCCCAGCGGCGCAGCATGTCCTGTGCATCCAGCAGGATCGGTGCCTTCTTTTCAGCGTCCGCTTCGGGTTCTCCAGCCGCGATCAGCCCGGCCACTTCCGCCTTGTATGCCTTGTCAAAAGCCACATAGTACTTGCCTACAAGCTTGTCGCCTTTCAGGCCGCTCGTGGCCGGGGTTTCCCCATTGCCGTACATCCGCCAGGCCACCATGCTCTTGCAGATGTGGATGCCCCGGTCGTTCACCACCTGCACCTTCACCACTTCGTTTCCGGCAGCCTCCAGGATGCGGCCCACGCTCCAGCCCAGGAAGATGTTGCGCAGGTGGCCAAGGTGCAGCGGTTTGTTGGTGTTGGGGCTGGCATACTCCACCATCATTTTTTGCCCTGTGGGCGTGAACTTCAGGATGTCCGTTCCGGCCGCTTCGTTCAGGAAGCCCAGCCAGTATGCGTCTGCGACCACAATGTTCAGGAAGCCCTTTACCACATTGAAGCGCGCCACTTCGCCCACGTGCTTCACCAAATGCTCGCCCACAGCCTGGGCCGTAGGTTCAGGCCCCTTGCCACTGAGCTTTAAAAATGGAAATACATTGATGGTGGTATCGCCCTCAAATTCGGGGCGCGTGGGCTGAAAACCGATGGAGCCTGCATCGGGTGATTGGCCGAAGCAATCGTTGAAGGCTGCTTGCACGGCCGGTGCAAGGATGGTGCGAAGGCGGTCTTGGAACATCGGGTTCAATGCGAAATGAACAGTTCAGGTTGCGGATGGGGGCTGCGCTTGCGGCGCGTGGCGATCAGCGGGACCTGAGGATCGGGAACAGCGGTTCCAGCACGGTGAGCACGTTCTCCGCCATGGCGTTCTTGGTGTCCAACGCGGGGTTGATCTCCACCACGTCCAGTGTGCAGGTCTTGGGCTCGGAGCAGAAGCCGGTGAGCAGGTCGCGGGCTTCATCCAGGAAAAGCCCGTTGGGCACGGGCGTGCCGGTGCCCACGGAAATGGACGGGTCCAGGCTGTCCACGTCGAAGCTGATGTGCAACTTGTCGCACCCGGAAAGGTGGGCCAAGGTTTCCTGCACGGCGGCCTTGGCGCCATGCTTCCGCAGTTGTTCCACGGTGATCACCTTGATGTTGTGTTCTTCGATGATGGCGCGTTCCTCCGGTTCATAATCGCGCAGCCCGATGAACACCAGGTCGGCGGGCAGCACCTTGGGGTCGTTGGAACCGATCTTCCGCAGGCGGTCCCACACGTCCAGGGTGAACATGCGCGGGCGGTTGTTGCCCTTCTTCTCGATGTTCATCAGCAGCGCGAGCGGCATTCCATGGACGTTGCCGCTGGGCGTGGTCCACGGGCTGTGCAGGTCGGCGTGTGCATCGATCCAAACCACGCCGATGCGCTCGTGCTGGAACGCCATTTTGGTGCCGGACACGGAGCCGATGGCGATGGAATGGTCGCCTCCGACAACAATGGGAAACACATTGTTCCGCAGGAATTTATACACCTCGTAGGCCAGGTCGCTCTCGAAACGGATCAGGCCGTCGATGTGGTGGGCGTTCGGCGAGGACTTGTCGTCCTCGTAGAGCACGTCGTTCTCGTCGCGGAGGATGCTTTCCTCGGCGTGGCCGAACAATTCGCTGCCGTTCTTCCATGCGGCCACGCGCAGGGCGCTCATGCCCATGCTGGTGCCCCGCGTTCCCGCCCCGATCTCCGAAGCGGCTTCGATCAATCTCACTTCCATGCGTCCAAAATTGCTCGCCGCGAAGGTAGGACCGGCGCACCGAGGCGGTTATGGGAGACGTGTTCACCGCCGTTCCGCGCGCACGCCGGCCTGCGCCGGAAGCACCGCCCTTAGCCAGCAGTAGCCAATGATGCCGGCCACCGTGGACGATACCAGAATAGTGGTCTTGGAGGTGAGGATGTGGTCCGCATCATCAAAGGCGAGCATGGTGACGAAGATGCTCATGGTGAACCCGATGCCCGCCAAAGCCCCGGCACCCATTAATTTCTTCCATGAAATGCCGGTGGGCAACGCGCACAGGCCCAAGCCCACCGCCGCTGCGCAGAACAGGCTGATCCCAATGGGCTTGCCCAGCACTAAGCCGAAGAAAATGCCGTAGCTGTTCAGGTTCAGCAGGTGCCCGTACCAGTCCGGGCCGAGCAGGATGCAGGTGTTCGCCAAAGCGAAAAGGGGCATGATGACGAATGCGACCGGCTTGTGCAGGAAATGCTGCAGCTTCCAGGAAATGCTGCCGCTGCCGCCATCGCCGAAGGGAATGGCAAAGGCCAACAACACTCCGGAAATGGTGGCATGCACGCCGGAATGCAGCATGCACCACCACATCACCGCGCCCAGCAGCAGGTACGGCGCCAATACGTGTACCCTGAGCCTGTTCAGCACGAGCAGCACCGCGAAGATCCCCAAGGCGGCCCCGAGCCAGGCCCACTGTACGCCCGTGGAATAGAAGAAGGCAATGACCAGGATGGCGCCGAGGTCGTCGATTACGGCCAATGCGGTAAGGAACACTTTGAGCGGCATGGGCACGCGGTTCCCCAGCAGGGAAAGGATGCCAATGGCGAAGGCAATGTCCGTGGCCATGGGGATGCCCGCGCCGGATTCCGTGGGCGTGCCATGGTTGAACAACAGGTGGATCCCTGCGGGTACTAGCATGCCGCCCAATGCAGCAATTGCCGGCAGCAACGCCTTCTTGCGGTTGGAAAGCTCCCCGATGTACACCTCGCGCTCCAGCTCCAGGCCCACCATCAGGAAGAAGATGGCCATCAAGCCGTCGTTGATCCAGAACTCCACGGAACCCGTGCCCACCGGATGGTGCCAAAACGCCGTGTAGCCACTACCCAGAACGGAATTGGTGAGGACCAATGAAATGGCGGTGCAGATCACCAGCAGCAGGCCCGAGGTCCGTTCATTTTCCAACAGGTCAAGAAATAGGTTCACGGACTTTTTCAACATCGGATCATAAGGCGCCAAAAACGGGGGCAAGTTTACGTCCCGCCCGCGACGGCTACCTTGGCCGCATGGCAGGGAGGGTTGGAAATATCCGCGTGCAGGCGTGGGTGCTGGTGGCGGGCGCCGTGATCATGGCGGTGAAGTTCATCGCGTGGCGGGTAACGCACAGCAATGCGGTGCTAAGCGACGCACTGGAGAGCATCGTGAACGTGGTGGCGGGTTCGTTTGCGCTGTATAGCTTAGTGCTTGCGGCCAAACCTCGGGACCGGGACCATCCGTATGGCCACGGCAAGGTGGAATTCATCAGCGCATCGCTGGAAGGCTCGCTGGTGGCCTTGGCCGGGTTGATCATCATCTACGAATCCGTTAGTGCGTTGATCACCGGCGCTAGGATCCATGAGCTGGGCCATGGCACCTTGCTGGTGGCCTCCACGGGCGTGGCCAATGGCTTGCTGGGCTTGCTGCTGCGCAGGCAGGGGCGGCGTTCCCATTCCATGACGATGGAGGCCGGCGGCACGCACCTGCTCAGCGATGCCTGGAGCACGGCCGCCGTGGTGCTGGGGCTGATCGTGATCCAACTGACCGGGCTGGAGTGGTTGGACAGCGTGTTTGCCATTGGCTTCGCCATGTTCATCCTGTGGCAGGGCGTGAAAGTGGTGCGGCGCAGCATCGGCGGCATCATGGATGAAACGGACATGGCCGTGGCTGGGGAACTGGTAAAGATCGTTGAGGGCCACCGCAAGCCTGCTTGGATCGACATGCACAATTTCCGCGTGATCAAGTTCGGCAGTACCCTCCACATTGATTGCCATGTTACGCTGCCTTGGTACTACACGGTGGAAGCGGCCCACTCCGAAATCACGCGGCTGGCCAAGCTGGTGGAGCGGAATTCGGGCCGAGAGGTGGAGTTCTTCATCCACATGGACCCCTGCATGCCGCTCTCCTGCCCGGTGTGCCAGATCATGGATTGCCCCGTGCGCCAAGCCCCGTTTGTGGAGCGGATCCCGTGGACGTTGGCTACTGTGTTGGCGGACAAGCGGCATACGGCGGGGGAAGCAGGGCGTGCCGGGAGCACGCAAGGACCCGGGGCGGAAGCCTTGCGTGAGTGAAGCCTGCACGGTTGGTCTTCCCTCGGAATGAACTTCAAACCTACGCCCACTTCGTGGCCGTTGCCGCTGCGCGGCTGGTCCTCCACCCAAACAAAAAGCCCCGCGAGGGGCTTTTCTTGGGTGGAAGACCGGGCTCGAACCGGCGACCTTCGGAATCACAATCCGACGCTCTAACCAACTGAGCTACATCCACCATTTCCGCATGGCGGCTGCCAAACGGGCCGCAAATATAATCGGAGCGGTGCCTCCGCGTTACTTTGCCGCTGCATGCACGTGCTTGTTCTGCCCAAGTGGTACCCCGGTCGCAACGATCCGCAGTTGGGCGACTTCATTCGGAAACAGATGCTTGCGGTGTCCGACCTGCACCGGATCAGCGTGGTGTACCCGTGCCCGGAGAACATGCACGCTGCTTATGAGGAAGTGTTGGATCAAGCGGAGAACGCCTGGGAGCTTCGGTGTTATTACAAACCCAGCGTTTCGCCCATTGCCCCGCTTCGCAAGGCGTTGAACTTTGCGCGGTACAAACGGGCCTTGCGGCACGGAATACAACGCGTGGTGCAGGAGCGTGGCCGCCCAGACCTGATCCATGCGCACATCCTTACCCGGCCTGTGTATGCAGCATGGCGGTTGGCAAAGCGTTGGACCGTTCCGTTCATCATCAGCGAGCAGAGCAGCGAGCACCTCAACGGCACGTGGAACAGGAAAACATGGCAGGCAAAAGCCATGGACCGCTTTCTGGTGCGAAGGGCCGCTGCGTTGGTGGCCGTGAGCCCCCATTTGGCCAACGCATTGGAAGCACTTCACCCGCCCCATCCCGTGGCCGTGGTACCCAACGTCTTGCCGATCAGTTCATCCCCACCCGGCCCTCCCGGGCCCGTTGGACATTTTCTGATGGTGGCCGATCTGGTGGACAGGATAAAGAACGTGGGCGGCGTGCTCCGCGCACTGCGCTTGGCAAGGGACCAAGGCCACGATTTCAACCTGGAAGTGATCGGTGACGGGCCGGACCGCACCATGTTGGAACGCATGGCCGATGTGCTTGGGCTGGCCGGCAAGGTCACTTGGCGCGGGCAATTGCCGAATTCCGCAGTGCTGGAACATATTGCCCGTGCCGGAACGGTCATCATCAACAGCCCAGTGGAAACGTTCAGCGTGGTAACCGGTGAAGCCCTTGCACTGGGCAGGCCCGTGATCGCCACCCGTTGCGGGGGGCCGGAAGCCTTTATCACGTCCGGGAACGGACTGCTGATCGCGGTTGGTGATGATCGCGCCTTGGCGGATGCCATGATCACCCTTTCCGGGGAGCACGGGAATTATGCACCGGAGCGCGTAAAGGCCACAGTGGGCGGCTCATTCAGCAAGGAGGCCGTGGCGGCCAGGTTGGATGCCGTGTACAAACAAGCCGTGGGCCATGGCTGAAGGCAAGCTCCGCATCGGTGTGCTGTGCAATGGTTTGCAATTGCAGCATTGGCAACTGGAATGCCTGCAAAAACTGGCTGAAGTACCCGGCGTGGAGTTTTGCGTGGCAGTGGTAAAGGCCGCGGAAAGTGGGGCCGGGCAAGCAAAGCAGCCATTGTCCACCGCCCTGTACAGGTTCTACCGCCACCGCCTTTGGAAGCCGCGCGCCATAGGGCCCGTGGATGCTTCCGGCCTGCTTGGGCATTTGCCGCAAGTTGCGTGCAATCCCGTGCGGAAGGGTATTGCTGAACATTTTTCGCAGGCGGATCTGGAGCACATCGGCTCCTACAGGCCGGATGTGTTGCTCCGGTTCGGCTTCAACATCCTCGGTGGTGGGATCTTGAATTTACCCAAGCATGGGGTATGGAGCTTCCACCATGGCGATGAGCAGAAGTACCGTGGCGGGCCACCGGGATTCTGGGAGATCATGGCCGGCGATCCGATCACCGGCGCCATCCTTCAGCGGCTCACGGACAAGCTGGACGGCGGGATCGTGCTGCGCAAGGGCTGGTTCCGGACCATCGACCATTCACTGAAGGAAACCGTGGACACCGTGTTGATGCACAGCGCCATTTGGCCCGCACAGGTGTGCAGGGAGCTGCTCCTGGGCGCAGACATTGGATCCGTTGGCATTGAAAGCAAGACCCAAGCCCCGTTGTACAAGTACCCGCGTAACCTGCAGTTTCTGCACTTCATCCGGCGTCAATGGCGCAACAAGGTCAGGTTTCACCGGGCTGAGCTGAAGGACCATGAGGAATGGAACATCGGTGTGTACCACCAACCGATCGCATCCTTGCTGGATGAAGGCCATAACACTTCGGTGCAATGGTTGCCGGCACCGGCGGAAGGCCAATACCGCGCCGACCCTTTCGGATATTACGCGGACGGCCAACTGCATGTGCTGTATGAACGCTACGACCAATCGGAGGGCCAGGCACGGATCGCGCGCCTGCGGCCCAAGCAGGACAACAACCTGAAGCGTTCGCGCACCATGCTGGACGTAGGGAAGCATCTCTCCTACCCGTACATCGTAGAGCACGAAGGCACGGTCTACGTAATACCTGAACAAGCAGCCCTGGGCCGTGTGGACCTGTACCGCGTCACTCCGGGTAATGATGGCATGGAACCCGTGGCCCTGCTGTTGAACGAGCCGTTGGTCGATCCCACCTTGTTCCGGCATGAAGGGCGTTGGTGGCTGCTGGGCACCAAGCCCCCGCTTACCAATGTGGAACTCTTTGCCTATTGGAGCGAGGTGATCACGGGGCCTTTCCGGCCGCACCCGCTCAATCCGGTCAAAATGGACATTCGCTCGGCCCGGCCTGCCGGCACGCCGTTCGTGCACGAGGGCACGCTCTGGCGGCCAGCACAGGACAGCAGCCTCACCTACGGCGGGCGCATCAGCCTCAACCGCGTGCTGGCGCTTACGCCCACCGGCTTTGCCGAGGTAACGGAAAAGCACATTGAGCCGATGATAGGCCGTTGGTCCAAAGGTTTGCACACCATCAGTGCTGCTGGGGATGTGACCTTGTTGGATGGCAAGCGCTTCCTAACGGACCCCGCACAGCGCAGCAGGGTTCGGGGGCGCAAACTTTCCGGGTTCTTCGGCAAACGCAAACATTGATGCTCAGGCAGATCACCGGCACCGTTGCAGCGCGGATCGTCATCACCGTGATGGGCCTGTTGGTGGCCGTGATCGCAGGGCACCGCCTGGGCACCGTAGGCCTGGGCGCCATCGGCTTGATCACGTTGGGGATCACCTTGATCCGCTTGGGCACCGATCTGCTGGGCGGCGGCGGGTTGGTGTATTTGGTGCCCCGCGTGCCATTGGGCCGCTTGCTCCCTCCCTGCTACCTCGGTGCATTGGTGGCGGCGGCGCTCGGCTACGGCATTGTGCGCCTGTTCCATCTGGTTCCTGAAGGGTATGCCCCACACGTTGCCTTGCTGGCATTTCTGCAAGGGCTGAACGCGGTGCACCTCAATGTGCTGGTGGGGCAGCAACGGATCCATGCGAACAACGTGGTGGGCATGGCCCAGGCCATGGTCTTGGTCGCCGTGTTCGCATGGTTGACAGGGCTGCCGGGCGCAGATGCGCATGCATTCATCAGCGCCTCCTACGCCGCCGTTGCATGCGCCTTGGTGTTGGGCCTGTTGGCCATGCGCCGCCATGCGCCCGTGCTGGCGGATGGCCCCAGCAAGGTGCTGATGCTGCTGGCCGGGCAAGGCGGATATGTGCAAGCCGCCAATGGCATGCAATTAATGAACTACAGGTTGGCATATTGGTTGATCGAGCGGTTCCGCGATACCGCCAGCCTCGGCATCTATACCGTGGCCAACCAATTGGCGGAGGGTTCCTGGCTGGTGCCCAAGAGCTTGGCCTTGGTATTGTACAGCCGGGTCAGCAACAGCCGTTCCGCGGACGGGCAACGGCTGCTCGTATTGGCCTGCCTGAAGCTCTCCATGGCCTGTGCCTTGGCGGTGATCGCAGTGCTCCTCTTGCTTCCTTCCTGCTTCTTCCAATGGGCATTCGGGCCCGAAGTGGTCGGCATCACCCCGCTGATCGCATCGTTGGCACCGGGCATCCTGGGCATGGCGGCATCCCAGGTGTTCAGTCATTACTTCAGCGGCACGGCGCGAAATGTGCACAATGTGGTCGGCTCCGGCCTGGGGCTGGCCATAACCGTTGTTGCGGGCCTGCTGCTCATTCCCGCATACGGCTTGCAGGGCGCCGCCATTACCGCCACACTGGCCTATTGTGCCAATGCCTTGTACCAAGTGGTGGCGTTCATGCGCATCACCGGCTCATCCTTCCGTGAGATGTGGCCCAATGCGGCCGACGGCAACAGGCTGCGGGAATTGCTGATCCCCCGGCGTACCGGTGGGCAAAGGCAATAGATCGATCACCTGGCCGCCGATCGCATGGTGGCCGTGCCCGCTGCAACCGGGTTGCTTAACATCGCGCCATGTTTCGCCGCACACTGCGTTTTCTAGGCTCCTTGGCCACCACGGTCCCGATCCTGCTTCATGCGCAACCACCCCTGGCCGAATTATCGGGAAGGGTGTTGGATGTGCGCTCCTATCAACCTGTTCCCGGTGCCGCCGTCCGGTTGCAACCGGGCAATGTTTCACTCACAACCACCACGGACAGCACGGGCCATTTCCGCATTGCGGCCATTCCGGTGGGCCATTATGCCTTGCTGGTTTCGGCTTTGGGATACGACTCCCTGGAAGTTCCGGAGCTGTGGCTCCGCGCAGGCAAGCAAAGCGAGCAACGCTTGTTGCTTTCCCCATCGGCGCACCAGTTGGGCACCGTTACCATCAGCCCAGAAGCACGGGAGCAATTGCAGCCACTGGGGCTCAGGCCCTTCACCGTGGAGCAGAGCCTGCGCTGGCCCGCCACCTTCTTTGATCCCGCACGCTTGGTAACGGCACTGCCCGGTGTGGCCGGCGTGAACGACCAGGCCAACCACCTCTCCATCCGCGGCAATTCACCCAATGCCAATGCGTGGACACTGGAAGGCGCGGAGATCGTGAACCCCAGCCACACCGGCAATGCAGGCACGGCCAGCGACCTGCCCACGCTCAGCGGCGGCGGCGTGAACATCCTCAGTGCACAAATGTTGGCCACTTCCAGCCTGCTCACCGGCGTGCTGCCCCCGGATCGCGACAACGCCCTCGGCGGCATTCTGGACATGCGCCTGCGCAACGGCAACATGCAGCGGCAGGAATGGACCTTGCAAGCAGGCCTGCTCGGCATTGATGCATCCACTGAAGGGCCCATCGGCAAGGGAGGCCGTTCGTCCTACTTGGTGAACTACCGCTACTCCACCGTAGGGCTCTTGGGCGCCATGGGCGTGGACCTCGGCGATGAGGCCATTACCTTCCAGGACCTCGCCTTCCACGTGGCGCTGCCTGCGGGCAAGCGTGGCGAATGGCACTTGTTCGGCATGGGCGGCAACAGCAGCAATGTGTTTGAAGCCGTGCATGACACCACCGTTTGGAAGGTGGACAAGGACAGCCGCAACATTGACTACAGTTCCAGCATGGGGGCTGCGGGCGCGCACTTGCGCATACCCTTGGGCCGGCACGCCACGCTTACCTCCACCATTGCACTGTCCGAGATCGACCAGGAGCGCAGCGAGGACATGCTGCGCACCGACTACACGGCCATGTGGCACATGGAAACGGCACTGAGCGAGCGCAAGCTTTCCGGAACAGCCCAGGTGGAAGGCGCGGTAGGCGCACGTTTCCGGTACAGTGCCGGGGCGGGTGCCACGGAAAGGCGGCTCACCTCTTGGCTGAACAGCGATGAACATGGCTGGCTGTTGCGCCCATGGGCCAATGCCGGATGGAGCCTGACGGAACATCTGCAAGCCACGGCAGGTATTGGCGTGGCCTACTTTACGTTCACCCGGGAAGCTGCCGCCGAACCGCGCGTTTCCTTGGAATGGCGCATGCGGCACGGGCGCAAACTGGCCTTGGCGGCGGGCGGGCGCTCGCAATTGCCCCAGTGGCAATCGTTCGGCGTGGGCGTATGGCCCCTCCTGGTGCAACCGGCCATAGGGCTTACGCGTTCGCAAGACATCGTGCTCGGATACGACCATCCGGTTGGGCGCCGCTTGATGCTGCACGCCGAAGCCTATTTGCAGCAACTCACCAATGTGCCCGTGGAAGCCGCCGGCCTCCCATTCAACATAGCGCCCACCTACAGCCTGGTGAATGCTTGGGATGAGCCCGCACCGGTGCCTTTGCAGGCCACTGGCAAAGCGCGGAACGCAGGCGTGGAGCTCAGTGCCGACCATCACTTCGCCAACGATCTTTTCTGGCAAGCCAATGCCTCCCTGTACAGCAGCATGTACACGGATGTTGCCGGGCATGGGCACCGAAGCCGTTGGGACGGCCAATACCTGTTCAACCTCTTCGGCGGAAAGGAGTTCAAGAAGGAGAAGGAGGACCGCGTGCGTACTTGGGGCGTGAGCGCGCGCGCGAATGTGATGGGCGGCGCTTGGAACCCGCCCCTGCCCTCATACACGGACCAAAATGGCGCCGTGGTCTTCACCGGAAATCCGGATTGGGAGCAGCTTCCGGGCTATTACCGCATCGACCTTCGGGTGTACCTGAAGAAAGACCGCAAGGGCCGGACCGGTCTATGGGCCGTGGACCTCCAGAATCTTTCGGGCGCACAAAACGCCGCATTCCGTTACTTCGATGTCCGCAAGCACGAAGTGGTCACCAAATACCAGCTCGGCTTGATCCCCAACCTCAGCTACCGCATTGAATTCTGATCCACATGAAGAAGTTCATCTTCCTCCTGCTCACCGCGATCTTCCTGGTGTTCGCCTACCTCCAGTTGAATGATGTGGACCCGGTCCATTGGACGCTGGGCTATCTGGCCGTGGCCATTTCCTGCGGCTTGGCCGCTTTTGGCAAGTATCCGAAATGGTGGCTATGGACCATCACGGCCATCTTCGGCATCTGGATGCTCATCGCCTTGCCCGGCGTTATCGATTGGGAGCAGCAAGGCTTTCCGGACATCGCCGGGGAAATGAAGGCCTCCACCCCGGTCATTGAAAACTCCCGCGAGTTTTTTGGCCTGCTGATCGCCTTTGTGGTAATGCTGGTGATGGCCCTCGCAAGCCGGAAACGATAGATCCCGCCCAGCGCCTAACGCCCTTCGGCTCACTTGCCCGAGATCACCAATGGCAACGCCGCGAGGCGTTTCCCTGCGCGCCCCACCAACACGGTGTAGTGGCCATTGCCCAATCCGGCCAAGGACAGTTGGGTCCTGCTGCCCTTGCTTGGGAGCTGGTTGCGTACCAACCTCCCGGACGCATCAATGATGGAGATCGCATCCGGGCTTGAATCACCTACCGCCAGTGTTGCATTCCCTTGCGCCGGGTTTGGAAAAAGCTGAATTTCCGGGGAGGTGGTTGTTCCATCAGGCCCTGTCACACCCAACACCAGTGCGTTCGGATAGCCGGTGCAATCCATGCAGGGAAGCGATCCCGGCAACAGGTAGGTTTTGGTGCCCGCATCGATGTTCCCGCTATCATAGATCACCATGTACGCTTGTCCGGCATGGGAAAAGATCGGCGCCTGGTCGGAAAGCCCGCCACCGGTACTTGAGGATATCCCGCCCGGATGCTGCCCAAAGAGCTGGGTGCCATCCTCGCGGAAGACAAAAACCGCATTGTCCGGTCCGCCGGTTCCATAGGCATCAAGCATGAACTCAACCGTGGCCGGATCGGTATCGAACAATTCCTCCGTAACGTACCAAATGCTTCCCCAGGCCATGCCTGCCGGCGGGGCCGGGTAATTGAGCACACGGTACACGGTCAGGTCCGGGTTATAGATCGTACACGTGGTTGCACCCGGATCGAACGTCTCGATGAGCTTCGTTCCTGAGTTCAATGAACGGAGCGTGGCAAGGTGGCTGCTGCTGGAGCCCATTTGCTGGAATTGGGCCTGGCTGAAGCCCGCAACTGCAAGGGTAGCCATGTAACAAGCGGTGCGGTAGGCGTTCATTGTCGTGTTGATATTGAGTATTGTCAAAGTTAGACGTTTGATCCATGCCAAATGCTGCCTCACGGGTTGATCGGATCGCAGAACGGGGTGTTTGCCCCGGCTATTCTTCATCCGTATTTCGGCCCCATCTTTGCGACAACCGCACGCAACATGAAGAAGATCTCCATTCTGTTGGTGGCCGCGTTGATCGGTTCCGCTTCGGCTGTTTCAGCGCAGAACACCATTTACAGCTATGCCATCGGCAATTGGCGCAACGGGCCCACGGTGGAAATTACACCGTTGTTCCGGACCACGGAGATGTTCACCACGCCCCAGCTGATCGCATGGGTGCGGGAACAGTGGCCCAAGGAATTCACGGACACCACGGACATCGATGTGCAACGCTTTGCCACCATGGAGGAGGGAAATGAAAGCCGCATCGTGCTACAGGCCAAGTATGGCCGCAGAAACTTGGCGGTACACCCCATTGAGGCTGCGGCCATGCCAAGCACTCCGGATAAACCTGCGGCATTGCCCCCCAAAAGGCCCTGAAACAGGCCGCCATGCTGGCACGTTTGTGGTTGTGGACGGTCCGCCGCAAACAAGGGCTGATCGGTACTGCTGCCGTACTGTTCCTGTTGTTCGCATGGGCGCGGTGGTGGCCCTTGGCCCCCTTGTTCCACGACCCCGGCTCCACCGTGCTTTTGGATGCCAAGGGCGACCTGTTGGGCGCTGCGGTGGCAGCAGACGGCCAGTGGCGTTTCCCAGCTTCGGGCCGGGTGCCGGAACGTTTTGCTGCGTGCATCATCCAGTTTGAGGACCGGCATTTCCGCGATCATTTCGGCATCCGCCTGCAATCGTTGGCCCGGGCCTGGCGGCAGAACCGCAAGGCCGGCATGGTGGTGAGCGGGGGAAGCACCATCACCATGCAGGTGGCACGCTTGGCGCGTGGCAATCGCAGCCGCACCTACGGGGAAAAGTTCATTGAAGCGCTGCTCGCGTTGCGGTTGGAGTTGCGCCATGGCAAGGATGAGATCTTGGCCTTGTTTGCCGACCACGCCCCGTTCGGCGGCAACGTAGTGGGCCTGGACGCCGCCGCATGGCGCTACTACGGTCGCCCTGCGGACCGCCTCAGCTGGAGCGAGAGCGCCACCCTGGCCGTACTTCCCAATGCGCCTTCGGCCATCTATCCGGGAAAAGGGCATGAAGCACTGCGGGCAAAACGCGATCGCTTGCTGGACCGGTTGCTTCGTGTTCATGCCATCGACAGCACCGAATGGTCCCTTGCGAAAGAGGAACCCTTGCCGGAACAGGCGCTGGACCTGCCGCGGCGCGCACCGCACTTGCTCGCCACCCTGGCCATGCAGGGCCATGAGGGGCAACTGTTGCACACCACGCTGAACGGCCACTTGCAGGACCGCGCCACGGCGGCTGCGGAACGTTATGCCCTCCGCTTGAACGCCAATGAGGTGCACAACGCCGCCGCCATCATCTTGGACGTGCCCTCCGGAGATGTGCTCGCTTACGTGGGCAATCTGGAAAGTGCCGGTGCCAGCCATGCCGGGCAAGTGGACCTCATCCGTGCGCGACGCAGCACCGGCAGCGTGCTGAAGCCCTTTCTGTACGCGGACATGCTGCAAAGCGGGGAACTGCTTCCCAACATGCTGCTGGCCGATGTTCCAACGCGCTACAACGATTTCGCGCCCCGCAACTACGATGAGCAATACGCCGGGGCGGTGCCCGCATCCGAAGCACTTTCACGTTCGCTGAACGTGCCCATGGTGCGTGCCCTGCGCACCCATGGCATTGAACGCACGCTGTTGATGCTGCGCGGCATGGGCCTGCACAGCATCGATCGAAGCGCGGACGATTACGGCCTCTCCCTGATCGTGGGCGGGGCTGAATCCACCTTGTGGGAATTGGCCGGAGCGTATGCCAGCATGGGCCGCGTACTGGGCAATTACGGGCGCATGGGCCTGCGCTACCGCACCGGTGATGTGCGGCCGCCCCACTTGCTGCGCGACACTTCCGGTGCAACCGTGCCGGAGCCGTTACAGGGCCGGCCGGTGCTTTCAGCGCCGGCGATCTATTTCACCCTGAAAGCCCTGCGCGAGGTGGTGCGCCCCGAGGATGAGCAAGGCTGGAACAACTTCGCGGGGCAGCAGCAGATCGCCTGGAAAACCGGAACCAGCTACGGCCACCGCGATGCCTGGGCCATCGGCCTCACCAGCCGCTATTGCGTGGCCGTATGGACCGGCAACGCCAGCGGCGAAGGGCGACCCGGGCTCACCGGCACACTGGCCGCCGCCCCGCTCCTCTTTGACCTCTTCGGCCTGCTGCCACCCAGCCCAAGCCCGGAGCCGCCGTACGATGCCATGGTGCGCATCCCTGTTTGCCTTGCCAGTGGCTTTAGGGCAGGAGTCGACTGCCCGGAACAAGACACCGTGTGGACCGCCCCGGAGGGCATGCGCACGCCCGTTTGCCCCTACCATGTCCGTGTGCTCCTTGATCCCTCAGGCACACACCGGACCAGCGGTGGGCAAGGCATCAGCACCGCGTGGTTCACCCTGCCACCGGCCATGGAGCACTACTACGCACTGCGCCACCCCAACTACAGGCCGCTGCCACCGTGGCTTCCCGGCATGGGCAGTGCCGACGCGCCCATGGAGATCCTCTATCCGGAAGCGGGAGCCACGCTGCTGATCCCCGTGCAATTGGACGGCACCAAGGGCAACATGGTGGTGGAAGTGGCACACCGCGATCCGCGCGCCACGCTGTTCTGGGACCTTGATGGGACATTCATGGGCACCACCACCGGAGACCACCGGATGGCGCTTTCACCAGTTCAAGGCCCGCACCGGCTAACTTTGACCGATCGTGAAGGCCACGTCATCCACCGCAATTTCACCATTGTCTCCGGGGCTGCCAAAACCGCCACTGCCCATGCTCCATAAGCTCCTTGCGTGCCTCGCCATTCTCTTCACCGTTCCTTCCTCCGCGCAGCCGGATTCGCTCTTCATCACCGAGCACGGCGCCACCAAGGCCTATGCGATTGCTTATCCGCCCTTGCCCAGCGGCTTGGCACCGTTCATCCTTACAGGGAAATACGCCTTCGACACCACCCGCGTGGCGGTTACCATCAACTACAAGCGCGGCAAGCCCAGCGGCATCTACCGCGCCTTCTACCCCGATGGCAAGCAGCTGCTCTTCGCTGTGTACGGATGGGGCAGCCTGCACGGCGACTGGGCGGAGTACGACCCCACGGGCCGCATCACCGTGAAAGGCCAGTACCGCCAAGGCAAGCGCGAAGGCACCTGGGCCTTCCGCGACCAGGGCATCGTGGGCCATTACAAGGACGGCCAAAAGCATGGCAAGTGGAAGTACTACCAGAACGGCAAACTGGTGCGCAGCGAGAAGTGGCACAAGGGCCAGATGAAGCAGGGCGGGACGTTTTTGTTCGGGTTGTGAGGGGGGCGTTGATTAACAAGCCTTAACCGCGAGGCAGGCAACCCTCTCTGGCCATGAACCGTTAAATTCGTGTTTTGGCCGGCGGCTGTATGCCGCCTTGTTTCCCAACCGACTCCCGCTCCTGTTTTCCCTTACATGAAGAAGTTCCTGCTCTCCTTAGCCGTGCTGGCGGCACTCCCCTCCTTTGCCCAGCCCACGCCAGCGGCCACCAAGCTGCAAACGCTGCTTTACCAGATCGACCACATGTACGTGGACAGCGTGAACGACAACAAACTGGTGGACAAGGCCATTGTGGCCATGCTCGGCGAGCTGGACCCGCACAGCGTGTACATACCCAAGGAGGAATTGGAGGAGGTGAACGAGCCGCTGAAAGGAAACTTTGAGGGTGTCGGCATCCAGTTCAACATTGTGCGCGACACCATTTACGTGGTGGACGCCATCAGCGGCGGGCCCAGCGAACGCGTGGGCATCCGGGCTGGCGACCGCATTGTTACGGTGAACGACAGCACCGTTGCCGGGCCGGAACTGAAGAACTCCGACGTGATCAAGCTGTTGCGCGGCGCCAAGGGCACCAAGGTGAATGTGGGCGTGGCCCGTGCCGGGGAGAAGGGCCTGCTGGACTTCACCATCACGCGGGACAAGATCCCCATTTACAGCGTGGAGGCCGCGTACATGGCCGAGCCGGGCGTGGGCTACATCAAGGTAAGCCGCTTTGGGGCAACCACCACCAAGGAACTGGGCGACAAATTGGACCTGCTGAAGAAGCAGGGCATGAAGGACTTGGTGCTCGACCTGCAAGGCAATGGAGGCGGCTATCTCCGCTCCGCCATCGAAATGGCCGACCAGTTCCTCGGCGACCGCAAATTGATCGTTTATACACAGGGCCGCACATCACCGCGTGAAGACACGTATGCCACCGATGCCGGCAAGTTCGAAAAAGGACGCTTGGTGTTGATGGTGGACGAAGGCAGCGCCTCTGCCAGCGAGATCGTGACCGGGGCCATGCAGGACTGGGACCGCGCGGTGGTGGTGGGCCGCCGCTCATTCGGCAAAGGCTTGGTGCAAAGGCCGGTGATGCTGCCCGACGGCTCGGCCGTGCGCCTTACCGTGGCCCGCTATTACACCCCGAGCGGACGCTGCATCCAGAAGTCTTATGCGAATGGGCTGGAGGCGTACAAACACGACCGCATTGAACGCCTGCACGACGGTGAACTCACCAATGCCGACAGCATCCACATCCAGGACACGGTGAAGTACTACACCAACAACAAGCGCGTGGTATACGGCGGCGGGGGCATCATCCCGGACGTGTTCGTGCCCATTGATACAAACCTCAGTTCCGCCTGGTTCAGCCAGCTGGTGCGCAAGGGCATCACCAACACCGCCGCCATCAATTATGTGGACAAGCACCGCACCGACGTGCTGCGCCAGTACAAGGACGTGGAGAGCTTCAGGAAAAACTTCCAAGTGGGCGCTGATCTGAATGATGCCTTGCTGAAGCTCGCCAAGGACGCTGGCATCGAACCGGACAGCGCCGGCATGGCCCGTTCAAAACCACTGGTTGACGTGCGCCTGAAAGCATTGATCGCCCGCGATGTGTGGAACACCTCAGCCTACTGGCAGGTGATCAACGCTGATAATCCCGTGGACAAAAGCTACGAGGAAGCCCTGCGCGTGATCAAGGACGACAACCTCCAGCGTGTGAAATTGGCCGAGCGCTGAGCCTGAGTTGATCAAAATACCTGTTAACGGACCGGCCCGGTATTGGCCCGTAACGGTGCATGCGCCTATTTTCGCACGGCAACAACATTGCTACCGATGAAGGAGAACATCAAGATCGCACTGCTGGCCGTGATCGCATGCGCCGTGGTATTCATCGCCGTGGACAAGCGCGGCAACGGCTCCGGCCAAGTGGCCACATTTGCGCCTTTGCCTGCCGCAGCGGCCACCACCCCGGCTACCTCCACCGCGCCCAAGTCCACTTTCGATCCCTTGACGCCGCCCGCCCCGATGCCGCCCGCGGACTATACCGGCCCGCTTACCTCCATTGGTTTTGCCGAGGCCACGCATGATTTTGGAAAGATCAAACAGGACAGTGAGAACAAGTACAGCTTCAAATTCACCAACACCGGCAAGGACCCCTTGGTGATCACCGATGCCATCGGCAGCTGCGGCTGCACCGTGCCCGATTATCCCAAGCACCCCATCGCTCCCGGCGAATCAAGCGAGATCAATGTGGTTTACAAGCCCGGCAAGCAGGAAGGCCAGCAGAACAAAACGGTGACCATCACCGCAAACACGGAGCCGAGCCAGATCGTGCTGCGCATCGCAGCGGACGTGCAAAAGGTGAATTGATCCGTACTGTTCCGCGAACGGCTCCGGCCCATGGCGCCGGATGTTGTGGGAAGGAAGGCACTACTTTGCCGTGATGCCGTCTATCGCGGAAGCCAGTTTCCTGTCCTTCTCCGTGACCACATCACCGGCATCATGCGTGCTTAGCAGGATGGATACCGTGTTGTACACGTTGATCCATTCAGGATGGTGCCCCTGTTTCTCGGCTTCAAAAGCCACGCGTGTCATAAACGCAAACGCCTCGCTGAAATCCTTGAAGCGGAACGTGCGGTGCAGTTTTCCGTTGGTTTCCTTCCACATGGATCAGCAGTTTGTTGCCATGAAACAAACGGCAAGGGCATCCTGTTCACAGGAACTGCAGCGGGGCTGGAGTGGCCCGGAACTACTGAACCGCCAAACCGGCCAGCTCGCGTAATTCACCCATGATCCGGCCTGCCAATGCATCAGCTGCGGCAGGGTTCCCGCTTTCGGCATAAATGCGCACAATGGGCTCCGTGTTGCTCTTGCGCAGGTGCACCCACTCCTTTCCGAATTCGATCCGAAGGCCGTCCACGGTGCTGTGCGGCTGGCCCTTGTACCGCTCCTGCATGGCATCCACCAACGCTTGTACATCCATGCCGGGCTGCAGTTCGATCTTGTTCTTGCTGATGAAATAATCCGGATAGCTGCGGCGCAGATCGGAAACTTTGCTTCCGCGCCTGGCCAAGAGCGTAAGGAACAATGCGATGCCGGCCAACGCATCGCGGCCGTAATGCAGTTCGCTGAGGATCACCCCTCCGTTCCCTTCGCCGCCAACGGGTGCATGCACCTCCTTCATCAATCCCACCACGTTCACCTCGCCAACGGCGCTTGCATGGCGCTTGCGGCCATGGCGTGCGGCCACGTCATCCAAGGCACGGGTGCTGCTCAGGTTGCTCACCGTATCCCCGGGGCGCTGTGCCAACACGTGGTCCGCACAGGCCACCAAGGTGTATTCCTCGCCGAAGAGCTGCCCGTTCTCACACACCAAGGCCAGGCGGTCCACGTCGGGGTCCACGGCGATGCCGAGGTCTGCGTGGTGCATGGTTACCGCGTCGCAGAGGTCCTTCAGGTGCTCCGGCAGTGGCTCCGGGTTGTGGGGGAACTGGCCGTTGGGCTCGCAATACAGCTTCACCACTTCCACGCCCAAGGCTTCCAGCAATTGCGGCACTGCGATGCCGCCCACGCTGTTCACCGCATCAAGCGCTACTTTATACTTGCGCGCTGCAATGGCCTTGGCATCCACCAGGTCCAATGCCAGGATGGCGTTGATGTGCCGCGCCGTCCACGAGTTGTCGGTGCGCACGCTGCCCAGTTCCTCCACCGTTGAAAAATCCAGGTTGCCGTTTTCCGCCAGGCGCAGCACCTCCGCTCCTTGTTCGGCGCTGATGAACTCGCCCGAGGCATTGAGCAGCTTCAATGCGTTCCAATGTTTGGGGTTGTGGCTTGCGGTGAGGATGATCCCCGCATCCGCCGCTTCACCTGCCACGGCCATTTCCACGGTGGGTGTGGTGGCCAGGCCCAGATCGATCACATCGAACCCGAGGCCGGTGAGCGTGCCCCGCACCAGATCGGCCACCATGGGCCCGCTGGGCCGTGCATCCCGCCCGATCACCGCCATGGGATGCACTTTTCCGCTTGCCTTCTTCATCAACTGCCCAAAGGCCGCGGTGTAGCGCACCACGTCCAATGGTGAAAGGCCTTCGCCCGGACGGCCACCGATGGTGCCGCGGATACCTGAAATGGACCGGATCAATGTCATGCCCGCATCTTGTTCGTTCGTGGAACTGCCGATTACTTTCTTCAGGGCCGCAAAAGTACCGACACCCTCAGGGAGTTGGCCCGCGAACCTTGCACCATGGCTTGTTCAAAACCGGCAGGGCGGGCAAGCCGGGCAAGAGCTACTTCCCTACCTTTGGGGAATCCATATTGATCCGTCCATGAACGAATCCCCCCGCCAGCAGCCCGATCCGAATGCGGACCAAGCGCATTGCGTACAGCGGTATGAGGCGATGGAGGCCAACAGGGAGCAGCACTTCTTTGACGTGGAGGAGCTGGAGATGATCATTGACCACTACTTGGAACGGAACGAGCCGCGCCGTGCCGAGAAGGTGCTTCGCTTCGCGCAGCGGCTCCATCCGGCATCGCCGGAGCTCACGTTCTGCGAGGCCGTGGTGATGATGGCCCTGGGCCGCTTGGGCAAAGCCTTGGAACTGCTGGACATGGTGGAAAAGGTGGAACCCTGGAACGAAGAGGTGCAGTTGCACAAGGCAGGCATCTACAGCCAGCAGCGCAACCACCGCCGCTCCGTGGAGCATTACAAAAAAGCGCTTGACCTGGCGGAAGAGGGCTTGGACGAGATCCACCTGGACCTGGCCTTCGAGTATGAGAACCTCGAAGAGTACGAGGAGGCGATCACCTGCCTGAAACATGCCTTGGAACTGAACCCGGAGAACGAAGCGGTGCTCTATGAACTGGCGTACTGCTACGATCTGGCTGAAGCCGATGAGGCGTGCATCACATTCTTCAGGCAATTTACCGACGAGCATCCCTATTCCAGCGTGTCCTGGTACAACTTGGGGAATGTGTACGCCAAGCTGGAGCGCCTGGAAGAGAGCAACCTGGCCCTGGACCTTGCACTGGCCATAGATGAGCGGTTCAGTTCGGCCTACTTCAGCAAAGCCCGCAACATGCTCGTTGCGGCGCGGTACGGCGAAGCCGTGCAGTGCTACGAGGAAACGTTGGTGTTTGACGGCCCGCAAGCCATTACCTACAGCTTCATCGGCGAGTGCTACGAGAAGATGGAGCGCTTCGAGCAGGCATTGATCAATTATGACCAAGCCATTGCCCTTGACCCCGAATGGGTGGATGCCTGGATCGGGCGGGGCGTGGTGAAAGACATGCAGGACAAGGTGGCCGAAGCGGTGCAGGCGCTCCAACACGCCGTGCGGATCTCGCCGGAACACCCGGATGCGTGGTACTATTACGCCTGTGCACTGGTGCGTGCAAAACGCAATGATGAAGCCATGGCGGCATTCATGAAGGTAAACACGCTGGAACCCCAGAACTTGGACGGCTGGTTGGACCATGCGCAGCTGCTCCTGGAATTGAAAGGGCCTGAAGCCGCCGTACGGAAGCTTCAAGAAGCCGCCCAAGTGCACCAATTGAACGTCCGCTTCAAATACCGCTTGGTAAGCTGCCTGCTCCGTGCCGGGCACATGCAGGAAGGCCTGCTGGCCCTGGAGGAAGCCTTGGTGGCGGACCATGCGGCACACACCCAATTGTTGGAACATTGGCCCGAAGCGGTGCAACTGCCGCAAGTGGTCCATTTATTAGCGCTTTACAGTCGATGAATTTCAGGTTGGACCACGTTCCCTCCCGCACGGTGAAACCCCGTGAGGAAGGGCTTACCATGGTAATGGACAAAGGCCTTAGCCTGCGCCAGGCCGAAGACCTGGTTGATGCCTCCGGCCACCTCACCGACCTGGTGAAGCTTGGCTTTGGAACCAGCTACGCTACTTCCAGGCTGAAGGAGAAGATCGCGCTTTACCAAAAAGCGGGCATCAAGGTCTATTTGGGCGGAACCCTGTTTGAGGCCTTCATTGCCCGTGGCCAGTTCGAGGATTACCGAAAGCTCCTTGGAGACTTGAAATTGGAAGCTGTGGAGGTCTCCGACGGCTCCATCGACCTGGAGCATGACGTAAAGCTCAAGTACATCAACATCCTGGCCCGCGAGCACACCGTATTGAGCGAAGTGGGAAGCAAGGAAACAGGCATCTTGATCAGCCCCGCCAAATGGGTGCGCATGATGAATGATGAACTGAACGCGGGCAGCTGGAAGGTGATCGCTGAGGCACGGGAAAGCGGCACCGTGGGCATTTACCGGCCCAGTGGCCACGCCCACACCACGCTGGTGAACCGCATCATGGCCAAAGTACCCGGGAAAGACATCATTTGGGAGGCCCCCATCAAAAGCCAGCAAACCTGGTTCATCAAGCAGGTGGGCGCCAACGTGAACCTTGGCAACGTGGCACCGGACGAAGTGATCGCGCTTGAGGCCCTGCGATTGGGTTTGCGCGGCGATACGTTCTTCGAATACCTCCCCAGTGACATCGCCGACCATCTCCGGCAGGTGAAGCCGGACGCACGTGCGGGCACCGCAAAGGAAGAGGAGGATCCCAAAGCAAAGGCCAAGGCCAAATGAAGGAAGTTTCGGCACAGGAACTCCGGGCCATGCGCGACCGGGGCGAGAAATTCACCCTGATCGATGTGCGGGAACCCTATGAAACGGAGCAATGCACCATTGGCGGCACACCGATCCCGATGAGCCAGTTGATGGACCGCTTGGCTGAGATCCCCAATGACATGCCCGTGGTGGTACACTGCAACAGCGGCAAACGGAGCTGTGCCGTAACGGACACGTTAAACCGGTACGGCTTCCGCAACATCATCAACCTGCGGGGCGGCATTCAGGCCTGGCATGACGAGGTGGACCGGACCTTGAATTGCGGGGATTAGGGATCGTGGGTTTTATCCGTTAGTTGTCGGAACCTGCGGCCAACAACCAGTCGCCAACCACCAATCACCAGTATTCCATGGACCTGCTGCTCTCCTTTTGGCATTTCATCACCCACCTCAACGAAACATTGCCCGTCTTCATCCAGGACCATGGCAACATGGTTTACCTGCTGCTGTTCATGATCATCTTCATTGAAACAGGCTTGGTGGTAATGCCTTTTTTGCCGGGCGATTCACTGCTTTTTGTCGCAGGTTCATTGGCGGCCATCGGTTCGCTGAACATGGCCCTGCTCTTGGCCTTGCTGATCCCCGCAGCCATTCTGGGCGACAACATCAACTATTGGGTGGGGCGCTTCTTCGGGGCGCGCATCACGGAATGGAAGCTTTTCGGCAAACGCCTGGTGCGGGAGAAGGACCTGGCAAAAACGCACGGCTATTTTGACAAGTACGGTGTCCGCACCATCATCATTGCACGCTTTGTGCCCATTGTGCGCACCATCACCCCGTTTGTGGCCGGCATCGGCAAAATGGACTACCGCCGGAAATTCCTGCCGTTTGACATTATGGGAGGGGTGCTTTGGATCGGCCTGTTGCTTTCGGCAGGCTTCCTCTTTGGGCAGCACCCCTTTGTGCAGAAAAATTATGAAGTGGTCATTTTGGCCATCGTCTTCATATCCGTGCTGCCCATGGTGCTGGAGTTCATCCGCCTGCGGTTTGCACCGAAGCAGGGGTGAACACGCATAACAAGCCCTGTCGCGGGCGGCAATTCGGTAATTTGGCTGCATGGTGCGCTACGGGCTGATCGGCCGCAGGCTGGGCCACAGTTTCAGCAAGGACCATTTCACTTCGGTCTTTGCCAAGGCCGGGCTGAAGGACCACCGGTACGACCTCTTCGAACTGAATGACATCAGCGATTTTCCGGCGCTGCTGCAAAAAAATGCCGACCTGCAAGGGCTCAACGTCACCATCCCGTACAAGGAGGCCGTGATCCCCTTCCTGGACGGCCTGGACCCTTTGGCCGCTGCAGTGGGGGCGGTGAACACGATCAAGATCTCCAATGGCCAATGCATTGGATACAATACGGATGTGGCCGGGTTCGGTGCACTTGCCGGGCCGGTCGTTGGTTCCCTGGCCGATGCCGGAAGTTCCATAAAGGCCCGTGCCCTCGTGCTGGGCAGTGGCGGTGCCAGCCGTGCCGTGGCCTATGTGCTGCGCGAACTGGGGGTAAGGTTCCGCATTGTAAGCCGAAGCCGTGAGCGCGGCGACCTGACCTGGGAAATGGTTGACCCTACCGTTATCCGCTTGTGCCGCCTGATCGTGAACACCACGCCGCTGGGCATGCACCCCCGTGTGGATGAAGCTCCGCCCCTGCCCTATGCCGCCCTCTCCTCCAAACACACCTTGATCGACCTGGTGTACAACCCGCCGGAAACGAAGTTCCTGCAATACGGGTTGGAGCATGGCGCGCGAACCATTGGAGGCATGCGCATGTTATTGAAGCAAGCCGAGGAAGCTTGGCGGATCTGGAAAGGGGATCCATGACCTTGCCCATGGGGCGGGATGCATTTCTCTCTGCACGGGCCGCCGTACCACCAAACAACACCCCGTCCATGAAACACTCATTTGCCTTGGTCCTTCCGGCCCTGCTCAGCGTGTGCGCATGCAACCGCCCTTCAGTCTTTGACAGGCCGGAACAGGTGAACCCGGACAAGCTGCCCCACGTGGTGCAAGAGATGGTGCCACCACCGGCCCTCCCCAAATTCGACCAGGCGGCGCAAGGAGGGCCCGTCATTGTGGACGTGAGGCTGACGGTGCAGGAGAAAAAGATGCAGATCGCCCCGCATGCCAGCATTTGGGCACTCACGTTCAACGGCAGCGTGCCGGGCCCGATGATCGTGGCGCACCAAGGCGACTATGTGCAGTTGACGCTTGTGAACCCGAAGACCAATACGCTTACGCACAACATTGACTTCCACGCGGCCACAGGGGCCATGGGGGGAGGTGACCTTTCTGAAGTAGCCCCGGGCCAAGAGTCCACCATCCGCTTCCGTGTGCTGAAGCCCGGTGTCTTCGTTTACCATTGCGCACCCGGCGGGGCCATGACGCCCCTGCACGTCACCTCCGGAATGAACGGGGCCATCATGGTGCTGCCACGCGGGGGCCTCACCGATGAGAATGGCAAGGCCTTGAAGTTTGACCGCGCATACTATGTGGCGGAACAGGACTATTACATCCGCAAGGATGACCAGGGCATGTACAAGGATTACCCCACCCCCGCAGCTGGTTTTGCGGACATGATCCCGGTAATGGCCTCGCTAACGCCATCGCACATCGTATTCAATGGAAAGGCAGGTTCCCTTTTGAACGAGAACGCCATGAAAGCCGCCGTGGGTGAGAAGGTGCTCTTCATTACTTCATCATGCAACATCGATGCCCGGTTCCACATCATCGGCGGGCATGCCGACCTGCTGTGGGAAGGCGGCTCCTTCAACGACAGGCCCGTTACCGATCGTGAAACGTGGTTCGTTCCGGGCGGGTCCGCAGTGGCGGCGCTCTACCAGTTCCGCCTGCCGGGCACCTATGCCTTCGTGGACCACAACCTGATCAAGGCGGAGGTGTTTGATGCCAGGGCACAGGTGAAGGTGACCGGCGACTGGGACGACAGCATCATGGAACAAGTGGCCAAGCCGCACAATTCCCAATAAACGCCCGGCTCAGATCCGCGCCAACACCCATTCCACCATGCGGTCGCAATGGCTGTTCCCAAACTCGAAGGCAGGGCCCCGCGCATGCAGGCTCCATACAAGATCCTTCAACATGTCCTTTGCACGGTGAAGGCGCACCTTCACATTGCTCTCGCCGAGGCCCAGGCATGCCGCAGTATCGGCCACGCCCATGCCTTCCACCTCCCGCAGCATGTACACGGCGCGGTAGCTCTCCGGCAGCCGGTCAATGGCTTGTTCCAACAACCTGCGGTGCTCTCCCTGGATGGTGTGTTGTTCCGGGTTCATCTGTCCTGGGTCTGATACCTGTTCCAATTGGTCCGCGCTGATAACACCCGGGTGGACGCGCATGAGCCGCCGTTTCCGCAACTGCTGCAGCGCTTCATTGATGCCAATGCGGACCAGCCACGTGCTGAAGGCCGAATTCCCCTTGAACTGGTCCAGTTTGGCGAACGCTTTCAAATAGGTTTCCTGCATGGCGTCCCGCACGTCGTCCTCATCGCTCAAGTAACTGCGCACCGCCCGGAACAAGGTTTGGTTATAGCGGCGCATCAGGATCTCATACAACCCCTTTTCGCCTTGGAGCACGCGGCTCACCACCTCCATGTCCCCCAAGGATGCACTACCTTTCAGGTCCAACCTTTTCGCTTCCATTGAACAAAGGATGATGGTTGCTTCAACTTTCCCATTGGATGACGCCCGGACAACAAGGTTACAATTTTTGTAACCCGCCCCGCCAGGTTGCATCCAATGGGCACAATGCGGCTGCCGCTGAACAAGATGCCGCTTCCGGAGGTTGAAGACAAGAGTGATCGACAAACCAGCAATTGAACCTGAAGACCATGGAAATTCCTGTTACGCTCCTGAACAAGGAACAGCTCACCCACGATGTGGTGCGCCTTACGTTGGAACGCCCCAAGAACTATGATTTCTTCGCCGGCCAGGCCATTGACTTCCGCTTGGACCGCCCTGAAACAAAAGACAAGGTTTCGCCCTTCACCTTTACCGGGCTGAACACCGCGAACCACTTGGAATTGACGATCAAATGCTATCCTTCCCACCACGGCATGACCGAACAGGTGGCGAAGCTCCAGGCGGGTGATGAAGTGATCATCAGCGAACCCTTTGACACGGTGGCGTTGAAGGGC
>JAFDZG010000243.1 GCA_018267065.1 Bacteroidota bacterium
CAGCCATCGCCGAGGCCTTCTACCAGCGCATCCCCCTGCTGGTGATCAGCGCCGACCGCCCGCAGGAATGGACCGACCAGGGCGAAGGCCAGACCATCCGCCAGCGCGACGTGCTACGGCCTCATCTTCGTACCAGCGTGCAACTGCCGCGCGCCGCGGACGATCTTTCCAATTGGCACTGCAACCGCCTGATCAACGAGGCCATCAATGCCACGCTGGTGCCGGTGGCCGGGCCCGTGCAGGTGAACGTGCCCTTCGAGGAACCGCTGTACGGCACCACCGAAGTGAACGGGGATCCGCGCATCGTGGCGCCCGTGCCCGTGGAAGCCTTCCTGTTGCCAGACCGCGGCTGGCGGGCGCAGCAGTTGTCCTCTTCGCTCAAGGTGATGGTGCTTGCGGGCCAAGGCATCTGGGGCGAAGGCATGAGGGCGCAGTTGCAAAAAGTCGCCGCACTGCCGCAAGTCACCGTGTTCACCGAGGCCACCTCCAACCTGGACGATCCTGTCTTCATCACCTGCATCGACCGCACCCTGGAGGGCATTCACGCTGGCAATGAGGCCGACCTGAAGCCCGATGTGCTGATCACCTTCGGCGGCGCCATCGTCAGCAAGCGCATCAAGGGCTTGTTGCGCCAGTGGCGGCCTGTGCAGCACTGGCACGTGGATGCCGGTGGCGCCATGGACACGTTCCAATGCCTCACGCACCATCTCGCGGTGGAGCCCCACATCTTCTTCGCCCAGTTGGAAAACCAGGTGAAGCCCAACGAAAGCCTCTATGGCGAAGCTTGGCGCATGGTGGCGCAACGCATGCGCGATCGGCATCAAGCCCTACTGAAGGAAACACCCTTCTGCGACCTCACCGTGTTCGAGGCACTGTTGGGCCATATCCCGGAAGGCAGCGACGTACACCTTGCCAACAGCACCGCCGCGCGCTATGCCCAGCTCTTCGACCGCACCCGCGGACTGCGCTTCTTCGGCAACCGCGGCACCAGCGGCATCGATGGCTGCACCAGTACCGCCGTGGGCGCCGCCTTCGCCTCCGGGAACACCACCACCCTCATCACCGGCGATGTGGCCTTCTGCTACGACAGCAATGCCTTCTGGAACAAGCACCTTCCCGCGCAACTGAAGGTGATCGTGATCGACAACGGCGGCGGCAATATCTTCCGCTACATCCCCGGGCCGGACAAGGATCCGGAGCTGCTGCCCTGGTTCGAATCGCCCCATGGCCGCGACATCCCCGCGTTGGTGAAGAGCTACGGGCTGACGTGCTATTCGGCCCACGATGCCGCTTCACTGGAAACCGGACTGAAACAGCTGTACGCTCCGCACGACCAACCTGCGGTGCTGCACATCACCACGGACCCTTTGCTCTCGCCGCAACAATTGCGCGGGTACTTTGAACAGCTTCGACGGGATTGACCGCCCCATCAAGGCCTTCAGCCTAATGTGGAGACCTTGATGCCTGGATTATGACCCTTTTCCTCCCGCTGGATCTACCGCCTCGGGGACACTGCGCCCAAGCATATCCGGCCATCATGCCGTTCTGCTCGCATCCGCTCTTCGTTGTGTTGTTCATGGCAGTATGATCAGTTTGCCCGAGTAGAGGGTTGATGCACTCGCGGAGGCAGAGGTACTCGAAGCCACCCGCATCATGTATGTGCCCGGCGCCAACGCCCCGGCTTCCAAGGTGTAGCTGCTGCTGCCCGCAGGCCACGCCCGTTGCAACACCATGCGCCCGCTGGCATCATGCACCTCCACCGCGCCATTGGCCAAAGGGGCGTTCACGGAAAGCAACGTGTTCCCTGCAGTTGGGTTGGGTGCCATGGCCAAGAGATTGGCGCGCACAATCTCACTTATGCCCACGGTGCCAGCTTGAAACAGTACATCATCAATATGGTACCGCCCTGGACAAAGCCAGGATCCGCAGTACGCCTCGTAGCGCAGTGCTCCCAGGATGTTTGGGGCGGAAATCCCGCTGGGCATGGTATTGAATGTCCAAGCGGCAACCTGTGATGTATCAATGGCAAAGGTGGCCTGGCTGCCATCAAGATCAAATTCAAATTGGACATGGAACCAAGTGTTGCGTGGATAGTAGCCTGTGAAAACAGCGCCGTCGGCATAGACTTCCATCATGCCAAGATCCATATTGCCGGCAGGGTAGTACGCAAGTACAGCCGCCGGGGCGGCTGATGGAACATCATCTGTGTGATACATGGTGATCAATGCCCCGCCGTCATCATGGATATACATGTTCCAGCTTAGTACGTACTGGCCTGCAAGGTGATACCCCAAGAGCAGTACCACATCCCTCGGGGCACTGCTGTCCGCAAAAACCGTTTGGATAAATGAAAGGCTGTTAGGGCCTGATTGGCTGACACTATCGGTAATTGGTGCATCTTCGGTGGGGCCGGGCGGATTGCTCCACGTTCTCCAATTTGCAGGGTCCGCCGCAGCAATTTTTTGCCCAACCTGAAAGCTGTCGAAATTTTGGGAGTAGATCACTTGGCCAACGGCAAACAGAGGTAGCAGGCCGGAAAGGATCAGGAGGTACCTCATCGTAACAAGATCTTTGCGCCGGTAAGTATCCGTTGCTTGTCACTGATGTGGGCGCTGTACATGCCTGGTGGCTGCGCGGTGAGGTCCAGGTGAACATCCTGTTGCAACGCGCCCCCCAATTCCTTGCGAATAACCAACCGGCCATTCATGTCAAAGACCTGTAGGAGAAGATCCCCCTCCAACGGCAAACCTTCCGGTAGTTGAAGGGATATCCTGATTAGTCCATCACTCGGGTTTGGCCAGATTTGCAGGGCGTGTTCAAGGCCGTAGGTGATCTCATTGATGCCTACATACTGGCAGCCCGGCACCAAGCAGCCTTCAGCATCGAGCTTCAGCAACCACATGTTCACATCGCTGTATGGTGGTATAGTGTCACCGTTCCAGGTTTCCCCGGTAAGCACCATGCCCCCGTCACTTGTGGGCTCAATGTCCCAGGGCAGTTCGGGAAAAGCGGGTGAATTGGCTATGTTGCCAAAATGGGCATAGTCCCGCCTCCACAACGAATCCCCATCGGCCGTAAACCGGTAGATCAAGGCACGGTTCCAAGCCAGTTGCTGGATGGCCCCGCATACAATGAAGGTGCTGTCGCTGTCCTGGTAGCCGTCAGTGAACGTAGCCCAAAGGTTGGAGGTGGGCTTGCACTTCAAGCCGCTGTAATCCCATAGGAAATTCCCGTTGTCATCATACATCACCAAGTACATGGTGTTGTCGTAAGGCTGGCCGGGAGGGGGATTGATGAACGACTTCCATTCCCCCATGCAAAGCAGCTTGTTCCCGAATACATGCTTCACGCCCCACCAGTTGCCTTTGGGCTTGGGTTGGAATGCATTCCATAGTTCGTTGCCTAAGCTGTCTATTTTTAAGAGGTAACCCTTCGTGGAGGCAGTACCTGCCAAATACATATTGCCGGTTTCATCAACGGCTATGGAACGCGATTCCAATTGTGGATACCGTTGAAAGAACTCGATGTTGGCCATGGAGTCCGTACGCATGGCGTACGCACTATAGGGCAAGGAGGTGAAGTTCCCATCCATCCCGGTAAAGTAGAAACGATGGTTAAATGCTACGGCCTTCCGGGCGTAAGCGAATGTGTCGATCAAGATGGGCTTGGTCCAGAGTGTATCCCCATGCACGTTGAAGCGTGCAGCCCAGAGCGTATCAAGAGGTTCACCTCCAGAGAATGTGTACAATCCGGCAATGAATCCAGAATCCCAAGGAATTGATGAAACAGGATCGGAGTAACCGCCAAAGTTTTCATACCTCGGTTTATGAATGAGTTGCTCTGAGGTAAAGCTTCCGTCTTCCGAAAATAAAGTTGTTGAGCAGTCCTGTCTTGTTGTATCAAGCTGGGTTTGCACACCAAAGACGATATACCCATTGGGTGTTTCACGAACGGAACTACCCACTGCGAACCCACTGGACATGTTATAGTGTGCAATGTTGAACGTAGCTTGGGCACAGGCGTGAAGCCCACCCCAAAAGAGGCTGGCCACCATGGCCAGCCTCTTCAATTGGGTGCAGCTCATCGCACAATGGAGAAGGATGCGCAAAGACCGGTGTCGCTCAAGCACACCTTGTACAAGCCGGCAGGGAGTTCAGCCAGGTTCAATCGGCTCAGGCCATTCTCTTCGGCTTGGTGTTCCAGCAGGATCCGCCCTTGGGTATCCATGATCTGGATCAGGCTGCCCTTGTGCTCCACCGGCCACTTCAGGTAGGCTTCGGTGTTCGCCGGGTTGGGGTAAAGCGCCAGGGCGGGCCGGGCAACAGGGGTACTTGGTTGTACTTGTACAAGCCGTGGTTCGGGGCCTTCACGCGGAAACTGCACTTCGGGCAGGTAGTCCGAAAAGCCGTAGGAGCGTAAAAGGCTGTTGTCTTGTTGCAGGTAGGTGCGGGGCGTATGTTCCTGTTGAAGCATGGCCAATGAGCTTGGGGTTCGTGCCCACAAAATACCGGTTGCGTCGGCTCCAGTGGTTTGCGCTTCAGCAACGGTCATGTTCTTCCAATATTCGGCGAAGGGCGCCTTTATTCCTATGGCATCACCACCAATCTCCCCACATACCCTCCCGCCGGGTCTCGCGCAGCGGACCCTGCGGAACCCACAGTTGCTGAGGCACTCGCTTCGGAGGCAGAGGTACTCGAAGCCACGCGCACCACATACGCACCCGGTGCCAACGCCCCGGCTTCCAAGGTGTAGCGGCTGCTGCCCGCAGGCCACGCCCGTTGCAACACCATGCGCCCGCTGGCATCGTGGATGGTGAGTGCCCCATTTCGTACCAGCGTGCCCACCGAAAGTACCGTACTGCCCGCGCTGGGGTTGGG
>JAFDZG010000244.1 GCA_018267065.1 Bacteroidota bacterium
CTGAACCTGAAGTATGTCTATGAAAGCCTGTTGGATGGCGGAGATTTCGATGAACTGAAGGAGACCATCATGCTCAGCTGGCCGCAGGATGCCTGGGCGCTGCGCAACGAATTGATGGCCAAGAGCCCATACCTCAGCACCGACATCCTGAAAGAAGCGGGCCTGAAGAACACCCTCCCGCACGCCATGTACTTGGAGGTGTGCGTAGCCAACCCGGAGGCCACGCAGCGGGACGGCTTCACCAAATGGGTGCAGTACGAAATGCCGAACCCGCTTCCGGAATACATGGTGGCACAGATCATGGCCTCTTGGGACCAGAGGACCTGGCGCACCAGCTTGGAAGCCGACATGGGCTGGCACAATGGCGAGTACCAGCGGCTGAATGACGAGCTGATCACCACCATGCTGAACGACACCGTGGCCCAACCAGCTGACAGCTTGTTGGCGCGTTGGCAATTGAACTCCAGCCTGCGGGCGCGTTTCGGGGAGGTGAACGTGTTGCTGGAGAACAACCGCTTCGATGAGGCCGTTGCCTTGCTGCAAGGCTTGGATGCCGATTATTTGCTGGAGAAGCAGGGCATGCAGGACCGCAACGACATGCTGGACCTGATCTCGGTGATCCGTCCGGTGATCGAAGGCGATGGCCGGACCCTGATGCAACTGGAACCCGGGGAATTGACGGCATTGGAAGGCATTGCCGCGCGGCAACCCTCCTTGGCTTCATCGTACGCCCGCAACACGTTGTGCTATGGGTACAACATCTGTATACCGCCGGTCACCGGCGGCGCAAGTCATCCAAAGAAGATGCTTGTGGCGTTGCCGGCATCCTCAGCTGCACCAACACCGGTGCTGATCGTACACCCCAACCCGGCGAGCACCTGGGTGGCCTTCAGCCATACCTTGCCCGGCAAGGTGGACCAGGCCCGGATCCGCGTGGTGGACCCCTTGGGCCGGGTGGTGCATGAGCTGGCCATTGGCGCTTCGCCCGGCCAGGAGGTCTGGGATACGCGCGGAACGGCTGCTGGCAGCTACACGGTGGAACTCTACAACGCGGGCGGGCTGGTGGATGCCCAACGCGTGGTGGTAAAACCCTGAGCAACCATGCTGCGCGCATTCTTGCTTGTGGCAAGTGGTGCTTGTGCCGTGGCAGCGGCCAGAGCACAGGCTCCGCTTTGCGTGGACGAGAGCTTCCAGTTCGGCCACCCGCCGGCTGATGTAGTGTACAGCCTGGCCTTTATGGAGGACGGGCGGATCTTTGTTGGTGGGCGGCTGAAGAAACCAGGGCCAATAATCCAATATACTGGCCTCACGCGCGTAATGCCGAATGGTACCATTGATCCTGATTTTGGTCCCACCTATGTCAGTATTGGAAGCCAATTAACAATTGAAGGCGACTACCTGTTTCTTCAACAAGGTGGGGTGGGCTTCCTAAGGCTCTTTTTAACGGACGGCACGAACGATTATTCGTACTTGGCTGCCCCGTACCACGGGGAGTTCATCACTGCCCAAGTCTCTTCCTACCACAATTTCCCCGATGGTAAGCAATGGCGGCTGGGTGAATTCACCCGGAAGTACTATGATGCGGACGGAAACGATTCACTGAGCCAACCAGGTTATGGCTTGGTACAGGCCCTGCCCAATGGGGACTACGACCCGGACTTCGACCACAAGTACACGCCTGGGAGCTACCTGCGGAACTTGAGTGAACTGCCGGATGGGCGCTTCCTGATCTCCGCCAGAAATGCTTTCACGTATGAGGGCACGCCGGTGGGAGCCTTGTTCAAGCTATGGCCGGACGGGCAATTGGACACCACCTTCCATACTTCCATCACCTGGAGCGGCGGCGTAAGCCCAAAGAACTACTACTACCCGGATGGCCGCATGCTGGTGTTCGGGCGGTTCATGGCCCCGGAGTATCCCAATGATACCCTGGCCGTGATGCGCCTGCTTCCCAATGGCAGCACCGATACCACTTGGCCATCCATCCCCTTCCTGGCCTACGGTTACTTCCGGGGATTGGCCGCTGTTTGGGATCACTTGGAGATAGAGCCCGGCAAGTTGATCGTGGTGGGTGATTTCAATGCAATCGGGCACCAACCACTGGGTGCAATCACCACCATTGATACAGCGGGCAACGTGCTCTGGGATTACCTCCCCGGCACCGGGGCGGGATTCACCGAGGCTATCGACACCAACTCTCCAGCTTGCCGCCTACACCAGATCAAGGTAGGTCCTGACGGCTATATATACATCGGCGGGACTTTCCATGGCTACAACGATGGCTGCGGAGACCATCCCGAACAGCGACTGCTGATGCGCCTGTATCCGCTGGATGTGGGGGTACGGGAGCACAAGAAGGTTGGATCACTTTTAGTAGTGCCCAACCCCGGGAACGGGCTGTTGCAGATAAGCTGGCACGGCTACCGGGAATTTGATCTGGAGGTCAGGGATGGGTTGGGCCGGATCGTACACAGGGAGCAAATTGTAGAGGGTAGTGGCAACGTGGAACTCCACCACGTGAAGGCGGGCGTGTACAACCTGCTGGTGACCGCCCCGGACGGGACGCGGGCATCGGCCAAATGGATCAAGCAATGAAAGTGGGAAAGCATGTTGCAGTTGCGGTGTTTTTGCCTTTGATCATGGCTGGTGGTGTGTCTGCCCAAGGGTGGTTTCCGATAGGGGCCTCATGGACTTACAACTATGCAGACCAACTGTTCGCGGGCTATGTGACCCATGTGGTAACGGGAGATAGTGTGCTGGATGGGCAAAGCTGCAGGGTGATTGATGTTACCCGCACGTATGGGCTCGGCTCCAATGTGTACACCTTGCATCTTGAGCCCTATTGCGTACATGAATCGGATGGCATGGCGTTCATTCATGTGCCGGGTATCGGCTTCGATACCTTGTACAACATGAATGCGGCGATCGGCGATCGGTGGAACCTTTCTTCCTTGCCGGAACAATGCGACAGTACTTCCTATTTGGAGGTGGTGGATGACGGCGTAGCTGCCGTTGATGGGGTGCAATTGCGCTGGATGGCGGTGGACATACATTTCCCCGAGTTGAATTGGGTATTCCAGGATACGATCATCGAGCGGATCGGAACACTGGTTTCCTATTTTCCACCGCAGAACTTTTGTCTCGCGGCAGTGGATGGATCGGAAGGCGGTTCTTTGCGCTGTTATCAAGATGGGGAAATCAACTTCCAGGCGACATGGGCCGAAGAATGTGAGATTTCATTGGGGTTGAATGAGCAGCACAAGGCAGATGTGGCCTTGGAACTAAATCCCAATCCGGGCAGTGGGTTCCTTCAACTGAATTGGCCTGGCAATAGAACCTTTAATCTCATGGTGCAAGATGCCATGGGCCGCACTTTGTACCGTAACCGTGTCTTGGAAGAAACCGGCACGGTGGATCTGAGCCCCATCCCCAACGGCTTGTACTTCCTGTTGGTGACCGCCCCGAACGGGAAGCAGGCATCGGCCAAATGGATCAAGCGATGAACAGACAGCAGATCACTGTCCTGATCGGATCATTTGCACTGGCCAGCTTGGCGGCAGAGGCCCAGAGCTGGTGCCCACCGGGGGCCAGGTGGGTGTACAATTCCAGCGACCCCACCTTGGGTGCCAGTTACAATAGCTTCACCTACGCAGGGGATACGGTGGTGGACGGCCATGCGGCACAGCGCATCGAACAGCATGGTGCAATCACCCAGATCTGGGGCAGTGACACACTGATCGGAACGAGTGGTCCGGACATTGTGACCCGTACGGAACCCGGTATCGTGTTGTGGTGGTTGGCGAACCTGCAGGAATGGGATACGCTGTACTGGTTTGGCGCAGCGGTGGGTGATCGGTGGTCGCCGGGATGGCAGCAGGGATCCGCGGAGTGGACAGGTGTCTGTGATGAGGGGACCTACCTGACCGTACTGGGGACTTCATCCACGGCAGTGGATGGAGTGGCTTTGGGCACGTTGGCCATGGGCGTAATGCACGATGGTGGTGTGGTGGACATGTTCACCATTGTGGAACGGATGGGCAACACAACGGGCCATTTCGTTCCGCGCCCCACCTATTGCATGGTGGATGAATGCCTGTGTTCGTTCATCTGCTACCGCGATGATCAGATCACCTCGCCTTCCGGAGGACTATGCGAGCTCCCGCTTGCGGTCCCCGAAACTGATCCGATCGATCAGCCGAGCGGCTTTACCATCCTTCCCATGCCCTTCGCGGACCATTTCACCCTGCATGGCCCAGCAACTGTCCGGCAAGGAGCCTTACGCCTGCTGGACCTTACCGGCCGCGAGGTGCTGCGGATGCCCTACACGGGAACGGGCATGGTGGTGGATGCCAGCGCGTTGCCCGCAGGGCCGTACATCTTGCGGTTGGCGGATGATCACGGACGCATGGTACACCAACGGGTGATCAAGCA
>JAFDZG010000245.1 GCA_018267065.1 Bacteroidota bacterium
ACCTTCCCTTTCACGCACCACACCTTGCCGCTCACCAAAAACACGCCGAGCTTCACCAACTGGTTCGAGCTGCCCTACATGCGCCTGCCCGGCTTCGGCAAGCCGCAGCGCGGCGATGCGGTGGTGTTCAATTTCCCGGAAGGAGATACCGTGGTGGCCAACTACCAGAACATGAGCTACTACCAGCTGGTGCGCATGTGCGGCCGCAAGAACCTGCTGGAGCGCGAGCGTGTGGTGTTCACCACGCCCGACGGCCGCCAGGGCAGCATGCCCACCGGCGGCATCCTGATCCGCCCCGTGGACAAACAGGAGAACTACATCAAACGGTGCGTGGGCGTAGCGGGTGATACCATCCAAGTGATCGATGGCGTGGTACATGTGAACGGCACCCCGGAGCCGTTGGTGGCCACAGGCCAATACGCGTATGACTTCAAGCTCAAGGACGCCTTCAACAAGCGGATCCTGAAAGAGGAGTATGACATTACATATACCGATGTGGTGGAAGAAACCGGCACGGCCAACATGCCCTTGACCCAGGCAAATGCCAAAGCCCTGGAGAAATTCGGCAACGTGATCAGCATGACGCGCGAGGACAAACCCAAAGGCTATTATGGCGCGAAGGACTTCTGGCCCATTTTCCCGAACGATCCGCGCTACGATTGGAGCGAGGACAACTTCGGGCCGTTGTGGGTGCCAAAGGCCGGTGCCACGGTGAAGCTTACTGACATGAACCTGCCCTTGTACCGCAGGGCCATTGCCGTATATGAACACAACGACCTGCAGGTGAAGAACGGCCAGATCTGGATCAACGGGAAACAAACGGACAGCTACACCTTCAAGCAGGACTACTACTGGATGATGGGCGACAACCGGCACCGCTCGCAGGATGCGCGTTTCTGGGGCTTCGTACCGTTTGACCACGTGGTGGGCAAGGCGGTGCTGGTGTGGCTCACCGCCGATCCGGAGAAGGGAGGCTTCCCTGCGGGCATCCGCTGGAAGCGGCTGTTCACCCGCGTGCGATGAGGCTGCAGGCCGCATGGAAGCGTATCCCGGAATGGGGGAAAGCATTCCTGCTGGCCATCGTCATCTTGATGGCCGTGCATGTGCTGGTGCTGCGGTGGGTCACCGTGCGCAGCGCCAGCATGTACGCCACCCTGCTGCCCGGCGACCTGGTGGGCGTGGAACGCTGGCCCTTATGGACCGGCATGGGCCGCAGTGACATCATTGTGTTCCATGACCCGGTGGAAGATGACCGGCCCATGGGCCAGAGGCAATTGTTGGTGAAACGCATCGCGGGCCTTCCCGGCGATGAAGTGGAGCTGCGCGATGGGGAACTTTTGGTGAACGGGCGCCGCCAGCCCGCTCCGGCACAGGCCACTGCTCTATGGACGGTAAGGCTCAAGGCGGGCGAAACCGCAACGGGCGTACTTCAGCAACTGGGCCTTCCATCCGATTTCTTAACAGGGGGGCGCACCTTGATCGACCTGCCGCTGAATGCCGCCTTGGCGGAACAACTGCGCAAGCGCGCCGACGTTGCCAGCGTTTCCAAGCGTGAACTGGCCGGTGGCACGCCGGCGCACATCTTCCCCTTCAGTCCCAATTTCCGATGGAACAACGACGACTATGGCCCGCTCCGGGTGCCCGGCAAAGGCGATACCGTGGCCATCACGGCCTTCACCCTTCCCGTCTACGACCGCATCATCAGCCGCTACGAGCATAACGTGGTGGAAGTCTCCGGTGGCGACCTGCTGATCAATGGCCGGGAAGCAACGCGGTACGTGATCAAGCAGGACTACTATTTCGTCCTCGGCGACAGCCGTGAAAGCAGCTCAGACTCCCGCTACTGGGGCTTTGTTCCCGCCGACCATGTGGTGGGCCGCGCGGGTTTTGTGCTGTTGAACGCACGGGCCGCGCGCGGGCAAACCGAAAGCCGGTCCTTTATCGGCTTATAGAACTGCTACCTTTAACCCATGCGCCTACTTGCCCCTATCGGTCTGCTCCTTGTTTTTGCCTCCTGTGGCCCCGACAGCCCGAAATCCCTTTGTGAACGCTACTTCAAACCCTGGCCGGACGTGATCAGCCAGCGCGAACGCACCAATGCCAACAGCGACCTGATGGAGGCCATGGCCGCCTATTCCGACAAGAACTACGAACAGGCGATCACCGGCCTTCAACGCGTGCTGGACCGCGATGCCAACGACATGCAGGCACGGCTGTACATGGCCAATGCACAATTGGCGGCAGGGCACCCGTACAAGGCCGAAATGCACCTGGACTTCCTCGAGAACTACAAGGCCCGAGCCTTCAAGGACCAAGTGGAATGGTACAATGCCCTGTGCTGGCTGTGCGAAGGAGACACCGCCAAGGCCGGGCAACAGGTGCGCTGGATCGCCTCCCGCCCGCACACCTACCGGCAGGAAGCCTCGGAACTGGCCGCAGCACTTGCCAATCCCTGAGCCGTGCCCCTCTCCCCTGCCAACCTGCAAAGTGCCCTGCGCCAACCACTGCCAGGCCATGCCACTTTTATGGACTTAAGCGGTTATCCGCGCCCCTCCATCGCCGAGGCACTGGCCTTTGTACCGCCCCCGCGTGAAAGCGCCGTATTGATCCTGGTGCATCCGGTGGAAGGAATAGACCATACGCTGCTGATGCGCCGGCCGGTGTACAAGGGCGTGCATTCCGGGCAGATCGGATTTCCCGGCGGCAAGCGCGAGCCGGACGATGCGGACCTGCATGCCACGGCACTGCGGGAATTCCATGAAGAAACCGGTGCCGGCGTTGCGGGCTTTCAGATCTTGGGGGAACTGACGCGCATCCACATTCCACCGAGCCGCACCATCGTAACGCCCGTGGTGGCCTGGTGCGCTGCGCTTGGCCCGTTGAACCCCGACCCGCACGAGGTGGCGCAGCTGCTGGATGTTCCAATGGCGGAATTGCTCCGGGACGACATCCTGCACAAAAAAACCATCCGCATGGGCCCGGACGGCCATGAGCGGGAAGCCTTGTACTGGGCATTGCAAGGGCAAATTGTTTGGGGTGCCACCGCCATGATGATCGCTGAGTTGCGTGCGTTGTTGGGCCATCCCTTGCCACCGCTCCGGTAGGAAGCCAAGCGCCCGTTGATAACTGATATCCATGGGGTTGCGCGCGGAAGCAGCTCCCATTAACTTTGCACGACATCCCCAAGGAAGAATGAACAGACCTTTCCTCCACAAGCCCTTTGTGTTGTTGGCATTGGCCGGTTCGTTGGCAACAGCCCAAGCAGCCAACGTGGACATCACCATGGTGCCCAACAGCAACGGCCAATTGGACATCAAGCTGCGGCCCAGCGCCAACTTCGATGGGTTGGTGAGCAGCTTGGTCTTCACGGTGCGCTGGGATGCCGGCACGGAAGCCCACTTGGGTGCCATCCAACAGGCCGACCCCGCCATCACCTACCTACCGGTAAGCCGCAGCGGCGGCGAGCAGGATGCGGGCGGGGAGCGTTACCAGATCTTCGTGGGCTTTGGCATGACGCCCATGCAATGGATCCCCACCAACTGGGTGGCGGGCCAGGAATACACGGTGGCCACCATCGCGGTGACGGGCACGGCGGAATTCAGCTTGGTGAACGACAATTGGACATCCCTGAACAACGCCGATTACTACTTGGCGCTTGGAGGCTTGGATGAAACCGGTGAAATCTACGGCGGAACCACCACCGGCATCTTGGCCGGGGAAGCCGCGGACGGCGGCGTGAGCGTAGTGCCCAATCCCACCGACAAGGCCAGTGTGATCACTTTGGAACTGAAACAAGCACAAGACCTGAACCTGGAGCTGCTGAACGCGGCCGGCCAGGTGGTTTGGAAGGAATCAAAGGCGGCTGCATTCGGCACCGTGCGCATCCCGCTGGACCTTTCCACCTTGGACAAGGGCGTGTACCTGCTGCGCATCCACCGCAAGGGCGACACCATCACCCAGCGGGTGGTGAAGCGGTAGTCGTTTCTCGCGCTGTGGCGTTGAGCCAAGTCGACAAGAGCGTGGACACCCCGCGCCAGAGGAGGTCAGAGGAGGGAGCGGTTCATTACGGACCTGGCTGGGCCGGCACTCACTCCACCACGATGCGCTGAACTTTCCCTTCCGGGAGCCGCGCCAAATACAGGCCGGCGGAAAGTGTGCCCAAGTTGAACGAAGTACCTGCTATTATGGAGCGTTGAGCCACTATTTGACCCATTGGCCCGAACAGTTTCAAGATTCCCTTTGCAGCTTGACCACGCATCATGAACTGGCCTCCGCCCAGATCAACGAGCTGTTCCTTGACAATTCCTTCCGCATCAGGAATAGCCGTGATGCCACTACAGTTGTTCTCATAAGCAGGAGCAATGAATTTGGCCACCCCGTTGATGAACTGGCCATCCACCACGCTTTGCAACCCGCAACCGATGTACAATGTGTCATTGTATACGGCCATGGCAGTTGGGACCGACTCTCCGAACACCCCGCCCACCGAGCACCATTGTGTGCCATCCCAAGTGGCGATATGGTCCGCAGGAACATAACCGGCATAGGCAAAAAAACCAGTGCAAAACAACTTATCATCATGAACCAAGAGCGCCTCGACATTAAAGCTTAGAGAGCTGGTACCACTGGCATCTTGCAGACCCTGGCCCACTTGATGCCATGCTGCGCCGTCCCAGCGCATGAGCGCATGCCCCGGATTGCCTGCATTCTGCATGATGAGCCCACCGAGATAGAGGTCACCTTGGTACACCGCCAGTGGTCCACCTGCACTCAACCCGCCCAGAATGCCCGCCCCTACCGGCAACCATACACCGTCCACCAACTGTCTAATGTGCTGATAGCCGGGCCAAGTCAATGTGCCCGAGACCACCAAGTGGCCTTGGTACTTAACCAGGTCATACGCAAAACAAGTGTTGCAATCCAGACCCATGCATTCCCAGCCGTTGCCGGCCCGCCTCACCAAACCCTTGCACGGTTCACCGTTCACGGTGGTAAAGGTCCCCAACGCATACAATTCATTGTCAATCACCTTCAGTGTGACCACGCCATAGTCAAAAACACCGGCGGAATGCCATGCACCGTTTGCGCGATAAGCAAGGGAACTGGTAAATGCTCCATTCACCTGATCGAAGTCACCCGCAACAAAGAGCGTATCGTGGTACCTCATGATGGAACGAACCGGTCCGTTCATGGGTGGCCCCAACGTCCACGCGCCATTTTGCAGGGCAGCATACCGGAAGGACTGTTGAGGTTGGGCCCAGTCTTGGATTAATGTCCCCGTGCAGTACAGGGTATTGTCCGAAGAGTCCACATACAAAGCACCAATGGCACCAATATTGTCAATTACAAATCCTGCATCCGCCCAATATTGGGCGGATGCGCGGGGAAGGAACAATGCCAGAAGGAGTACCGGGAGCAATACTTTCATGGTCGGAAGAACGTGAAAGGTAGTGCGGTTTCCAACCTCACGATATATTCCGGGTGAAAGGAGGCCGGTGAAGCATCCAAACGCAACACATCGATCAGGCTGGTAAAAAGACGGGGCCTGCTTCCAGGCCCCGATCTTCTATTACGGGCACAACCGGCCCTTGCGTGATCAATTCATTGCACCACCCAACTGAACCGTTGGGTTCGCCGCTCGCCCTTGCCATCCCATCGTATCAGGTAAGCCCCGTTTGCAAAACCCTCCATGTTAATGGTGGTTCGCGCACCCGTCGCCTGCCGATGCAGCAACACACGGCCGGTGGCGTCCAGCAGGGTGATCTGCGCTTGGGCGGAAACATTGCCGCACACCTGCACCACATGTCGGCCCGGATCGGGCAGTACGGCGAACCGCGCCCCATCCTCCTGCGCAATGGCGGTGGCATCGGTGATCTCCACGGAATAGTCCTCCGTCTCCCCATATCCGGAATCGTCACAGGCCGATAGGCCAATGCCGTAATAACAGCGCACACGCAGGCGCTTTGCGCCCAAGGTGGTGCCTCCGGGTACCGTAAAGTTTATCTGGAGCGTTTGCCCCGAAGCTGTGTTCACCACCTCTCCCAGCAACTCGCCCGCATCATCCCAATCCCCGTCCGCATTGTAATCGATCCATGCGGCAAAATGGTCTTCATCATATTCGCCACTGGTTATGTTGAGCGTATGGGTGGAATTGACCGCGAGGTCCGTGCTCTGTGCCGAATAATCATTGTAGGCCGAACCGTAATTCCCGCCCGTGCCCGTGTTGGAGATGGAGCCGAGTTCCACACCGTCGATGTAATCACCGTCGGTGGTCCAATTGGACAAGTACGGAATGCACGGACCATCCGGGTCTTCCACCACCACCACGTAATCTTGGATCTCCCCATAGTACGTGTTCACACAGGGCGCTATGGGGTCATCCGAAAAGTTATGGAATACCCGTAGCCGCATGAAGTGTTGACCGGGCATACAGGTGGAGGGAACGGTGAAATTCAGGGGCATTACCTCGCTGCTTGCGGTATTGTCCACATAGCCCAAGTCCTCGCCTGGATCATCAAAATCATTGTCGTTGTTCATGTCCAAATACAATTGGAACCGGTTCTGGTCGTAGGTCCCGCTCGTGATGGTCATGGTTTGGCTGCTGCCTTGGCCGAGATGGATGGGCGGGTCAGCCCAATACGTGTAATGCGGCCAACTATGGGCTGCCTGATTGTACGTCTGCCCCTGGAATGACACGGAAGCGATCTGATCACCATCGTCAATCGTGCCGCAAACCGGCTGGCACGGCCACAGATCCGGGTTCTGCACGGCAATGGTATAATCCCTGGTTTCACCATATTGTTCATCGTTGCAGGCGGTCATGTCCAGATTGTCATAAACCGCCCTGACCCTCATTCTACAGTACCCGAAGATGCTGTCCGGCACGGTGAAGGTGAAGGTCAGCGGCTCAAACGCGGTGGAGGATGCCTGAATGCCGATGAGTTCATCGGCATCATCCCAATCGCCGTCCTGGTTCCAATCGATCCACACCCCGTAGACGTCAAATTCATACTCCCCGGAAACAACACTCACCGTATTCTCGGACCCGTGCATAAGCTGGGTGCCCCGATTCAGCCTATTGCTGTATGGCGCAATGGATGGTCCTGATCCATCATTCAGGTCGTTCAATGTCAACCCGCTGATGAAGTCCCCTTCCGCTGTTCCCGTTGTGTACAATGGGATGCACGGAAAGCCGTCATCGATCAGCACGATGTAATCCTCCGTTTCCCCATACGCAACCTCGCTGCAGGGATCTATTGTTGCTGCCCCGTAGTTGTACGCATTGCGCACGCGCATAACGGTATATCCGGGCCGTGCCCAATCCGGAACCGTAAAGGAAATGGTGCCTGTCTGTTCGGGATCCGTGGTCTGCAATACGCCGATCCGTTCGATGTTGTTGAACTGGCCGTCCTGATCATAATCGATCCATGCCGCAAAGCCTTCAAAATACCCGTCGAGGGGGTCATACGATCCGGACGTAATGCCGAGGTCGTAGGCTGTGCCGGGCACCAACCGCGTAACTGATCCGGTGCCGTTGTATGCGGCTGGCGTGAATGAAGTATCCCCGCCCGAATTCAAATTGCTGATGTCCCCCAGGGTCACCCCGTCAATGAAATCACCTTCTGAAGGGCCCGTGGAATACGGCGGCACGCAGTATTGGTAACCTCCCCCACGCCCGGTAACGGCGGTATTGGGATGACCGTGCCGGCGGGCGGATTGGGCAATCAACATCCCAGGGAAGGCCAAGGCCAAGCATAGTGTAGTGCTTGTCTTCATCTTGTTATGTTTTGGGTTTGAATGCGTAGGCGATTTACAAAAGCCTATATCGGACGGGGGCATGGCATGCCCAATATTTATCCACACTGGACGGTGAGGGCATCCTTGCAAAAGCCGAGGGATGCCATCATGGAGAGCCTCCAAATACGGAAAGATTGCTTGCGGACAAATACGGTGTGCGGGAAAAAGCCATGAGTTTTTCATTGGGATCATCCGTGATGCACGTGCGCGAAATCACCAATGGCCTTTCCGTCCACTGACCGGAAGGATGGCCGGACGCGCACAGCAGGCACCGCTCCACAAGAAATCCACCAAGCTTGATCGAACGATCCCCTTGTGGAAAACTGAGCCTGGGCGCCTTTCCTCCTTCCGGTACCTTCGTGGCCCTTCCACGATGCAATTCTCCCATCTCCACGTCCACACCCAGTATTCCCTGCTCGATGGCGCCAGCAACATCAGCGCCCTGTACAAGAAAGCCGTGGCCGATGGCCAGCCTGCCGTGGCCATCACCGACCATGGCAACATGTTCGGCGTGTTCAAGTTCGTGGCCGAAGCCGGTAAGCACAAGAACGAGGACGGCAGCCTGAAAGTGAAGCCCATCGTGGGCTGTGAGTTCTACTTGGTGGAGGACCGGACGAAGAAAGCCTTCACGCGGGAGGACAAAGACCGGCGCTTCCACCAGCTGATGCTGGCCAAGAACGCCACCGGCTACAAGAACCTCAGCAAGCTCTGCTCGCTGGGCTACATCGACGGATTCTACAGCAAATACCCGCGCATCGACAAGGAGCTGGTGCTGCAATACCACGAGGGCCTCATCGCCACCACGTGCTGCCTGGCGGCCAGCGTGCCGCGCACCATCCTGCAAAAAGGCGAGGCCGCCGGTGAAGCGGAATTCAAATGGTGGCTGGACCTCTTTGGCGAGGACTACTACATCGAAATGCAGCGCCATGGCATCGCCGACCAGGACAAGGTGAACGCCGTGCTGCTGAAATGGGCGCAGAAGTACAACGTGCCCATCATCGCCAGCAACGACAGCCACTACGTGGACCAGCGGGACGCCAACGCGCACGACATCCTGCTGTGCATCAACACCGGCGAGAAGCAGAGCACGCCCAA
>JAFDZG010000246.1 GCA_018267065.1 Bacteroidota bacterium
GGATCGGTTATGAACTGCGTGCCTCGGCGCCCCTAACGAACTGGCTGGAGGTCGGGCTCTTTGCCATCCACGGCAGGTTAAGCGCCAATGAGCACGGCACGGGGCGCAACTTGAACTTTGAATCGCGCATCACCACGGGCGGTGTGCAATTCACGTACAACTTCAACCAGTTGCTCAATCCGAAGCACGTGGTGGAACCATGGGTGAGCGTGGGGTTTGAGAGCTTGGAATTCCTGAGCAAGACCGACCTGAAGGACGCACAGGGCCGCTACTACCATTATTGGAGCGACGGCAGCATTCGGGACATTGCCGAGGATGCACCCAATGCGAACGATGCCGTGGTGATACAGCGCGATTACAGCTACGAAAGTGATGTGCGCGAAAGCAATCTCGACGGTTTTGAAAAGTACCGTGAACAAACGTGGGCCATGCCCGTGGGCGCAGGAGTCCGCATGAACCTGGGCCATGGCTTTGATGCCCGGATCGGGACTACCATGCACTTCGCCGCCACGGACCTGATCGACGGCGTAACCGGCAACAGCGTGGAGGACCGCAAGGGTGACGGACGGAACGACCGCTTTCTGTTCACCTCCTTCTCCGTGGGCTATGCCATCAGTACAGAACCCAAGGCCAAAAAGTTCAAGCCCACGCTCACTCCCGAGCAGATGGATGCCATTGCACTCAACGATGATGAGGACGGCGATGGCGTGATGGACTGGAACGACTTGTGCCCGCATACGCCCCCGGGAACCGCCGTGGATGCGCACGGCTGCCCCTTGGACAGCGATGGCGATGGCGTACCTGACTACCTGGATGATGAACCGGGCACCTTGGCTGGTGCAGCAGTGGATGAACATGGCGTAACGCTCAGCGATGACGACATCCTTCGCGGCTACCTCAACTACAAGGATTCCGGGAACGTAACGCTGGTGAGCAGCCGCGTGGAATCCTTCGGGCCCGTGGGCAAGCCCACCGTGAAAAGGCCGCCGATCCCCTTGAAGCGCACCTATGTGGTAAAAGTGGGTGCCCAAACGGAAGGCATTTCGGAAGAGATGATCCAGCGCATCCTCAGCCTGCCGGACGTGCGCACCATTGAGCGTGGCGACACCACTTACTACGTGGTAGGCGATTACAACGCTCTTCCCGATGCCATCAAGCGCCAGTTGCAGATGAAGGGCCAAGGATTTGATGGCACCGTGATGATGGAAGAGGACGGCAAACTGATGGACCTGCCCAGTGGCGGCATCACCCCGCGTGAGGAAGAGGCCTTGAACATCCTTGCTCCCGCAGCCCCCGAAAAACCCGGAAAAGTGGTGGTGCGCGTCCAGTTGGGGGCATTCCGCAACAAGCTGGCAGAGAACATCTTCAAGAATGTCCCGGACATGGTGACGTTGAAGGACAAGGATGGCCTTACCCGTTATTACACGGGGTCTTTCACCGACATCAACGATGCCGCCAAGCACAAGGTGAACATGCTCCTCGACGGGTTTGAAGGCGCGTTCCTCGTGGCCTTCAAGGATGGGAAGCGCGTTTCCATCACCGAAGCCGGTGCCCAGCTCTCCGGGCCGGAAAACCTGAACAATGTTCCCGTGGGATCCATTAACACCGAGCACCTCACCTTCCGCGTGCAGGTGGGCACTTTCGTGGGCAACGTGCCCATGGAAACAATGAGCAAGTACGTGAACCTCGGCAACGTGAAGCCGGTGACCAGCGAATCCGCCACGCGATACCTCTACGGAGATTACCCAAGCCGCGCAGCCGCTGAAGTGGCCCGAAAGGAGCTGCAAAACCTCGGATTCAACGATGCGTTCGTGGTGGGCGAGCTCAACGGCCGCATCATCCAGGCGGAGGATGCCGAACGGCTCCAGAAAGGGCAGTAGGCCCCTTTGAACCCGCGCCCAAGCTTGGGCGCACCTTGGCCTTGATCAGGCCAACTGTCCGTACTCAAGGCTGGTGCGTCCCCGTTCTATCTTTAAGCCCCACCAATCCACGCCCATGCAACACGCCCTGCGCAAAGTGCAACTTTTGCCGCTGCTGTTCTTCCTGTGTGCCCTGACTCTTCCGGGCTGCAGGTCCGATAAAGGCCCGGAACGGCCCGGCGCAGCTTTCATCCCGTACATATCCGCGTTCACTTCAGGGCACATCTCCGCCCGCGCCGCTGTCCGGGTGCGGATCGCGGAAGGCCTTGCCCTGAAGGATACCAGCCATGCAGCGATTCAAGGCCTGTTCTCCATCAACCCATCCGTGGAGGGCACCGTAAGTTGGCAGGAAGGCCGCATCCTTGCCTTCACGCCTGCAAAGCGGCTCCTGCAGAACAGCGGATACACGGTGACCTTTCACTTGGGAAAGCTTGCCGAAGTGCCGGATGACGTGAAGGAATTCAAGTTCTCCTTTACCACGTTTGAACAGCGCATTGACCTGCGTGTGGAGGACCTGGTATCCCTGAGTCCTGCGGACCTGACCTGGCAGCGCGTGGTGGTGGGCGTGTTCACCAGCGATGATGCCATGGGGCAGGACCTGGAGGGAAGCGTGAGCGCAACGCAGGACGGGCGTACGCTCAAGATGACCTGGGAACATGAACCCGGCGGAACGCTGCACCGGGCCATGGCCGACAGCGTGCGGCGCGGGGACAAGGCCAGCACCGTGGTGTTCACCTGGGACGCGGGCACGATCGGTGGAAAGGGAACCGGCAGCCAAACGTTCAACGTGCCTGCCATCGGCGATTTCAGCCTGATCGCGGCAACCACATCCACGGATGGCGAACAAAGCGCCACGCTGCTCTTCAGCGACCCGCTCGATCCAGCCCAGGACCTTTCCGGATTAGCCGGCATCGCGGGAGCGGACAACGTGCGCACGGGCATCACCGGCAACAAGTTGATGTTGTACCCGGAACAGCGGCTCACCGGCAACCAGAGCGCTTTCGTGGCAGCTGGCCTTAAGAACGTCAATGGCCATGCCTTGGGAAAAGACCTCACGGTAGACCTGGATTTTGAGGAAGTAAAGCCAAATGTGCGCGCCGTGGGCAACGGCACCATCCTGCCAAGCACCGATGGCCTGCTCTTCCCCTTCGAAGCCGTGAACCTCAATGCGGTGGACGTGCGCATTGTGCGCATCTACGCGGACAATGTCCCGCAATTCCTGCAGGTGAACAACTTGGCCAGCGACCGCGAACTGGCACGCGTTGGCCGCTTGGTGCTGAAGCGCACCGTGCCGCTGAACACCAAGGATTCCCCGAGGCGCGGGGAATGGAACCGGTACTACCTGGACCTGGACAAATTGATCAAGGCGGAACCGGGAGCCATCTACCGGATCATCATCGGCTTCAGGCAGGAATGGAGCACCTACCCTTGCGGCAAACCAACGGCCGCGCCACCGCTGGTGAACACGGAACAAGGTGATGAGGAAGAAGCACAGTGGGACGAGGCGGACCAGTACTACTACAATGGCGATGAATACTATGGCGAAGGCGAGTACAACTGGAACGAACGCGAAGATCCATGCACGGCAAGCTATTTCCGCGACAAGGGCAGCGTGGTGCAGCGCAACATCCTGGCCTCCGACCTGGGCATCATCGCGAAGCGCGGAAACGACGGCTCCGTGCTGGTGGCCGTAAGCGACCTGCGAACCACGGAGCCCCTGAACAATGTGGAGATAAAGGTGCTGGACCTTCAGCGGCGGGCCATGGCCACGGTGAGCACCGACAGGGAGGGCATGGCCACCCTGGCTTCCACCCCGCACAAACCTTTCCTGCTGGTGGCATCCAAAGGCAAACAGCGCGGCTACCTCAAATTGGATGACGGCAGCGCGCTCAGCGTAAGCAATTTCGATGTGGGCGGCGAAGAGGTGAACAAGGGACTCAAAGGCTTTCTCTACGGCGAGCGCGGCGTTTGGCGCCCGGGGGATTCGCTCTACCTCACGTTCATTCTCCAGCAAACCCTCCAAAAACTTCCCAAGGACATCCCCGTGGCGCTGGAGCTCAGTGATCCACAAGGGCGCTTGGACCAGCGCATCGTGCGCACAACCGGGGTGGACGGCACCTATTCCTTCCGCTGCGCCACACAGCCCGACGCACCCACCGGTGTATGGAGCGCGCGCATCCTTGTGGGCGGAACTTCCTTCTACAAGCCGCTGCGCATTGAAACGGTAAAGCCCAACCGGTTGAAGATCCTGCTGGACCTGGGCGGCGACAAACGGTTTGCGGGGGATGACAAGCCGGTCCAATTGCAAGGCAACTGGCTTCACGGAGCCCCGGCCAGCGGCCTCAAGGCACGTGTCACCGCAACGTTCATGCGAAGCAGCGCGGAGTTCAACGGCTTCGCGAAATACAACTTCAACGACCTGAGGAACGACCTGGGCACCGATGAAACTCCCTTGTTCGACGGGACGCTTGATGCCAACGGGCACACGTCCTTCCCTTTCAAACTGACATGGAACGGAGGGGCGCCTTCCGCAGTAAGGGCCAACATCGTAACGCGCATTTTCGAGGCTGGCGGGGATGCCAGCATGGACCGCACTGACCTGCTGTACTATCCCTACACCAGCTACGCCGGGCTGCTTGCCGCACCACCTTCCACCGATTGGGGCGGCTACTACACGGACACCACATACACTTTTGCGGCAGTGGCCTTGAAACCCGACGGCAAGCCGATCGCGGACCACCCCCTGAAAGTGCAAGTGGTAAAGCTGGGGTCCAACTGGTGGTGGAGCGGCGACATGGATGAACCATCCAACTACATGTCAGCTCCCAGCACGCGCGTGCTGAAGGAAGAGGACATCACCACCGATGCCCAAGGAAAGGCACGGTTCAACTTCCGCGTGGACCGGCCGCTTTGGGGCAGTTTCATCGTACGCCTCTCCGATCCGGCAAGCGGGCATGTGGCCGCCGGGCAAGTGTATGTGGATTGGCCGGGATACGGCGGGCGCAGCAGGCGCGAGGACGGCAAGGCCGCAGCCATGCTCAGCTTCAACACGGACAAAACCAAATACGCCGTGGGAGACCAATGCGTGCTCACCATCCCCAGTTCCGGGCAAGGCCGCGCCTTGGTAAGCCTGGAAGCCGGCAGCCGGATCCTGCAGGCCAAGTGGGTGGCCATGAAAGGCACGGAAACCAAATACAGCTTCACCATCACGAAAGACATGGTGCCGAACATCTATGCACATGTCACCCTGGTGCAGCCCCATGCCCTCACGGCTGCCGCCGGGGACAGCACCGCGAGCCGTGGCAACGACCTGCCCATCCGCCTGTACGGAGTGGTTCCCATCCTGGTGGAAGATGCCGCCACGCACCTTGCGCCCGTGATCCTCTGTTCCAATGAATTCAAGACGGACCAGCCGTTCACGGTGCAAGTAGCCGAGAAGGACGGCAAGGCCATGACCTACACGCTGGCCATTGTGGATGAAGGCTTGCTGGACCTTACGCGCTTCAAGACTCCCGACCCTTGGGGATATTTCCTTGCCCGGGAAGCCCTCGGCGTACGCACATGGGACTTGTATGACGAAGTGATCGGTGCGTTCGGGCAACGGCTGCGCCGCGTGCTTGCCCTTGGTGGCAGCGACCAAGCCAACCCGGCCGCAGCGGCCAAGGCCCAGCGCTTCAAGCCGGTTGTGCGCTTTGTCGGTCCGTTCACCCTCGCGAAGGGCGCCAAGGCCAAGCATACGTTCACCATCAGCAACTACGTGGGCAGCGTGCGCATCATGGTGGTGGCCAACACACCGGGCGGCGCCTACGGCAGCACGGAAAAGGCGGTGCCCGTGCGCAAAGCATTGATGGTACTGGCCACGCTGCCGCGCGTGGCCGGCCCTGGCGAAACGGTGGACCTGCCCGTTACCGTATTTGCCATGGACCCCAAGGTGAAGAACGTAACGCTCAGCCTGGCCGCCAACGACCTATTCAGCGTGGAAGGCGGACTCCAACAAGCGCTCACTTTCGCCAAGACCGGAGAGCAAACGGCCTCCTTCCGCTTGAAATTGAAAGACCGCATCGGCGTTGGCAAAGTGACGCTCACGGCGGAAGGAGCCGGGGAAAAAGCATCGCAGGGCATTGAACTTGACGTGCGGCTTGCCAACCAGCCCGAAACGGATGTCGGCGCAGCCGTTGTGGAACCGGGCAAAACATGGGAAGGCACGCCTGCAGCCATTGGCGTAGCGGGCACCAACAGCGCTTATGCGGAGCTGAGCACATTGCCCCCGCTGGACATGGGGCGGCGACTGCAATACCTGATCGACTACCCGCACGGCTGCCTGGAACAGACCACCAGCAAGGCATTCCCGCAACTCTATATCGCCGACGTGATGGAAATGGGCGATGCAGGAAGGGATGAAATGCGCCGCAACGTGCAGGCCGGGCTCGGCAAGCTCAAGCAGTTCCAAACGGCCAGCGGCGGTTTCGGCTATTGGCCGGGCAATCGCGAGCCTGATGACTGGACCTCCACATTCGCGGGCCATTTCATGGTGGAAGCCGAACGCAAGGGATTTGCCGCACCACCGGGCGTGAAGGATGCCTGGCTGGCATACACACGCAAGCAAGCGCGGGACTGGGCCCCCGGCGAGCGGGACACATGGAGCCGCGGCAGCAATGAGCTTGCCCAAGCCTACCGCCTCTATGTGCTCGCATTGAACAACACCGCGGAAGCCGGTGCCATGAACCGGCTGCGCACCACGCCGAACGTTTCCGACAGGGCCCGGTGGATGCTTGCCGCCGCCTACGCATTGAACAACCGCAAGGACGTGGCCCGGGAGGTCGCAAAGAACCTCACCACCAGCGTTCAGCCTTACCGCGACATGGGATGGACGTACGGCAGCGGCCTGCGCGATGAGGCGGTCATGGCAGAAGCATTGATGGCCATGGATGACAAGCCCGCAGCCGCGGCCGTGGTGCGCACCATTTCCGGGCAGCTCGGCAGCGGCGAGTGGTACAGCACGCAAAGCACGGCGTGGGGCCTTCTTGCCGTAAGCCGTTTTACGACAGGCATGGACCTCGGCAAAACCATGCACTTCACCTCCGTGGTGAACGGGAAATCCGAGAACCGCGTGAGCGCCAAATCCATTGTGCGCCTGGACCTCCCTGCGCCGAACGGACAGCGGAAAGTCACCATCACCAACACGGGCAAGAACCTGCTGTACCTGCGCCTGGTGCGCACGGGCACGCCCGTGGCCGGGCTGGAAACACCGGCCAGCCAGGGGCTTGCCATGGACGTATCCTACCAATCCATGGACGGCCGTGTGGTCGATCCGGCAAAACTGGACCAGGGCACGGACTTCCAAGCGGTGGTCACCGTACGCAACCCCGGCACCCGCGGGGAATACCAGCAACTGGCGCTAACGCAGGTGTTCCCCAGCGGCTGGGAGATCCGTAACAGCAGGTTGGAAGGCACGGAAAATGCCATTGTGAACGGACCGTTCAACTACCAGGACATCCGGGACGACCGCGTGCTCACATACTTCAGCCTGGGAAATGGCCAAGAAGTGACCTACCGGGTGCTGTTGAACGCCGCATATACCGGCCGCTTCCACTTGCCAAGCACCACCTGCTCCGCGATGTACGACAACACCATCAACGCCAGGAACGGCGGGCAGTGGGTGGAGGTGGTGCAACCGGGGAAATAGGGCTGCTGGTGCATTGTTCGGGTTGCAGGCCAAACGCTTTACCACCGGGTGGCACGGAGGTCATTGGACCTTGCAGGCCCACCATGGAAGTAAATTCGCGCCGCCATCCGCGACCTGAACATGCTATTCATTGACAACGGCAACAACAATGATCCCGCCTTCAACCTGGCCTTGGAGGAATATTGCTTGCTGAACCTTCCGATCGACCAGAGCTACCTGCTCTTCTACGTGAACGCACCCTCGATCATCATTGGGAAACACCAGAACACGCTGGAGGAGATCGACACCGGCTTTGTGCAGGAACACGGCATCCGCGTGGTCCGTCGCATTTCCGGGGGCGGTGCCGTTTACCACGATCTGGGCAACCTGAACTTCAGCTTCATACGCCGTTACGAAAAGAGCCAGTTCAACAACTACCGCGAATTCACCGCACCGGTGCTGGCCGCGCTGAATGAGCTTGGCGTGCCTGCCGAGCTCAATGGCCGCAACGACATCCTGGCGGACGGCCGCAAAGTGAGCGGCAATGCACAGGCCGTGCGCCGCGACCGCATGGTGAGCCACGGCACGCTGCTTTTCCGCTCTGAACTGGACAACGTGGTGCTGGCGCTGAAGCCCAAGCCTGGCAAGATGATCTCCAAGGGCATCCAGTCGGTGCGCAGCCGCGTGGTGAACATCGGCGAGTTCCTTCCGTCCACGCTCACCATGGCCGAGTTCCGCGCCACCCTGCTCAAGCACCTCTTCCCCGGAGCGGCAACCCCGCCCCGGTACAAGCTTTCGGCACAAGACCTGGAACAGGTGCAAGCATTGGCGGAAAGCCGTTACCGCTCGTGGGATTGGAACTACGGCGAGTCGCCCGCGTTCAACCTGCAACGCGTGCAGCGCTACGCCGTGGGCGAGGTGGATGCCCGCCTGTTCGTGGAACGGGGCCGCATCGTTACCGCAAAATTCCACGGAGACTTCTTCACCAGCCGCGAGATCGCGGAGCTTGAACAGGCACTTACCGGGATCCGCTACCACCCCGATGACATCCGGAAGGCCTTGCAATCGGTACGCGCCCATGAATTCTTCGAAGGCGTTTCCGAGGATGAACTTGTAAGCCACCTGTATTGAGGCCGCTCCCCTCCCCTTATTTTCGTTGCATGCGCCAATTGTACGCCATGTTGGCAACCCTCCTTCCGGGAGTGGTGGTGCTGCATGCCCAGAGTTTCCAATTGACTTACGGCGGCGCCAACCTTCAAGATGCCGTGGCCACCGTGAGCGATGGAACCGGCCACAGCACCTTGGTGCGCGAAGCTTTCCGGAACGGCGACAAGGTGCGCATCCGCTTGCTGCGCACCGACTTGCAGGGCCAAAACCAACAATGGTTCGACGTAGCCCTCAACGGTGCGTGTTTCGTGCAACAGGCGGTGCCTTCCGGCGACGGCAACATCACACTTTGCGGCTCGCGCATCGCGCCCGGCCGTTCGGACCAGGACGCGCTGATCGCGAAGATCTCGCCAACGGGCGCGGTGCTATGGAACTGGACCTCCAATTCCCCGGGTTCCCAAGAAGAATTGCGCGGAATGCAACGCACCGCTGACGGCGGCTTCATCGCCAGCGGCAGTTGGCGGGACACGGCAGACAGTGATGCCCTGCTCGTGCGGATCGATGCCAACGGCAGCCTGCTGTGGCAAAACCAATACGGCACTGCGGCAAGCGAATCAGCCGAGGCTGTTGCTTCCGACAGCGACGGATACATGGTGGCCGGCCGCATCACCGGGTTCAGCGGGGACGCTGACGGCTATGTGCTGCGCGTCGGGAACGACGGCGGTGAGCAGTGGTGGCAAGGATGGGGCGGCGTAAAGGATGAGGTACTATACGGGATCGTGCGCAGCGGAAGCGACTTCATTATGGCTGGCTGCACGGACAGCTACGGCCCCGCCTCCGGAAGCCAACATGTGCGCAGCGTGTACCTCCTGGCCATGAACGACGCCGGGGACACCCTCTGGACGCGCACCATCGGCAACATCGCGCAGGCCAGTGCCGCACAGGACATCCAATTGGCGGCCAACGGCGATCTGCTGCTTGCCGGGCAGGCCGGCAACAACCATGCAACGGACGGCATGGCCATGCGCCTATCGCCCACCGGCCAACAGATCTGGATGCGCACCTACGACCTGGGCGGAGAAGACGTGTTCCACCATATGGAGCTGTTGCCCGACGGTGGTTTCATCGCAGCGGGCCGGTCCTTCGGCCAGCAAGGAGCGCAGGCGGTGCTGGCACGGAAGAACAGCGCCGGGAATTGACCGACACGCTTTCTTCAGCCCAACTTCATCAGGTCATCCACCCCGATGGCGCGCTCCACGGTAAAACCTTCGCCGTAAGGCACGCCGATCAAACGGCCCATGTCGTGGGCACGTCCTTCCAACGTGGGCAAGAACTCCGGCACGCTGATGGCGGAAACCGGTTCGGTGCTCTTGGGATCGAAAAACTGTGACTTGAAGCAGGCCAATACTTCCATCTTCTTCTTCCAGAATTCCGTGACGTCCACCACCAGATCGGGGTGCACCCAACGGTCCTGGATGCAGTGGTATACCGCTGCCGGCCGCCATTGCTCCTGCTCCTGTCCTTCGTAGCTCGTGGCGATACGGCGCAGGCCGCTTAGGAAGCAAGCTTCTGACACCAGGTGCGAGCCGCGGCCATGGTCGGGGTGGCGGTCCTGTACGGCATTGGTGAGCACGATGCGGGGCCGGTGCCTGCGCAGGGCAACCACCACTTTCAGCAGGCTCTCCTCGTCAGCACGGAAAAAGCCGTCGCGCATGCCCAGTTGGTACCGAAAGCTGGCGCCCAGCAGTTTGGTGGCGGCAGCGGCCTCCTGCTTGCGGATCTCACCGGAACCGCGCGTTCCAAGTTCGCCCACCGTAAGGTCAATGATGCCCACCGCATGGCCCAAGTGCAGGTGCCGCAGCATGGTGCCTCCCATGCCGATCTCGGCATCATCCGGGTGTGCGGTGATGCAGAGAATGTCCACGTGTCCGTTGCTCATTTGCCTTCCACCCAATTGACGATGGCATCGCTCAAAGGTTCCTGGGCGCTGGGGTACATGGTTACCAACCGGCCCTGCCCATCGATGAGGTATTTCTGGAAATTCCACTTCACCTCGCTGTCCATCACTCCGTTCTGCCTCGCCTGCGTAAGCCACGCGTACACCGGGTCCTGCCGTTCACCTTTGGTATGCACCTTCGACATCATGGGGAAGGTAATGCCGTAATACTTTTTGCAGAAGGTGGCTATGGCTTCCTCATCGCCCGGCTCCTGGCTTCCGAAATCATTGCTGGGAAAGCCTATGATCACCAGTCCCTTGTCCTTGTAGCGCTCGTAAAGTTCCTGCAATTGCTCGTACTGCGGGGTGTACCCACACTCGCTGGCGGTGTTCACCACGAGCACCTTGTGGCCCGCAAGCTGGGCCATGTCGTATGTTCTTCCGTGGATGTCCACGGCTTTCAACTGATGGAAATTCATGGGTAGTTGGCCGGTTTCCGGCGTGTTGGAGGTTTGGCCGCAACCAAACAGGGCAAAAGCCAGTATAATGATCTTGTTGTGCATGCGGGTACTTCCGTGCCACAAAGTTGCAAGATCCCCAACTGACAACAGCGGATAACTTTGTTCATGCCCACGCCACCCAGAAACCCAGCCGCCATGCGCCTCCCCATTTCCATGCTATTGGTTGCCTTCACTGGCTGCCTTTTCGCCCAGCAACAGGTGAAGATCATGGACGCCACCGCATTGAGCACCGCCCCCGATGTGCGCAAGGACAAGGCGGCCGTGGAGGCCCTGCGCACCGGTGAGCTGGGCAATGATGAGATCGTGCAGGTGCTCCAATACGGCGACCGTGATTTTTGGCCTGCGGGAATCCGCAGCGATACGGCGCTGCGCTCAAACATGCCTTATGTCCAGAACTATGTGGGGTTCCGGATCTGCGCCTTCAAGCAGGACAGCACCATGATGGCCTTGGTGATGGTGCCCGCCGCGAGCAACATGCACATGCCGGAGGTGATGCGCCCCTTGGCGGATTTTTACCTCGTGCTCCCGGAGCAGGCCCTGGCACAGGCCGAGCCGAACAGGCCGAGGCCCGCGATAAGCAGGGGTCCACGCTGGAAAAACCGGCCCAAGGTGAAGATCATCAAACCGGGCGACCTCTATGGCACCTATGACCTTGCCAGCGACAGCGCCGGCCTTGAGGTGTTGGCCCAGAGGGGCATGAGCAAGCCGGAGATCGATGCGGTGGTGTTCCGCAGCACGGAACGCAACTGGCCCGATGGCATTGACAACCTCAGTTCCCGCGAGCCGTTCCTGAAGAAATTCACCAAATACCACGCATATCTCGGTGCCCGCTGGGATGACAAGGTGATGCTCATTGTGCCCGTGGAGAAGAACCGCCGGATGCCAACCGCCATGCGACCGTTCGTGGACCTGTACTTCATCTACAAGGCCTCCGGCGTTGCGGTGAAAGGCAAGGAATAGCGTTACACGTTGGTGCGCACCTTGTCCCAACGCTTTACTTGCCATGTAATGCGCCCGGTGGCCAGGTGTTTCCCGCCTTCATCATGAACGGGCACCTCGGCAACGTACAAGCAGGACTCCGAGGACCCGAGCGGAACGCGCAGTTGCGCATCGATTTCCTTTTCCGACGGTGCAAATACCGCAGAAGCGCGGGATTTCGCCTGCCAGTGGTAGTCCATGTGCAGGCTCATCATGATGATGCGGTACTGTTTGGGGTCCAAGCTTCCGATCAATGCCAGGCCGCTGCACAGCTCGGCCGCCGTGGCCAAGCAACACGCGTGCATGCCGTGAATGTGGTTGAGGTTTGCCCGCTTGAAGGGGACTTCAACGCGGATACCGCCGTTTGCAAGCGGCACAACCCGGAAGCCATGGGGCTTGTTGAACGGAATGGACCGGCGCAGGCCCACGTTCAACCAATAACGCCGGAGCGCCGAATTCCGGGCACGTTCAAGGAGGCGTGAAAGATCCATGCCCAAGTGTCATTGACCGATCACGGAGGCAATGTCCGGGCGGAAGTAGTTCGCTCCTTTCAGCACCTTGCCGTCGGCCCGGTAAATGGGTTTTCCATCCTCCCCCAGCTTGCTCATGTTGCTTCGCTGGATCTCGCGGAAAACGGCTTCGATCTTGTCCTGCAGGCCATGCTTGAGAATGGTTCCGCAAAGAATGTAGAGCATATCGCCAAGCGCATCGGCCACTTCCACCAAGTTGCCCTGTTCGGCGGCCGCCAGATATTCCTCGTTCTCCTCGCGCATCAGTTCATGCCGGAGCCTTGCCCCTTCCATGCCAATGTTGCCCGCAGGCCCTTCCGCGCAGGAAATGCCGAACGCATCATGGAATTTGCGCACGCATCCGATCGTCCCTTGCAAGGTCATTGGTTCACTTTCAGCACCCATGGCGTTCCCTATTTCGTAAAGTTGCCCAAAGGTATGTGCCTAAGCCCGCAGCGGTTAACACATGTTAACTGCAAAACCACCGGAAAAGCCCGCCAATAGCGGCAATTTTGCAATCGCGCCGGAAAAAACGGCCACCTCCCATGGACATGGACCAGACATCCCCGATGACCGTCACGGCATCCACTTCGGACACGCTCCGTGCGCTCAATGAACGCATCCAGCAAGCCAGCTCCTTCGTGGACCTGATCGACCAGGAAATGCAGAAGACCATCGTGGGCCAAAAGGACATGGTGCAAAAACTGCTGGTGGCCCTCCTTGCCGATGGCCATATCATGCTGGAGGGGATGCCCGGCCTGGCGAAGACCCTGGCCATAAAAACCTTGAGCGATGTGGTGGACGTGGGCTTCAGCCGGGTGCAGTTCACCCCGGACCTGCTGCCTGCAGACCTGGTGGGGACCATGATCTACAGCCCGAGAAGCGAGGAGTTCAGCGTGAAGAAGGGGCCGATATTCAGCAATTTCATCCTTGCGGACGAGATCAACCGCGCGCCGGCAAAGGTTCAAAGCGCATTGCTGGAAGCCATGCAGGAAAGGCAGGTCACCATTGGGCCCAACACCTACAAGTTGCCGGAGCCGTTCCTGGTGATGGCCACCATGAACCCCATTGAACAGGAAGGCACCTATCCCCTGCCGGAAGCCCAAACGGACCGCTTCATGCTGAAGGTGGTGCTGGATTACCCGCGCAAGGAGGAAGAGCGTTCCATCATCCGCCAGAACACCGCCGCCACGCCGCGCATTCCGGTGCAGAAGGTGATCCACCCGGACGATATCATCAACGCCCGCAAGCTGGTCCGCGAGGTGTACATGGACGAGAAGATCGAGCAGTACATCGTGGACATCGTGTATGCCACGCGCAAGCCGGAGCAGTACCGCCTGAACGACCTCACTTCGTTGATCAGCTTCGGCGGCAGCCCCCGCGCCAGCATCAACATGGCGCTGGGCGCCAAGGCATACGCGTTCACCAAACGGCGCGGCTATGTGATCCCCGAGGACGTTCGCGCCGTTTGCCCCGATGTGATGCGGCACCGGGTGGGGCTTACCTACGAAGCCGAGGCGGAGAACATTTCCGTGGCCGAGATCATTGACCGCGTGCTCAACACGGTGGAAGTGCCTTGATGGAAATGGCCGATTGCCGGTTGCCAGCTTCCGGCCATTAGATACCCGCCGCCAAGGCACATCGCGGAGAACACCAATCACGGATCACCATTCGCCAACTTCCTATCGCAACCCAACGAAATACCAAGGACCTCATCAAGAAGGTTCGGACGATCGAGCTGAAAACACGCGGCTTGAGCGACCACATCTTCAGCGGTGAGTACCACAGCGCCTTCAAGGGGCGCGGCATGGCGTTCAGCGAAGTTCGCGAATACGTGCCGGGCGACGAGGTGCGTGCGATCGATTGGAACGTAACGGCACGCCTGGGGCACCCCTTCATCAAGATCTTTGAGGAGGAACGCGAGCTCACGGTGATGCTGGTGGCCGACGTGAGCGGCAGCGGGGATTTCGGCACCGCCCAGCAATTGAAGCGCGAGCTGATCACCGAAGCGTGCGCCACCATTGCCTTCAGCGCCATTCAGAACAACGACAAGGTGGGCCTGATCCTCTTCACCGACCAGGTGGAACTCTTCATCCCGCCCAAAAAAGGACGTGGCCACATCCTGCGCATTGTGCGCGAACTGCTGGAGTTCCAGCCGAAGTCCAAGGGAACGGACATTACGGGCGCGCTGAAATACCTGAACAACGTGATCAAGAAACGCAGCATCGCGTTCCTGATCAGCGACCTGATGGACGAAGGCTACGACGATGCACTGAAGATCGCCAACCGCAGGCATGACCTGGTGGTGTTGCGGACCACCGACCCGCGTGAACTGGAACTGCCCAGCATGGGGCTGGTTCAGTTCAGGGACCCTGAAACCGGTGAAACCCAATGGGTGAACACCAGGAACAAAGCCGTCCGCGATCATTACCGGGCTCAAGCCCTGAAGCATCAGGCCCGGTCGCGCGACGCACTTCGCCGTGCCGGCGTGGACCATGCCGTGATCAGCACGCGCGACGGCTACGTGAAGCCTTTGATGAACCTGTTCCGCCAACGCGACTGATGACGGAAAGGGCAGCAGAACGGAACAGCCGCGCATGGCCGCGGCTGCAATTGGCCCCGGTGGCCGCGCTACTGGCAGGCTTGGCCGGTGTGCCTGCCCATGCCCAGCAGGTGAAGCCGCATGCCGCATTGGACACTGCCCAGATCTTGATCGGCCAGCAAGCCCATTTGGAACTCAGCGTGACCTACCGCGTGGACAGCGGCCATGTGAACATCCAATGGCCAGCGATCACGGACACCCTCACCGCCAAGGTGCCCGTCCTCCACGACAGCCATGTGGACACCATCCTTCCCGACAAGGCCAAGGACCCGTACCTCTTCAAGCAAACGCGCACCTTGACGATCACCTCCTGGGATTCGGGATTCTGGGCGATACCCCCCTTCCAGTTCGTGATCAATGGCGACACCGTGGGCACTGAACCGCTGCTGCTCACCGTGCACACCGTGGCCGTGGACACCACCAAGGCCTTCCGCGACATCAAGGAAATCTACACGCTGCCTTTCAGCCTGATGGAATGGTTGCGGGAGCAGTGGCCCTGGGTAGCAGGGGGCCTTGCCCTGGTGGCGGTCCTTACCGCGCTGATCATTTACCTGCGCAAGCGGAAGCGCCGCCCGAAACCATTGGCCCCGGAGCCGCCGAAGGCCCCGCTGCATGTGCGCACCCTGCTTGCGTTGGAAGCCCTGCAGCAGAAAAAACTGTGGGAACAGGACCGCCAGAAAGAATACCATTCGGAGCTCACCGACATATTGCGCGGGTACATCGAGGAGCGCTACGGGGTGCGCGCCTTGGAACAGACCAGTGAGGAACTGCTGGCGGCATTGCGCCTCAGCAGCATGCCCTCGGCCTCCCGTGGGCAGTTGGCCCAAGTGCTCCGCTTGGCGGACATGGTGAAGTTCGCCAAATGGAAAGCGTTGCCCGCGGAGAACGAACAAGCCATGTCCACTGCCGTCCGGCTGGTGCAGGAAACGGCGGAAACACGTCCAGATGCGCCGCTCGCGTGACCTCATCATCCTCGTGGTGCTGCTGCTCCTGGTGCATGCGGCAACCTTCGCCGCGTGGTGGTGGCTGAAGGACCACTACGAACTGGCCGCCCCGCGCATGCTTTGGGCGCTCGCCCTGGTGCCGCTGCTGGCCATTTGGTTCGTGGTGCGGCGCAACAAGCGCAGGCCATCCGCCACCTTGAGCACCTTGAAGGCGATGGAGCACGGCCCCGTGGACCTGGTTGCGCACGCGCGCCACGTGCCTTTTGCATTGGCACTGTTGGGCCTTGCCCTCCTGCTGCTCTCCATGGCACGGCCACAGAGCAAGGACAGCTGGCAGGACGTGACCCATGACGGCATCGACATCATGATCGCCATGGACTACAGCGCGAGCATGCTGGCCAAGGATTTCAACCCGGACCGCCTGGACGCCGCGCGTGACGTGGCCATGCGCTTCATTGACGACCGGCCCAACGACCGCATCGGGCTGGTGGTGTACGAAGGCGAAGCTTTCACGCAATGCCCGCTCACCACGGACCACGACGTGCTGAAGGACCTGTTCATGAAGGCCAAGACCGGCATGATCAACGGTGGTACCGCCGTGGGCATGGGGCTGGCCACCGCCATCAACCGCCTGCGCGAAAGCAAGGGCAAAAGCAAGGTGGTGATCCTGCTCACCGACGGCATGAACAACGCCGGCACCATACAACCGCTGGATGCCGCACAGATCGCCGAGGAGCTCGGCATCCGGGTATACACCATCGGCGTGGGCACGCGCGGAAAAGCGCTCTCCCCGGTGGCGATCTATCCCAACGGCCAATACAAGTACGATTACGTGGACGTGGACGTGGATGAAGCCATGCTCAAGAAGGTGGCGGCCATGACCGGCGGGCGCTATTTCCGCGCCACGGATGAAAAGAAGCTGCGTGAGATCTACCAGGAGATCGACCGCTTGGAGAAAACGCGCGTGAAAGTGACCGAGCACAGCAGCCACACCGAGGAATACTTCATGCCCCTGGCGGGCGGGTGCGCACTGCTCGTCCTCTCCCTGCTGCTGGGCAACACCATTCTCCGCACCACGCCATGAGCACGCCCGGCACATACCGAACCGGCGCAGTATCCGCGGTGGTCCTGTGCGTGGAAGCACTGGCGTGGGCCATCGGGGGCGCCTTCCTCTATTCCGCCGCACACTACCTGCCCCAGTTCCGTTTCCATCGGCCCGACGTGCTGTGGGGCTTGCTTGCGGGCCCCGCCCTGGTGTTGGCCTTCCTGATAGGCTTGGCCTTGAAGAACCGCGCACTGCACCGCTTCGGCAGCGATCCGCTCATTGCCGACATGGTTCCCGGTGTTTCTTCCTGGCGTTCCACGCTGAAGTTCCTCCTGCTGCGCCACGGGTTCAGCTTTGCGGTGTTCGCGCTTGCCGGGCCGCAGATGGGCACGCGCCTGGAAGAAGTTACCGCCAAGGGCGTGGACGTGGTGATCGCGCTGGACGTGAGCAACAGCATGTTGGCTGAAGACCTCAAACCGGACCGGCTGGAAGTGGCCAAGCGCGCCCTTTCGCAATTGATCGACCAAATGAGCGGCGACCGGCTTGGCATCGTGGTGTTCGCGGGCGAAGCCTATACACAACTGCCCATCACTGCGGACCGCAGTGCGGCCAAGCTCTTCCTTCCGAGCCTGGGGCCCGACCTGGTGCACACCCAAGGCACCGCCATCGGCGCCGCCATTGATGAAGCGCGCAGAAGCTTCGGAAAGGATGCCGCCAAGGGAAAGGCCATCATTGTGATCAGCGACGGCGAAAGCTTTGAGGACGACGGCGAGGCCGCAGCCCAGCGTGCCGCAGCGGACGGCATCATCGTGAACACCATCGGCATGGGCTCCGAACAAGGGGCGCCCATTCCCATCCGCGTGAACGGCCGCATGGTAGGCTTCAAGAAGGACAAGGACGGGCAAACGGTGATCACCAAGCTGAACAGCGGCATGCTGGCCCGTATCGCTGCAGCCGGGCACGGCGATTACATCCACGCAACGGCCGCCGATGCCGGGGTGGGCCGGCTGGTGGCCAAATTGCGCGGCATGGACCAAAGCAAGCTGGGCACCTATAAGTTCGCGGGGCATGAAGACCGCTTCCAGTACTTCCTTGCCGTGGCTTGCGCCATGGTCCTGATCGGCCTGTTGATCGGCGAGCGCACCATTCACCTCCGCCTTGGAAAACACCTGCCATGGCACGCCTGAACCTCCTGCTCCTGCTGCTTGCCTGCGCATTGGGCCTTCATGCCCAGCAGGCCGACCGTGCCATCCGCCAGGGAAATTCGGCTTACAAGGAAGGTGACTTGAAGGATGCGGTGAAAGCCTACTCCAATGCAGAAAAGGACGAGCGGGGCATGTTCAACCTCGGCAATGCCCTTTACCGGCAGGACAGCGTAAAACAGGCCCAACAGAGCTATGAGAACGCCGCTTCCATGGCCAAGGGCCCGGATGCACAGGCCAAAGCCTACCACAACCTGGGCAACAGTTGGATGCGGCAAGGAAAGTACCAGGAAGCCGTGAATGCATACAAGGAAGCACTAAAGCGCACGCCTGGTGACGATGATACCCGGTACAACCTGGCATACGCACAGGAGAAACTTGCACGGCAACAACAGCAACAGAAACAGGACCAAAACAAGGATCAGCAGCAAAAGGACCAACAGAAGAAGGACCAACAGCAACAGGGGGACCAACAGAAGCAGGACCAGCAAAAGCAGAACGACCGGAACAAGGACCAGCAGCAAAAAGACCAGCAGGACCAGCAGAAACAGGACCAGGCACAGCAGGGGCAGCAGGACCGCATCGACCCGCAGGATGCCAAGCGCATGCTGGATGCCGCGCAACAGCAGGAAAAGGACGTGCAGGAAAAGGTGCGGCGACTGATGCAGCCCAAGCCCACCTCCCCACCTGCAAAGGATTGGTGAACCATGTTGAAGAACATCATACCACTTGCCTCGTTCCTGCTGCTGGCCTGCTTTCCCGCGCGGGCCCAGCAGATCACCTTCCAAGCTTCGGTGGACCGGAATGAGATCGCCGCGGGCGAACCGGTGAAACTGACGATCTCACTGGAGAACGCATCAGGTGGTGCAATGACCACCCCGGACTGGGGCGGCATGGTGGTGATGCAAGGCCCGATGGAAAGCAGCAGCTTCAGCAGCATCAACGGCCGCATGAGCCGCTCCGTGTCGCGCATCTGGTACCTCACCGCCACCCAACCGGGCAGCTATGTCATCGGTTCATCCACGGTGCGCGTGGGCGGCGGCGTGCTGCACACGGACCCCATCACCATTAAAGTGGCCAAGGGAGCGGCAGGCGGCAGCAGCGCGGACGTGGACCGTGCACAGAAGAAGGACCCCAATCTTTTCTGCACCATCAGCCTCAGCAAAAGCAAGGCCTTCGTGGGCGAACAAGTGATCGCGACCTACACGCTCTACTACCGCTACAACTCGCTCCAACCGCAGGATTACAACCTGCCCAAGTTGAACGGCTTCTGGGCCGAGGAAGTGGACATGGGCAACCAGAACGGCAGCACGGCCACCATCAACGGCCTGCGCTACAACGTTGCCGTGCTCAAGAAACAAGTGCTCATTCCGCTGCACAGCGGCAAGCTGCGCGTGGAACCCATGACGCTGAACTACCTGGTGAACCCCAGTTTCTTCAGCAGTGGCACGCCGGTGCGCATCCAGAGCAATGCCAGCGAACTCACGGTGATCGACCTGCCAGGCGGAAAACCTGCCGACTTCATGGGCGCCGTGGGCGACCTGCAAATGGAAGTAACCACCGGTACGCCGCAGGTAAAGGCCAATGAAGCCATAGACCTGTCCGTCCGCTTCAGCGGAAGGGCCAATTTAAAATTGATCGACGCGCCAAAGCTCACCCTGCCTCCCGATTTCGACACCTACGACCCGAAGATCAACGACAAGATCACGGTGAACGGATCGGGGATGAGCGGAAGCCGTGAGTTCCAGTATTTGCTGATCCCGCGCCATGCCGGGAAGTACGATCTGGGCACGCTCACCTTCAGCTTTTTCGACCCTTCCAGCGGGACGTACAAGCAATTGCGCTCCGCCCCATTGACCTTTGACGTGGCCCCCGGGGATGGCAACGGAACCGCCACCGTGGGCACACCTGTGCAGAGCGACGTGCAGCGCCTCGGCTCCGACATCCGCTACATCCGCACCGGCGACCTGGATTTGCGGCCCAAGGGCCACTACCTCTTTGGATCGTGGGCATACGTGCTGGGGATGGCACTCCCCCCCTTGCTGCTGCTGCTTTCCTTCCTGGTGCACCGCCGCCGGGAGCAGCGCCTCGGCGATCACGAAGGCCAGCGCAGGCGCGGTGCCGACAAGGTGGCCAAACAGCGCTTGGCCGCAGCCGCAGCCGCATTGGAGAAGAACGACCGCAACGCATTCCACGATGCCCTGGGCAAGGCATTGGAGGGCTACTTCGCCGACAAATTCAACCTGGGCGTGGCCGAAGTGACCGAAACTTCCATCCGCGAAAAACTGGGCATCCTGGACGGGGGCCGGACGGCGGAAGCCTATATCGCACTGATCAACGACGCCCAAATGGCACGCTTTGCGCCGCTGGAAACCAAGCCCCAACGCCAAGCCTATGATGAGGCGGCGGAGATCATCAGCCGGATCGAACACCAGTTACGAAAATGAAGCGCCTGCTCACACCGCTCCTGCTTGCACTGGCATTGCCGCTTGCGGCACAATCAAGTACCGATGCCTTGCTGCGCCGCGCCGAGGCCGCCTATGCCAAAGGCGACCATAAAAGCGCCCTGGCCCTCTATGATTCCGTGAACACCCGCATGACCTCGGCCAGCCTGTTGTTCAACATTGGCAACTGCTGGAGCAAGCTGGGCGATGTGCCGCACGCCATCCTGTACTACGAGCGTGCCTTGCGCCTTGCGCCCGGTGCGGAGGACATCCAGGCCAACTTGGACCAGGAGCGCGCCAAAGTGGTTGACCGCATGAACGAACTGCCCTCCTTCACCTTGGGCTCCTTGTGGGACAGGCTGCAGGGCGGCACCGATGTGGACCAGTGGGCCAGGCGTTCACTTTGGGCCTGCGCCCTCATGGCCATTGCCGCCATTACCGGGACATGGGCCCGCGCTCGCGGTGCCAAGCGCTTGTTGTTCGGCACTGCGGCAATTGCCCTTGTGGCAACCGTTTGCTCCGCGCTTCTCGCATTCTACCGGGTGCAGCAGGTGGAAGACCGTGGTTCGGCCATCATCATGACGCCTTCGGTGGACATCCTCGGAGAGCCGCATGCGGGTTCCACGAGGCTCTTCATCCTGCACCAAGGAACCAAGGTGAGTGCCTTGCAACGCCATGGAGAATGGCAGGAAGTGCGCTTGGCAAGCGGTGCCGTGGGCTGGTTGCCCTCGGGGTCCATCGAGGTGATCTAGGCGATCACCCGCGATCACGGCACCTGCTCTGAACGGGTCTGCGTGCTGAGGGAACTGCCCAGTACAATGAGCACCTGGTCACGGTCGTTTGATGGCCCGGTGTAGGACACAACGCCGTCCATGTTCACGTCGCAATTGTTGTAGCCCGATACGGTGTGCGTGGGTTCCAAACCGCCCGTCAACAGCAGGATCGCGTCCCGGTCGTTGTTCACTCCGGTATATTTCACCTTGCCGTCGTCATTCACGTTGCCCGGCCATAGGGCCATCACACCGCCCACGTTCCTTTGGGCGGCGGTTCCGAAGGTGGGCGTGGAAGGCAGCGTGAAATCCAGCAGTTCACCGTTGCCGGTGAGCAGCGTGGTGGAAAGCGCCGCCAGGTGGTTGCGGTGCCTTACGGCCACATGGCGGTTGGCCGTAGTTCCATTGAAACCCAACAGCACATTGCCGTCCGGGGCCACCACCGTGCCGTCACGCAACAGGAGCGCAGCCCTGCGGCCTGCCAGGGAATACGCGGGATTGTCCTCGTGCAATTCCAGCATCACCCAATCCACCACCGCTTGGGACCCCGTTGCCTGCATCACGGCAGGGGAAGCGACAGCACCGGCATTCTCCACCACATAGCCCATGGCCGTATAGGGTTCAATGGAAGGAACCAGTCCTTGTGCACGCAGGTCGTCGCGCATCAACGAGCTTCCGGACTGCATGGCCCCGCCCAGCATCATCTTAACGCGGACCTTGCCCGTGGGCACGGCAGCCCCGCAATCCGGGCCTTCATACTTGTAGGCAACCACCGAGGAGTAGGCCGGCACCGTAATGGATGCCGCAAGGAAATTGCCTGCAACATCCTTCCAGCAACCGTCCGGAAGCGTAAAGCTTTGCGCGGTTGCCAGTTCATTCACAAAAATCTTGTGCCGCACGGCCGGATCAAGCGGCTGCACCGTCACCTTGGTCACCTCCACATTATCGAGGTAGTACATCGGGTCGGTCCATTCGTTGACGAACTGGATCTGTGCCTGGTCCGTAAGGTCGCTCTGGAAATACATCTCCAGGTCGCGGCGTTCCGAGGTTGCCGGAAGCATCCATTGCCACGTGGTGTAAGGCGTGGAGAAGGTGGACTGCCCCTTGATGCCCACGGTGACATCCTCGGGGTTGTTGCTCTGGATGCTGCACCGCACCCGGTACCACGCGCCGTTCTGAATGGGGAAAAGGTCCGGATTGTGCAGCGTGAAGTTCGGATACATGCTGTTGTCAGGCAGGTAAGCCTTCAGTGCGCCATTGTCCAAATGATCGGTTACCCGGCTCACTTGTGCGTTGGTGGGCCAGCCGGTCCAGCCGTTCACATTGTTGGTGAAATTCCCGTTGATCACCAGGTTGGAGCCCAATTCCTGCACGGTTGCATAATCGGACAACCTGAGTGGGCTGCGTGTGCTGCCAGCATCTTCGTTCTTTTCCTGTTGCCAGCGTTCAAGGCTGAAAAAACGCGGGTTGCCCACCACGAAATTGATGACCTTGATGCTGAGTTCGTTGTAAGGGTTGAAGTAGCGGTTGTTGGCGTAGGTGCCGAAATCCACCGGATCGGCCCCGTGCGTGTTGTACTGCAGCATGCAGAGCTGGTCCTTGGTGAGGCAGTACATTACGTTTCCGCTGTACACATCGTTGTAGTTGGGCACATAGTACGGGGGCGTGGCGCCTGCACCGGTTGCGTTGGAATAGTCGGACACCGTGATCTGCACGCCGTTATTGAAGAACACGTTGTCCTTGATCTGCAGCCCGGTGGTCACCATGGTGTGGTCCACGTGAATGCCCGATTGCGGGCAGTTGTACACGGTGTTGCGCTGGGCCGTGGTGTTCTTGATGGATGTGTTCCCGAAGTAGATGCCGATGCCCATCCGCTCATTGTGGGGCACCGTATTGGGGCAACCGTTCTGCCAGGAGCCGATGGGGTCGCTTACGATATTGTCCTGGATCACCAAGCCATCAGCGTGATCAATGGCAATGCCGCCGCCATCGTTCATGGAGGCCAGCGGATGGTGCACCACGTTCTTCTCCACCAAGGCATTCGCCTCGGCGATGATCCCGATGTAGCCGATGGTGTCCAACCGGTTGCCGCGGATAATGGTGCCCGAACCCGTGGTGCGGATGCCGAAATAGCCCCATGCGCTCTCACCCTCACCGTCCACCAGTGCGATGGCGTTCAGGGTGTTGTCCGAGATCTGGATGCCGTTGCCCAATGCCATGATGCCCGTGGCATAGGTGTTCCTGAACGTGCAACCGGTATAGGTGCTGTTCGTTCCGGCGCAACGGATGCCATGGTAAAGGTCCCTGAAGGAGCAGCCTGCCACCGTCACATGGTCGGCACCGTCGTTCAATACACCGGCAAGGCGCTGGTGCCGGAATTCCAGGTTCTCAATGCGGAGATAGGACCGGTGCCAGTAACAGTTCACACCGGTCTTGTACACGGCCGCCTCCACGTTCTGGCTGCCGGGATCACCATTGTTGGGGGGCCAGAAGTAGAGCTGCTGCGCGGTGCGGTCGTAATACCATTCGCCCGGGCTGTCCAGCTCGGAAAGCTTGTTCTTCATGAAGAAGCCCCATTGCGTGTTGCCCAAGTTGAGGGTGGGTGTGGTGAAATTGAGCGTGCCGGTGGAATAATTGGAGACCACCAGCGTATCAAACGAACTGGCGGAGCTGCGCACTACGGCCGTGGCACCGTTCCAATACCCCGAAGGCTGCGTGAGGTCCGCGCTTTGGATCTGCGTGCCGCCTCCTTGGTTGTTGCGCAGCCATCCGCTGTTGGGGTAGCGTGCGGGGGTCATGCGCACACCGTTCACGTAAACCTGCTCCACCCTTCCGCTGGTAACGGAAGCCCTCCAGATATGGCCTTGGTAATTGCTCCAGCCCGTGACCAGTTCACTGCCCTTGATGAGGGGCTTTGCGCCGGTGCCATAAGCACCCACTGTAATTACTTGGCCCGCTGTTCCATTCACGCCCAGAATGATCTCACCACGCCATGTTCCACCACGTTCAAATAAGATCCTGTCCCCCGGCTGGTAGCTGAAGGCATTTTGGTTTACACGCCAAATGGTGCGCCATGCCGCGGCAGGCGATGTTCCGTTATTGGAATCATTGCCGCTTTGCGAAACGTAATAATCCGTGCAATGGGCGGCCATGCCAAGGAGCAGGCCGATGAGCGAAAGGATGTACCGCATGTAGTTCCGTCTAATGCCCCGGGAAGGGCACGCGAAATTCGTCAGTCCCAAGCACTTGTACAGGCCTGCGCGGCAAGAATGATCAACAATTCGACCACTCCCCCACCGTACCCGACCAAACCGCCTTTCAGCCGATGATCAGGCAATCACAGATCACTCCCCGGCGCGCTCCCAGTCAATTTTCCGGCTCAGGGCCATTACAATGGCCAGGACAATGAACAATCCGATGCTGCCGATCAGCAGGGCGTAGTCTTCCTGGTTGATCACCGTGAACATGAAACCGAAGACCAGCAACATCACCAACGCGAGCAATTGCGTGGCCTTCACCTCGCGGAACACGCTTCGTGCGTAAAACACCACCAGCCCGATCACGGCCAGCGCGGATGCCACGTACGCCTTGCTGAACCCGATGTGTTCGCTGAGCGCAATGAGCAAGGTGTAGAACACGCAAAGTGCAAACCCGACCAAGAGGTACTGGATGGGATGGATCCGCAGCTTTTGCAGCACTTCCACGAAAAAGAACACCAGGAACACCATCACGATCAACATGGCGCCATACTTGGTGGCGCGCGTGCTTTTCATGTATTCATCCACCGGAAGGATCAAGTCCGCGCCGAAGGAACTCGCCTGGAGTTCATCCCCCCGGCTGCCCGTGAATTCCTGCGGATAAGGGCGGTTGAGGTGAAGTACTGTCCAGCGGGCGCTGAACCCGCTTGCATCCACTTTGGAACTATCCGGCAGAAATGCGCCCTGAAAGCTGGGGTCCGGCCAGCTGGAATGCACCGTGGCAGTGGTTGTGCGCCCCGTGGGCACCACGCGGATGCTCCCGCTGCCGTTAAGGTCCAGCGCTATGCCCAGCTTGATGGGCGCATGCACCGCCGCACTGTCCATGGGGAACGCAACGCTGATGCCGGAGGCCGCCATGTCCGTGCTTGGCAAGCCCGGTTCAAAGGCAAAATTCTTTCCTCCCACAGTTACGGCAACTTGCTCCTTGATGCTGCGCAGGTCCGAAATGCCCAAGCAGAGCACGGCTTCGTTCCAGCGCAGCGCGGAGGCCACCTCCGGCAAGCGGCCAGCCATGGCCGCGAATTCAGCATCCAGCTTGAACTTGCCTTTGTACACCACCACGTCATAGATCCCCCGGTGCCTCTTCTCCGGATCCAAGGAACTGGACACGTTCAACATTTCCGGTAGGAAGTGGGCATATTGGGTTACATCGCGCAGTTCGCTCCTCCCATCGCCCAGATCTACCCGGACCGCAGCGCGGTATGGCACACTGATGTATGGCCCGGTGAGGGTTTGGCTGCCGCCCCAGCTGGCGCTCACGCCGTCCACCGCCTCTTGCTTGCGGCTTTCCCGCTCCCTGATCAACTCCTGCACCATGGCCAAAGGGATCAGCAGGAGCAGCACCAGCACGGCCACCACAACCGCCCTGAAGGTCATGGAGCGCCGCAGCCAGCCCATGCGGTTGTTCTTCCCCGGCCCGGCGGTTGGCTCACCCGGTGCTGGCATGCTGCTTTCGTTGTTCTGATCGGTCATGGTGGTGGATCTTGGCAGGAATGAACGCAGTTCAAGCCTGCGAAGTATGGGACCTTGCACAAGCGCCCATGATACATTTTCACGACACTGCGTGTAAAAGCCTTTCTTTGCACCCCGCCAAGGAAAAAGTTCGGGGTGTAGCGCAGTCCGGTTAGCGTACCTGCTTTGGGAGCAGGGGGTCGCAGGTTCGAATCCTGCCACCCCGACAAGGAAGGCAAAGGGTCGTCTCACAAGAGGCGGCCCTTTGTGTTTGCACTTCAACGGCGCGGCACCATAACCATGTACCGCCCTACTTTCGCGGCTTGTACCCTTGGCTTGATGGCCTGCGCGCAACGCACAAACAGGTTTTCGCTGCATCGGGCTGAGCCTCTTGGTTCATTGAAAGAATGCGTACGATCCCGTAGCTCAGCTGGATAGAGCACCTGCCTTCTAAGCAGGCGGTCGAAGGTTCGAATCCTTCCGGGATCGCAGTTTGAACCAGGCGGCTATATTTGCCGCCCAATTCGGAGAGGTGGGTGAGTGGCTTAAACCAGTAGTTTGCTAAACTGCCGTACGGGTTAAACTGTACCGGGGGTTCGAATCCCCCCCTCTCCGCCACCGAACAAGCCGCCCGAATGGGCGGCTTGTTCATTTCCCGGCCCACCACGAGCACAGCTTGCAAGGAGGGCCGGGAAATGAACAAGCCCTCGGAGCGCTGCTCCGAGGGCTTGTTCGGTGAAGCCTCCCCCTCCAGGGATGGCGCGCCTCGCGCAATCCCCCAAACAACCATTTGGGGTTCAATGGACTTCAATGGACGGTGATGGTCACGGCTGCTTCGCCGTGTCCATCACCGTCCTTCCGGGGTCCATTCCGCCTGGGCTGCCGCTCACCAAGCAGCGGCACACACGCCCAGCATGCTGCTCCGTACCTTTGCGGCCCAATTCAAAACCTCATTTCCATGGCCCGTGAAGTTGTTATCGTTTCCGCAGTACGAACCCCCATCGGCTCCTTCGGGGGCGCGCTTTCCACCGTGCCCGCCACCGAGCTGGGAGCCACGGCCATCAAGGCCGCAGTGGAAAGAGCCGGTGTAAGGCCGGAAGATGTGAACGACGTGATCATGGGCTGCGTTTTGCAGGCCAACCTGGGCCAGGCACCTGCGCGCCAAGCCTCCAAGTTCGCCGGCCTGCCGGACGGAATCCCCGCCACCACCGTGAACAAGGTGTGCGCAAGCGGCATGAAGGCGATCATTTACGGCACGCAGGAAATCCTGCTCGGCGATGCCGACGTGGTGGTGTCCGGCGGCATGGAGAACATGAGCCGCGCACCCTACTATGTGGAGAATGGCCGCTACGGCTACCGCTTCGGCGATGGCAAACTGATCGACGGCATCGGCAAGGACGGCCTCACCAACGTTTACGACCAGAAGGCCATGGGCGTGTGCGCAGACCTCTGTGCCACCGAGCAGAAGATCAGCCGCGAAGAACAGGATGCCTTCGCCATTGAAAGCTACACCCGCAGCGCCAATGCCTGGAAGGAAGGCCGCTTCAAGGAGGAAGTGGTGCCCGTTACCGTAAAGGGCCGCAAGGGCGATGTGGTAGTGGGCGAAGATGAAGAGTACAAGAACGTGGACTTCGCCAAGCTGAAAACCTTGAAACCCGTGTTCACCAAGGAAGGCAGCGTTACCGCAGGCAACGCCAGCACCATCAACGACGGTGCGGCGGCACTGGTGCTCATGAGCGCCGACAAGGCCAAAGCCCTCGGCTTGAAGCCGATCGCCAAGGTGCTGGGCTATGCCGATGCGGAGCAAGCCCCTGAGTGGTTCACCACCAGCCCGGCCAAAGCCGTGCCCATCGCCGTGAAGAAGGCGGGGCTGAAAATGGCCGACATCGACCTGGTGGAATTGAACGAAGCCTTCTCGGTGGTGGGCATCGCGAACACCAACATGCTGGGCCTGGACCCCGCCAAGGTGAACGTGAACGGCGGGGCCGTAAGCCTGGGCCACCCGTTGGGCTGCAGCGGTGCGCGCATCATCGTAACGTTGGTGCATGCGCTGAAGGAGCGCGGCAAGAAGTATGGCGCGGCCGGCATCTGCAACGGAGGTGGCGGTGCCAGCGCGCTGGTGATCGAGGCACTTTGATCCTGCCGGTACATTGCGACGGGCCTGCGGAGCACATTCTCCACAGGCCCGTTTTCATTTCCCGCCATCAACGGGGCGCCGCGCAAAACTTGGGGATGCGGCGTGTGCCGCCCCATCCGTCCCTGCACATTTTCGCCCCATGAGTGAACAGGAAGCAGCGATCTGCCCGTTGAGCATCGTGCCGGTGCGCGCCGAGCCCAATGACAGGGCCGAACAGGTTACCCAATGGCTTTTTGGCGAAACTGCGGATGTGCTGGAACGCGCCGGCAAATGGGCCCGCCTGCGGTTCCACCATGATGATTATGAAGGCTGGGCGGACGTGAAGCAGATCGCGGCTGCCGGGGGGGAGGAAGCGAAGCCCGTTCGGTCCATTGAACAGTTCCTGCACATCAACACCGCATCAGGAGCGCTGCTGGTGCCGTTTGGCGCGGTATTGCCGGGCTATGCCGCAGGTGCTTTCCGCATTGGCCAGGAACGGCTCACCTTTCCCGGACGCACCACCGCCCAGCCCAACGGCACCCCGGTGATGCGGATCCTCGCCTTGAAGGACCAGTGGCTGAACACGCCTTACCTCTGGGGCGGCCGCTCCCCTTTCGGCGTGGATTGCTCCGGCCTCACCCAAATGCTCTTCCTCGCCGGTGGCGTAAGCTTGAAACGCGATGCCTGGCAACAGGCGGAGCAAGGCACCTCCGTGGATTTCATCGACTTGGCCACCACCGGCGACCTCGCTTTTTTCGACAACGATGAAGGCCGCATCATCCACGTGGGCATCATCCTTGAAAAGCACCGGATCCTGCATGCCTCGGGCCGCGTACGGATCGATACCTTGGACCACCAGGGCATCTTCAATGCTGAAGCGGGCTGCTATACCCATCGTTTGCGCACCATCAAGCGCATCGTGTAGCCGCCATGATCCCGGCACCGGGGCCAACTTCGCCCGAAGTTGGTACACTTGCCCGTGCCGATGGCGGAACGCAAAGTCTATACACTGAGCCAAATTGGCTCCGCGATCAAAAAGCGGATCGAGGAGGCCACGCACGGCGAAGCCTATTGGATCAAGGCGGAGATCGCCTCCATCCGCTGCACGCAGCACGCTTACCTGGAACTTGCCCAGCACCGGGACGGCGAGAAGGTCGCCGTGATGCGCGGCACCATTTGGTCCTCCTCCTTGCAGCAGATCCGCCATGCGCTTGGGGCTGAAAGCGGCAATATCCTGAAGGACGGCGTGGAGATCCTCTTCCTGGCCAAACCACGCTATCATTTGGTATACGGACTGAGCCTGGCCATCGAGGAGATCGACCTGGACTTCAACATCAGCGGGATGGAGCGCCGTAAGCGCGAAACCATCGCCACGCTGAAAGCGGAGGGCCTTATCCACCGCAACCGGCTGCTGCCGCTGCCGATCGTGATCCAGCGCATCGCCTTGATCTCCTCTGCAGGCACCGCCGCCTACGCGGACCTGATGCAGCACCTGGAGAACAACGAGCACGGCTACCGCTTCCACGTGCAAGTCTTCAATGCGTCCGTGCAGGGCGACGCGGCTGCTGCCGAACTCCGCGCTGCCGTGTCCGCCATTGATCCACCATGCTTCGACGCCGTGGTGATCATTCGCGGAGGCGGCTCCAAGCTGGACCTTGAGCCCTTCAACGACCTGGAACTTGCACGCTTGGTGGCTACGTTGCCCATCCCCGTTCTTACCGGCATCGGCCATGAAGTGGACATTTCGGTGCTGGACCTGATCGCCAACAGCCCGCACAAAACGCCCACGGCAGCCGCGGACTTCATCGTGGACCGCATGCTCTATTTTGAAACAGGCATGACCGGCATGCTGTCGGAGATCCACAACACCATGCTTGCCGCATTTTCCCGGCACAAGGAAACACTTGGCGCCTGGAGGGAGATGGCCACCATGCGGCCCGCTGCGCATTGCCGCGTGCAACGCGGTGCATTGCACACCTTCACCAGCCAGTTCACGCGCCTGATCACCGAAGAATTGAACGGGCAGGACAAACTGCTGGACGGTTTCGGCCAAAGCCTGCTTGTCCTGCCCCGCCACAAACTGGCCCAGGTGGAAACAGCACGGGTCCGCGAAATGGCTTCCGCCCTTGCAGCCCGCGCCCAGCTGGGCATCCAGCATGTGATCGGCAAACTGGAGGGCATCGGCAACGCCGTGCACCTGCTTGCCCCGGAGCGGCTGCTGGAGCGCGGGTTCAGCATTGCACGGGCCGGGGGAAAGGCCATCAAGCACGCGGCGTTGCTGAAGCCCGGTGACGAAATTGAAACCACCTTTGCCAACGGAAGAACGTGGTCCACCGTCAACAAGATCGAAGCCGATGGAAAAGGTTGAAGCGAAGCTCACCTATGAAAAGGCCTACGCCGAACTGGAGCAGATCATGCAGGACCTGCAGCAGGACAAAATTTCCGTGGACGACCTTTCCGCCAAGGTGAAGCGTGCCGTTATGCTGATCACGTTCTGCAATGAAATGCTGCGCAGCACGGAAGCGGAAGTGGGCGCACTGGTGAAGAAACTTGGCCTCTGACCGGCACACACACCGGCTCAATGGCCTGAACCGACCAATTCAATGGTGCCGGCAAGGACTTCCACGGCAGCATCCGCACTACGGACCGTGATCGAATAGAAGTATGTTCCATCGCTGCACGCAATTCCGGCGGGCGTGTGCCCGTCCCAGCCGCCATGCACCAGGTTCCCTTCATAAACCAGGTTTCCCCAGCGGTTCCAGACCCTCACGTCCAAGCCTTTGAAATTGCCGGTGGGCAGCCAAACATCATTGACCCCGTCCCCATTGGGGGAAAACACATTGGGCACCTCCAACCCGCACACCTCTTCACCCACCTGCACCATGGCTTGCACTGCACAGCCATGGAGATCCATGGCCTGTACGCTTACCGCACCCGGTTCCGTAAGCACAATGGATGAACCGGTACCGCCCGTGGACCATTGAACATCACTGAATCCCGGGGGAAGTTGCAACGTCACACTTTCGCCGGCACAGATCGCCGTATCCGCCGGGATCCCCGGAGCAACCGGTTCCAATATGGTTACAAACAGGGATGATGGCGGTCCATCGCATCCTTGCAAAAACGGCGTACACACGTACGCGCCCATATCCGCCGCGGTGGTTGCGGGAATATTGATGCCGACACCTTGGAGCGATGCCGTCGGCGTGGTCCATTGAAATTGCACCAATCCAGTATCCTGGGCCATGATCTGCAAGGGCGTGCCCAAGCAAATACTGTCCGGTCCCGTCAAGACCGGTGCGCCGGGGCTTGGCAACACCTCCACCCAAACGCTGTCGGCCGGCCCCGTGCAGTTCCCTTCCGCCAACCGCACAATGAGCAGCATGCTGGTGCCCGGTGCAAACGACCAGGACTGGCCGTTGCCCAGCAGCGAACCATCCACCGCGTACCAGTTTACTTGCCCGGTGCCGGAAGCGTGCACTACTGCCGTATCGCCGCCGCAAACCGTATCGCCGGTGGCAATGGGCGGGCCCGGAACAACCGCCTGTGTTACCTGCACGGCGGCTGATGTGTCAGTGCAGCCGAATGAGTTGGTCATCACCACGCTATATGTGCCCGGTTGGGAAACGACCAGGTCCGGGCCAACTTCCTGCCCCGGCAGCCAACTGTACGCATAAGCCCCGGTATCCGCTTGAAGCACGAGCGTATCACCGGGGCAAAGCACATACGGAGAGGGAGTGGAGATCGCCGCTTGGACCGCTCCGTTCTCCACCACAATGCCCAGAGTTGTGGTGATCCCACAGGAAGAAACTGAGCAAGTGTAGGTTCCCGGTTGATCCACCACCTGCAGCGGTGCGTTCCCACCCAAGGGTGCATCCCACACGATGGAAGCCCCAGGCGTGGCCAGCACTTGGATGGTGACCTGGTCATCCGGCCCGCACAGCGCCTGTGCCCCGTTCAGCGCTAGGAACGGCGTGCCGTACTGGCTGATGGTAATGCTGTTGCTGGTGAGGGGGCAACCCTGCACATCCATGCCGAGAAAATACGTGCCCGGCGTGGCCGTGGTGAACGTGGTGCCCAAGCCGCTGATCGGCGGGAAGGGGCCGTACCACACCACATTGGTGCCTTGTGCGGTGGTGGTAATGGTTGCAGCAGCCCCGGGACATAGAATGCCATCGGGAGGTGAAACGGTGAGCACTGGTGGGTTGGGCGTGGGGATATACTGGAAGGCAGCCCCCGTAACGTTGCAGCCATTGCTGTCCACCGCCATGGCAGTGAGCAACAGATAACCCGGTGCCCACATCCGATAACCCATTGCCCCGTATGGAGCGCCACCGGGTGAACTCCATGCCAAGGAATCACAGATGTTGCATGAGGCCGTGAAAATCACTGTATCGCCGCTGCATATCACCTCCGGTCCGGAAAATTGGACAGTAACGGGAACGGGGGCGAAGAACCTTATGTACACGCTGTCCACACCATGGACAAACAACGTATCACCGCACCCACCGTTATCTACCCGGACCACCACGTGAAAGACGCGCCAGCCTTCTGTAAGCACCAGTATGGCTCCGCCGCCTGGTCCATCCGTGTTCGGCAAATCCGGTTCAATTGGGGAAAGTGCGTAATGAAGGTTCAGGCCAGCAGGAATGTGCTCCACCGGGGCACCGTTCATGGTCCAAGATGGAACATAGTTGTAAGAAATGAACGGTTGAGGGCAAACATCGATGGTGTCGTTCTGGTCCGGATCCTGCGGAAACTGAACGACCATGGACATGCCCAGTCCGTCCAAGGAAACAAACGCATTATCTTCAACTTGTACTGCCTGACTTGAAACGCACCCGAAGGAATTCACATAGTTGCAATGATAAAATCCCGTAGTATCCAATAGCACCGAATCGTTGGTTACCGCCTGACCGGAGGGCGACTGCCAAATCACGGAACAATCAGAGGGAACATTGTTCGCCCACACCCATTGGGGTTGTGAGTTGCAGAGTCCGATGATACCCGGAAAGGATTCCTGCACGGATACTGCGGAATCACCGGAAATCACCGGTGTGGTCGGCGATGGATTGACATGCACCTGCACTGTATCTGCCCATTGCCAGCACCCGTTCAGCGCAGTGACTTGCGCCCAAAAGATATCTGAAGCCGTGATGGGAGGATGCCTGTAGTCTGGGCTTCCATCCGACCATGTTAAATCGGCGGCAGGACCGATGCTGTACAGGTAGGGCACCTTCACAACAGAAAAGGATGCGGTTGCATAAATTTCACCGAGAGGGCAGATGGCCAAGCTATCCAAGCAATCCGCGGGTACAGGCCCGGCTATAATGCACAAGTCACCTCTCTCAAGTACACAATCCCCGCCTTCACGGCGCCACCAATCATAGGGCCTTCTGCCCTGCACGTATCCGCGCGCCAGGAACCCGTCTTCGAAAGCCGAAGCAACAATGCCGGCATAAGAACCGTAGTTGGGGTCCCCGCAGTAACTCGTTGCATCATTTCCGTTCAGGGTCGTGGCCTCAGTGGAAATCTCCGCAGCAAAGCCGGGCTGTGCGGGGAAAATCAGTGTTCCCTGGAACGATCCGCAAAACACCAGATCACCTCCGGGGAGGTAACACATCCCTCCGGCCGTCTTGCCGGAGATGCCCCCGAACTGCTGCGCCTCCTGCAGCGCCAAACCGTTCAACGCATGCTTGGCCACAAACAGATCTTGTGTGCCTGTGGCCATGAACAGGGCATCGCTGCCATAAAAAAGCATGAGATCGGAAAACTGGCAGGTGAATGATCCGAGCACCGCAACCGAGTTGCCTTGCGCCGCAACTGCACTCACCGTAACCCCGCTTGTGGAACCTTTGGTGGACAGCTCCAACAACTGCCCATCGCTGCCCACCTTCAACAAGTAGTAGGAATAAGCCCCGCTTCCGGGAACCGGAACATTGGTGCCCCCAGCCCAAACCATGGTTCCTTGCAGGTCCCCCACCACCAGGAGACCACCATCGGGTGCAAGGGAAATGTCCCGCACTTGGTTGAAGGTTGCGCCGCCCATGCGGCGGAACCAGCTGTCCGTGCCGTCCGGTGCGAGGCAAAGCAGGAATCCCGCGTTCAACATGGTGTTGGTGTACGTCTGGCCGAAAGTGATGTCCTGGCTGAACTGGCCTGCGACGTACAAGTTGCCCGCGGCATCATGGATGATGTCCACGGCCTGGTCGTCCTTGGGGGCTGCGCCTTGCTTCACCCAAAGCAACGAGCCTGTGGGTGAATAATCGGCAATGAACACATCGGCACTGGGCAAGCCGGTATCCGGATCGTTGGTGCTCGTCAATGAAGTTGCATCCCACTGCGCCGTGCCCCGGAACAAGCCGGTAACCGCCACCTGCCCGTCCGGGGCCATGCTTACCCCGGCAGGGGCATCCGTGCCCGTTGGCCCGCCTCCTTGGCGCACCCATTGCAGCGTGCCATCCGTCTTGTTCACCAACGCAACAAACATGTCCGTGGTGCCAGCGGCACTGGTCAACGTGGTGCCAAACAAATTGGCGGTCCCCATGAACTCGCCGGCAACGGCAACTGCGCCACCGTTGCCCACGGAGAGCTTCAAGCCGCGATCGATCCCGGCACCTCCCCCGCGTCGCAACCAGATCAAGTTCCCTGCGGCATCCAAGCGGGCCACGAATGCATCAAGGCCCCCATAACCGGCCAAGCCCACACTATCAAGCAAAAAGGTTCCGCCGTAGTCCCCGGTAACATAGATGGAGCCATCCACATCCACTTGCACATCGGCAATGTGATCATTGCCCGGACTTCCCGCCTTTAAGGCCCAATAGGGTTGCGCTTGTGTGGCCGTGCATGCCAAGCCGGAGCATACGGCAATGGCCAAACGCAACATCCGGTGCAATTGATCAGCAAAGGTTCCAAGCATCCGTTTCCCCGGTCAAGGTAAGCACACCGCGAATTGTTGCTCCATCGCCACATGGATCTTCCTTTTCACCCGGCCATTCTCCTTTCAAGCCCCACAGGTCCGGAGGATGGTGTGATGCAGAACTACTGAGCCGGTGAGAAAGATCCGGTCTTCCATCGCCTCCTCCGTTCCGGTGAAGAGGAAAACAAGTGAAGATGGGCATGGTTTCCCTACATCTTCACTGCTTCACGAATTGGCCGCCATGAGCGCTTCTTTGATACCGTACCAGTAAGCCTCAGAACCGCAAGGTGTACTGGACAACCGGCAACAGCGCCAACTGCGGCACGTCCTTGATGGTCCGCGTCCGCTTGTCGTAGTAGTAATACACCGGCTTGGCCGCGTTCAGCACGTTCTGCACATCCACCTTGAACTCGTGGCTCACCTTGGGACGCCCCACGCGGTAGCTGGCCACGATGTCCACTTTGTGGATGGCAGCGGCCTTTTCGCTCCACACCGGGGTGCCGTCCTTCTGCTCACCGGCGGCGATACTGGCCTGCAGGTCGATCGGCGTGTAGTACTGGCCGCCTTGCACCGACCAGCGGAACCCGGCCAGCAGCGTGCGGTCCTTGTCCTCGGGGCCCAGCTTCCACTCCTTGCCGGCAAGCACATTGGCCACCGGCCCAATGTTGAACCGCGAGTTGTGCCATTGTCCGTCCAAGGCCTTGTACTTTGATTCGCTGTAAGAGGCGGTGACCATGTAGTGGTATCCACGGGTGAAGTACTTCTCCACGCTCAGTTCCAACCCGCGGTTGTAGCCGGTGCCTTCGTTCACCAGCGGCTTGTTGGTGAACCATTCCACCATGTTGTTGGCCGTGAACGCGCTGGTGGGATCGTTCTCCACGGGCAGGTCGTAGAGGTATTGGTAGAACAGCTCGGCCTTCAGTTGCACGTCTTCCGCAAGGCGCTGCTCATAGCCCGCCACTACGTGCGCTGCACGGGTGAGGCCCAGGTGCTCGTTGGGCGTGGTGATCTTTCCGTCGGCATCCACATCCTGCGCCAGGTAGGTCATCAGCGCCTCGGTCTTGGAGTGGAGTCCCGCACCCAGGGTGAAAGCACGGTCCGGACGTTGCTGGTAGCGCAGGGCCAAGCGCGGTTCCACGCTGGTGGCGTTGTTGAGGTCGTAGTGGAGCACATGCACGCCGCTGGTCAGCGTCCATTGTTCGTTCCAGCGCCAACGCCAGCTGGTGAAGGCCTGCACGGTGTTGCCCTCGCCGCTGCGGTCCAGGTTCACCACCATGCGGTCGCGGTCGGGGTCCCAGGAGTTGGAGTACATCCGGAACTGTTCGGCGGAAATGATGATGCCCGAGCGCAGCTTGTGGTGCGCGTTGATGCGCGTGTTCAAGGTGCTGGAAAGGCGCCAGGTCCACTTGGCCAGGTCGTCCTCATGGCGGAGTTCCTGTGCGCTCTCACCCGGTGCGGGGCTTTCGGTGTAGTCCGTACCGCTGCCGTTGCCGCTGAGCGAGAGGTTGGTGTAGAGGTAGCTGTGCTCGCCCAGGGTGCGGGTGTGGCCCAGGCCCAGCACGCCCATGCGGGA
>JAFDZG010000247.1 GCA_018267065.1 Bacteroidota bacterium
GAGGTGGCGTTGAAAGAAGATGGCCCCAAAAAGGTGATGGCCAGTTGCCACAGCCCCATCGGCAACGGCATGTACATCACCACCAACAGCCCGCGCATGGAGCGGCTGCGCAAGAACATCGTGGAACTGGTGCTCACCGACTACGACACCGAACGCCTGAAGACCGAGGACCACGGCAAGAACGAGCTCTACAATGTGGTGCAACGCCTCGGCGTGGATGTGGATGCCGTGCGCTACCCCAAGGGATGGAACCACCAGGACACGCCCATGGACACCAGCCACCCGTACATGGTGAGCGACCTCAGCGCGTGCATCGGCTGCTACCGCTGCATCCGCGCTTGTGACGAGGTGCAGGGCGAAATGGTGCTCACCATGGCCGGTCGTGGATTTGGTAACGTGGTGGTGAAGGGCACCGATGAGAGTTTCTTCGACAGCGACTGCGTGAGCTGCGGCGCCTGTGCGCAAGCCTGCCCCACCAGCGCCATCACCGATGTGTTCCGCGCCAAGGAAACCGTGGCCGACGAAGTGGTGCGCACCACCTGCACCTATTGCGGCGTGGGCTGCAACCTGGACGTGAAGGTGAAGAACGGCGAGGTGGCGGGCATCACCGCGCCCTACGATGCCGAGGCCAACCAGGGCCACACCTGCCTGAAGGGACGCTATGCCTTCAAATTCTACAACCACCCGGACCGCCTGCGCACCCCGCTGATCAAACGCAACGGGGAATTTGTACCCGCCACCTGGGACGAGGCCTACGACTTCATGCTCGACCGGATGATCGCCATCCGCGACAAGCACGGACCCGACGCCATCGCCGGCATCAGCAGCGCGCGCTGCCCCAACGAGGAGAACTACCTCATGCAGAAATTCATGCGGGCACTGGTGGGCACCAACAACATCGACTGCTGCGCGCGCGTGTGCCACAGTCCCACCGCGCTGGGCATGCAGGAGACCTTCGGTACCGGTGCCGCCACCAACAGCATCGACGACCTGAACGACACGCATGCGATCCTGGTGATCGGCGCGAACCCCAGCGACGCGCACCCCGTCACCGGCGCCAAGATCAAGCAGCACGTGATGAAGGGCAAGACGCTGATCGTGATCGATCCGCGCCGCACCGAGCTGGCCCGCTATGCGCACTACCACCTGCAGCTGCGGCCCGGCACCAACGTGGCCCTGCTGAACATGATGTTGTACTACATCATCAGCGAAGGGCTGGTGAAGCAGGACTTCATCGATCGGCGCACCGAAGGCTGGGCCGACTTCCGCAAAGAAGTGCTCGCCGTGGACATCGCCGCCATGGAGCGCGAGACCGGCGTGGACCGCGAACTGGTGCGCCAGGCCGCCATCGCCTACGCCAAGGCCCCGGCGGCCATGAGCTTCCACGGCTTGGGCGTCACCGAGCACTACCAGGGAACCTTCGCGGTGATGCAGATCGCCGACCTGGCCATGATGACCGGCAACGTCGGCCGGCGCGGCACAGGCGTGAATCCCCTGCGCGGACAGAACAATGTGCAAGGTGCGGCCGACATGGGCGCGCAGCCGCACCAGGGCGCCGGTTACCTGGACCTCACCAGCAGTGCCGTGAACAAGCAGTACGAGGCGCACTATGGCGTGCCCATGCCCACGCGCATCGGCTGGAAGATCCCCGAAATGTTCAACGCCGCCATTGAGGGCAAGCTGAAGGCCCTGTGGCTGATGGGCGAGGACGTGGTGCAGACCGACCCCAACACGCAGAAGGTGATCAAGGCCATGGAAGGCTTGGACCTGCTGGTGGTGCAGGAGATCTTCATGACCGAAACGGCGCGCTACGCGGACGTGATCCTGCCAGCGACCAGCTTCCTGGAGAAGAGCGGCACCTTCACCAACGGTGAACGCCGCATCCAGCGCGTGAACCAAGTGGTGCCGCCGCTGGAAGGCACAAGGTCGGATGGCCAGATCGTCTGCGATGTGATGGAGCGTTATGCCAAGCGCACCGGCACCCGCAGCGGCAATGCCAGCACCACCTACCACCCGGGCTGGGTGCTGGAGGAGATCAGCCGCATCGTGCCCTTCTTCGCCGGGGTGAAGTGGGAAGAGCTGGGCGAGAACGGCAAGCAATGGCCGGTGAAAGCCGACGGGACGGATACACAGATCCTGCACACGGAGACCTTCAAGCGCGGCAAAGGCCGCTTCATCTTCAAGCCCTGGGTGGAAAGCCCGGAAGTGCTGGCCAACGCTGACCAGTATCCGTTCATCATCACCACCAACCGTGAACTGGAGCATTACAACAGCGGCACCATGACGCGCCGCACCGGCAACGTGGAGGTGCTCACCGAGGATGTGCTTTTGATCAACCCGGCAGATGCGCAACAGAACGGCATCGCCGACGGGGACATGGTGTGCGTGGAAAGCCCGCGTGGCAAGGTGGACATCAAGGCGCGCGTCACCGACGAGGTGAAACCCGGCATCCTCAGCAGCACCTTCCACTTCCCGGAAGTGATGCTCAATCTCATCACCAGCGACATCCACGACAGCGAGGCGATGTGCCCGGAGTACAAAGTGGTGACGTGCAGGATC
>JAFDZG010000248.1 GCA_018267065.1 Bacteroidota bacterium
ACGCAGGGAGCGTGCCTCCTGCAAGGTTCCCTTCGGGAGGCCTTGAGGGAGCAGGGCAATGTTGGTCAGGCCCCGCCCCCGCCGTGCTTGGCGGCAAGCAGCCCCAGCTTGTGGTCCATGGTGCGCAGCAGCTTGTAGTGCTCCTGCTGCACCTCGCTGATGGAGCGCACTTCATCTTGCAGCAGCAGGTCCATCTTCTGGTGCAGGCTGCGCAGCTCCAGTTCTGCTTTCAGGTTGATCAGGTAGTCGTTCTCGCTGCGCTTGCGGTCCTTCTCCTCCTGCCGGTTCTGGCTCATCATGATCACCGGGGCCTGCACGGCGGCCAGGCAGCTCAGCACCAGGTTCATCAGGATGAAGGGGTAGGGGTCGAATGCGGCCTTGCCCACGGCCAGCGCATTGTAGATGATCCAGGCGATCAGCACCAGGAAGAATGCGATGATGAAGCCCCAGCTGCCGCCGAATGCCGCCACCTTGTCCGCCAGTTTCTGCCCCCGCGTGATCACTTCCTGGGGCGGGTGGGCCAGGTTGTTCAGGATCAGCTCCTGCTCGTCGATCGCTTCCTTTACGATCTCCTGCAACTTGTGCATCCGCGCGTTGCGCGCGGTGAGCAGCTTGTTCAGTTCGTTGTCCGCCTTTTTCCGTGCCATGGGTCCGTGCAATGGTGCCTTGCAAATATCGGCGGGCACCGATGCTGGCGGTGAACCCCAACTTTGCACCGCCTGCAAGCCCGTACCATCGGGCGCAGTCCGTTGCCATGTGCCGTTTCCTCACCTATCTCGGCGCCCCGATCAGCATGGGCGCACTGCTGTACGACCCTTCGGATTCCATCATCCGGCAGAGCTATGCGGCGCGCGAGATTGAGGAGCCGCTGAACGGTGACGGCTTCGGCGTGGGCTGGTACCACCACGACCGCAGCCCGGAGCCGGCCTTGTTTGCCAGCGTAACGCCGGCCTGGAACAACCGCAACCTGCGCAACCTGGCCCCCAAGGTGGTTTCGCACTGCATCGCGGCGCATGTGCGCGCGGCCAGCGTGGGTGATGTGGCCGAGGCCAACTGCCATCCCTTCCGCTACAAGGACAAGTTGATGATGCAGAACGGCGGCGTGGAGCATTTCCAGCGCATCAAGCGCGACCTGTGCAACTTGCTCCCGCAGGAGCAGTACGATTGGGTGCAGGGGCAAACGGACAGCGAGCACCTTTTTGCCCTGATGCTGGGCCACCTGAAGGCCGAAAAGCCCACGCCGGACCAAGTGGCCGATGCTTTCGAGGCCATGGTCACGGATTTGAAGGGCTTGATGGCCAAGCACGCGATCACGGAGCCTGCGTGGCTGAACATGGTGTACACGGACGGCCGCATCGCCGTGGGTCTGCGCCATGTAACGGACGGCAGCACACCGCTGACGATGTACTACAGCGAAGGGAAGAAGTACGTGTGCGAAGGCAACGTGTGCCGCATGGTGCCCGGCTTGGCCAAGCATGAACATGCCGCGCTGATCGTTTCCGAGAAGCTCACCGATGTGGCCGGTGATTTTACCGAAGTACCCGCGCAACACTTTGTGCTCGTGGATGAAAACCTGGGCGTGCGCATGCGCGCTGTCACAAACAGTTGACTAAGGCGCTATTTGTACACGACCACCTTGGCCACGCCGGACTTGCCGTTGCCGGCTTGGACCTGCACGAAGTACACCCCGTTGGCCACATCCATTTGGAAGGAAGGATTGCGCATGTTGTCCACCGGGATGGTCTTCACCAAGCGCCCGGACAAGTCGGTGATGCGGATATCCAAGTGGCCTTGGGGCTTGTCCAATTGAAGGGTCACCCGGCCCGTGGTGGGGTTGGGGAAAAGGCTGAGGTTCCCCATGGCGGCTTGTTCACCGATGCTCGTGACGTCAGGGGCCAATTTCACCACCCAGATGTCCTTGTCGCCGTGGTTGCCTGAAACGTCGCCATTGATTGAGTTGCTCCATCCGGCCACCAAGTACCCGCCATCCGTGGTGGACTGCACGGGCCAGGCCACGTCCGTATTGGACCCGCCATAGGACCGTTCCCATACCAAAGCCCCCGAACCGTCCAGCTTAACGATCCAGTAATCATCCATGCCATGGTTGTTGGTGATGTCGCCATCCGTGGAGTTGGAGCTGCCGGCCACCACAAAGCCGCCGTCGGCGGTTTCACGCACCGCGTAAGCTTTGTCCACCATGTTTCCTCCCAAGGCCCGCTGCCATGTGATGTTGGCTGCGGCATCCAGCTTCACCACCCAGTAGTCGCCGTTGGCATGGTTGCCGGTCACGTCACCGCTGTTGGAAACGCTCCATCCGCCAATGATATAGCCGCCATCGGTGGTCTGCTGGATGGAATACGCATATTCCTCATTGGTCCCGCCCATGGTTTTTTGCCACTCGAAGTTGCCCGTGGCATCCATTTTCAACACCCAAAAATCATAATCGCCGTGGTTGCCGTCCACATCGCCGTCCGTGGAGTTGGAATACCCGGCGAAAATGTACCCTCCATCGCTGGCCTGCTGGACGGAATAGGCCTTGTCCACCAAGGAACCGCCGAACGGTTTTTGCCATTGCAGGGTACCGGAGGCATCCAATTTCAGCACCCACGCATCGGCACCGCCGTGGTTTCCGTTCACGGTACCGTTGGTGGAGTATGCGTAGCCCGCAACGATGTACCCGCCGTCACTGGTTTGCTCCACGGAGTACGCGGCATCCTCAGCGGACCCGCCAAAGGTCTTCTGCCATTGGATCACTCCGCCATTGTCCAATTTCACCACCCAGGCATCGGCATTGCCGTGGTTTCCGCTCACTTGGCCGCTGTTGGAATAGGTCCAGCCCACCACCACAAAGCCGGCATCCGCCGTTTGCTGGATCTCCACGGCGCCATCATTCGCGCTACCGCCCAGGGGGCGTTGCCAGAGGATGTTGCCGGCGGTGTCCAGCCGGACCACCCAAAAGTCATCCTGGCCCTGGATCCCGTTAACGTCGCCATTGTTGGACCGGGTGCGGCCGGCCAGCACATAGCCCCCGCCCGTGCATGGGCCCATGGCATAAGCCTCATCGTAGCTGGAACCACCGAGCGACCGCTGCCATTGGATGCCTGGCTGGGCTTGTGCGAATACTGCGGCCGATATGGCAAATGGGAGTAGAACTGGTTTCATGGGACATGGTTTTTGGATTGATCGACACTACGGAACAAAGACGTGCCGTCAGATCTTCGGTTGCTTTCTGCGCCGCAGTGAGCTTGTCGAAGTGCCGCAGTTTTCCTTCCCGGCAGAGACGGCACGGATCACAGATCCGCGCCAGCAATGGGGATGGCACGGATCGCAGATCCGCGCCAGCAATGAGGCAGAGATGGCACGGATCACAGATCCGCGCCAGCAATTCATGGAACCGGGCACGGATCGCAGATCCGCGCCAGCAACTGCCAGCAACTGCGCAACTGCGCGCTCAATGATCCTTCACCAGCTCGTACAGCTGCTTGAGGTCCGGCGCGAGGATGATCTCGATGCGGCGGTTCTTGGCCTTGTCGTTGGGGTCGGCGGGCTGGAACTCGCCCTTGCCGGCCGCAGTGATGCGCAGGGGGTCGATCTTGGCGCTTTCCAGGAGGATGCGCACCACGCTGGTGGCCCGCAGCACGCTGAGGTCCCAATTGTCCTTGTAGGCCGCGCCGCCCAGCACCTTGTCGGTGTCGGTGTGGCCCTCCACCATGATGTTGATGTCCTTGTCGTTCTCAATGGCCCTGGCCAGGTTGGAAAGGGCTTCGCGGCCTTTCTTGTCCACCACGGTGCTTCCGCTGGGGAAGAGCAATTGGTTTTCCAGGCTCACATAGATCTGTCCGTTCTTCTGGGTAACGGTGAGGCCCTTGCCCTCGAAGCCGGTCAAGGCCTGGCTCACGCGGTCCTTCAGGGATTTCATCGCCGCGTCCTTCTTGTCCAGCTCGGCTTGCAGGGTGGCCAGTTTGGCCTCACGGTCCTTCAGGGAACTGGCGAGCACGGAAAGTGAATCCTCCTTGTTTTGGAGCTTGAGGCGGTTGGCTTCCAGGTCGCTGAGCAGCTTGCGGTTCTCGCTGTTGCCGCCGGCCACCAAGGCGTTGTACTTGTCCAGCAATTCGTTGTTCAAGGAGTTGATCTTGTCGTATTGCGTGGTGAGGCGCCGCAGGCTGGTGCCCAGCGTCAAGGTGTCCCGTTCCAGCATCTCCTTGCGGCGCGAGAGGTCTTCCACGGTCACTTGCTGGTCCTTCATGGCGGCCTCGGCCTGCTGGGCCTTGGCCAGGGCGGCGCTTTCACTTTCCTGGCTGGCCTTGTAGCGGCTGTTGAGCTCCTCGTATTTGCGGGCCGGAACGCAGGCGGTGAAGAAGGCGGCCGAGGCGATCAGGGGGAAAATGGCGCGGGAACGGGCGATCATGCGTATCTTTATTGATGCAGCCAAAGTTGGGCCAGCAGCGGCTGCATGGCGTTTGGTGGTGCAACCTTTTTATGAACATTGCGTTTTCCCATAGTCAATGGAACCCTTGAGCTGGAGCGGTCTTCCTGCGGAACGGATCCTCACCGGCACGCTGGATGCGGAGCTGGAGGAGTACCTGTTGCTGGCCTACCTGCAGCGCGTGGAGGGCTGTTACCGCGAGCTGAAGTTGTACCCCTGGCTGGATGACTTGGAAGCTCGGATCGCGGGGCTTAACGAATTGGCGGTACGGTCCCAGGAGCTGGAAGCGGGATTTCCCGGGGAGCTCGTAGGGATGGACCTGAAGCGCCGGGGGCTGCTGCGCAGGCCGCTGGAGCAGAAAGGCTGGGATGCCGTGCTGCGCCTGTTGGGGCGTGCATTGCCGAAGTTGCATGCGGCCATGGAGCGCGGCGGCGAACTGCGGGAGGAGCTGAACCGCAGCATCCGCTTCGGGCCGGTGGGCGTGCTTCCGTTGGATGCACGGGAAGGCTGGTTGTTGCTGCGGCAGCACAATGAGGCGCTGGTGTATGCATACTCGCTTCCGCTGGTGCGGAAACCGGTTCCGGCGGGACCGCACGGGCAGGTACGCACACGCTATTTCGCCACGTGGACGGTGGGCTTGGGCAGCGGCTACGGGCACATCAAGGCGGAACTGGTGCGCACGGGCCCGTTCCCCAATCCGGCCACCTTCGTGTTCGAGTCGGACCTGAGCTTGCCGCGCATCGAGACGTTCCTGCCGCTGGCCAAGCGCATTGCGTACGAACTTGTGTCGGCCACGCGTGCTTGAGCGGCCGTCCGGGCCAATTTCACCAAGCGAAGGTCCAGCAGCTCCATGGGGTTCACGGCGAACCCTTGCACGTTGGGCTCCAGCAGCACGATGTAGCGCTCGTGGTAGAGCGGCAACAACGGCACGTCCTGCATGGCGATCTTGTCCGCTTCGGCCAGGTCGTGCATGCGGTCCAGCTCGCTCTTGTGGGTCATGGAGCGCGCAAAAAGTGCGTCGAAACGGGGATCGTTGTAGCGCGTGGTGTTCAGGGTGGATGGCTTGGAGGTGTCCGCTTCGGCGTTCTTGCCGTAGAGCAGGGCGAGGAAATTCTCCGGATCGGGCAGGTCGGCCACCCAGCCTTCGCGCCAAAAAAGGGCTTCGCCCCGCTCGATGCGTTGGTAATACTCCTTGGGCGCTACGGCGCTTACGGTGATGGCCACCCCCAGCACGCGGCCCAATTCCTCCTGCACTTTGCTGGCCACGCTGCGGTAGCCAAAACCCGAATTGTTCACCTGCAGCTGGATCCTGGGGAATCCTTTTCCGCCGGGATAACCAGCCTGGGCCAATAGCAGGCGCGCGCTGTCCGGGTTGAAGGGGATGCCCGGCACCATGCTGTACGGATAACCGGCCAAGCCCGGTGGCACCAGCCCATGGCCCGCCGCCACGGCCATGCCATGCAGCACGCTGTCCACCAGCATGTGGCGGTCCAGCGCAAAGGCAAAGGCCTTGCGCACCCGGATGTCGTTGAAGGGCGGCTTGGAAGCGTTGAAGCCATAGTACTGCACCGCAAAGGCCGGGGTGGACGCCACGTTGAACCTGCGCTTGCCTGTTTTCACATCCACGGAATCGGCCAGCACGCCGATGCCTTCCAAGGACAGCTCCGTGACCATGCTGAGGTGGCCCTTGAGGAATTGCGCGATTTCCTCGTCCTTGTCCTGCACCAAGGTGATGCGCACCGCATCCAAGTACGGCAGCGCCAAACCAGCTGTGTCGCGGCCCCAGTAGCTTGGGTTTCTTTCCAGTACGATCACCTCTTCGGGGCGTGAAACTTTAAGGCGGAACGGGCCCGTTCCGATGGCATGGCGGAACAGGTCGCCGCCGTATTGGTCCACCAGTTCCTTGGGCCAGATCCAGCAGCCGGCACCGGCCAGGCTCTGCAGAAAATTGGGGCAGGGCCTTGTGAGGGTGATCTTCACCGTTTGCTTGTCCGGCGCGGTGATGCCGCTGACCTGCCCGCCCTTGGCACCTGAATCATGGTAATCATCGGCACCGGCCACTTTTTCCTGGAAGAGCCAGTATGCCTGGTCGCCGTTCCCTTTTTCACACAGCGAAGTGAAGCAATGGACCACATCTTCGGCCGTTAGCTCGCGCCCCTCGCCTCCGGGGAAAACGGGGTCATCTTGAAAGTGCACGCCGGCCCGAAGCTTAAAGGTGTAGACCGTTCCGGAGGGGTCAACGTCCCAGCTTTCGGCCAAGGCGGGCTCCACGGCAAGGGTATTTGCGTTGAAGCGCACCAGGCCCTCGTAGATCTGCGAAGCCACGCGCTGCTCGGAAATGCGCGTGATGCCGAGCGGAAAGATGCTGGTGAGCGGCTGGGTTTCGTTGAAGTTGAAAACGCCGCCATGCGGGTCTGCCATGGTGCGCACCTTGCCCGGTGCGTTGCCACAGCCGCAGAGCAGGGCCAGGAAGGCTACAGAAATAAAAGCGCGGGACATGGAGCGCGCCAAAACTATCCGCAGCCGGCACCGCCAAACGGGGCGGTAAAGGAATTACCAACACGGGAGCGGTGATCTCCGCTGGCCACGCAGGCAACTTGGGGGATAATTTTCAAGCCGCCGCCACGTACCCACATTCGCCCCCCGTGCCCGCCCCGTTGCATATCCCCCGATCTTGCCGTGCCCTCGGCGCGGCCGTGCTGCTATTGGCAGCCGGTGGCCTGCATGCGCAAACGGGCGACAACCGCGTGGTAAAGCAATTCGTTCTGCCCCAGGATACGCTGGTGCTCGACTCGCTGGGCATCGTGCCCGGTTCGTTCAGCCTGTGGACCGGCGCGGTGGAGGTTTCCGCGGACCGCTATGTACTGGACCCCTACCGGAGCCTGTTGGTGTGGAAGGGCCCACCACCTGCGGACACGCTTACGGCCAGATTCCGGACAATGCCCCTGCTGCTGGGCGCACGCTTGCGCCACAAGGACAGGGAGAAGCTGCTCCGCGCTTCCGGGGAAAGGGAAGATGCCTTCAAATACGTACCGTCCAAGGAGACCCAGGACCTCTTCGGAATGGGCGGGCTGAACAAGAGCGGAAGCATTTCGCGCGGCATCCTCTTCGGCAACAACCAGGACCTCTCGGTGAACAGCACCATGAACCTGGAACTGAGCGGGCAGCTCACGGACAAGATCGGCGTGCAGGCATCGGTCACGGACAACAACATTCCCATCCAGGCCGGCGGCAACACGTTGGAACTCCAGGATTTCGACCGTGTGTTCATCAAGCTGCACGATGACCGGCAGGAGCTCACCGCCGGCGACATCGTGCTGCAGCGCCCCAAGAGCCACTTCCTCACCTACTACAAGAAAACAAAGGGCCTCAACTATTCCACGCAACTGGGCCGCACCGGCGGCCCGCAGGACCAGCTGTCCCTGAGCGCCGCCATCAGCAAGGGCAATTTTTCACGCAACACCATCCAGGGCATCGAGGGCGTGCAAGGACCCTACCGGCTCACGGCCAGCGATGGCGGAACGTTCATTATCGTGCTTTCCGGCACTGAACAGGTTTACATCGACGGTCAGTTGCTTACGCGCGGCATGGACAACGACTATGTGATCGACTACAACACTGCCGAGGTAACCTTCACCGCCAAGCGGCCGATCACCAAGGACAAGCGGATCACCGTGGAATTCCAGTACTCGGACAAGAACTACGCACGGTCGCTGTTCCGCGTGGCCAACGAATACACCAAGGGGGCCACCACGTTGCGCCTGGACGTGTACAGCGAACAGGACCACAAGAACCAACCCCTTCAGCAATCGCTCACCGATGCCGAGAAACAAGCCTTGGCCAATGCCGGTGACGACCCCTTGGCCGCAGTGGTGCCCGGTGCGGACAGCGTGGCCTTTTCCGCCGATGAAGTGCTGTACGCCAAGGTGGATTCACTGGGCTGGTCGCCGGTGTACCGCTACAGCACCAATGCGGACAGCGCCCGCTACCGCGTATCCTTCAGCACGGTGGGCGCAGGCCGGGGTGATTATGTGCAGCAGGAATTCACGCCCAATGGCCGCGTGTTCCGCTGGGTCGCGCCGGACACGGTGAACGGCGCGATCCTGCACAAGGGAGACCAGGCGCCGGTGCGTGTACTGGTGCCCCCGCGCCACACGCGCATGGCCACGCTGGGGGCGGAGCACCGCTTTTCGGCGCGCACCAAGGCATGGGCCGAGGCGGCCGCCAGCGATGCCGACATGAACACCTTCAGCACCGCCGGTGATGCGGACAACACCGGCTTGGCGTTCCGCGCCGGCGCCAGCCACGCCATACCCATCTCCGCGAAGGACAGCACCAAGCAGGTCACCCTTTCAACCGACAACGAGTGGCGCTCCAAGAACCTGCGCACCGTGGAGCGGTACCGGCCCGTGGAGTTCGACCGGGACTGGAACCTGGGGGGCGTTGTGCAGGACGGCGACCAAGTGCTTTCCAGCGCAAGCATCGGCCTGTTGGCGGGAAAGCGCGGTGCGGCAACGGTCACCGGATCGTTGTTCCACATCGACCGGCGCTATGACGGCTTCCGCCAAGCATGGCAGGGCAATTTGCATGTGGGCAAGCTGGATGCCACGGTGGACGGGAGCTTGCTGAACACCATGGCGGGCGCGGCATCCAGCGGGTTCCTGCGGGGGAAATCCGTCCTGGCGTACCGGTTCAAGCCCTTCACGGTGGGCGTTTCGGATGAGCTGGAGCGCAACCGCTTCCACAGCGACAGCCTGCAGGCCCTGACGGCGGGCAGCTATGCGTACAATGACTGGGAAGCCTTTGTCCAGAGCCCGGACCAGGCCAAGGCCAAATTCCGCCTGAGCGCCGGCCAGCGGCAAGACCAAGCCCTGCGCGAAGGATCGCTCGCGCCCAGCACCGAGGCGGACAATTATTCCGCCAGCCTGGACCTTGGTGGCAAGCAGGTGAGGAAACTGGCCGCCACCTTCACCTACCGCAGGTTGCGGATCCTGGACAGCACGCTCACCGCGCAACGCGCCGAGGACACTTATTTGGCACGCCTGGACCATGGCCACAGCGCCCTGAATGGCGTGCTGAATTGGGACCTGTTCTACACCTTCGGCAGCGGGCTCGAACAACGCCGCGAATACATCTACGTGCAAGTACCCGCCGGGCAAGGGATGTACGTGTGGAACGATTACAACGGAAACGGGGTGAAGGAGCTCAATGAATTTGAACTGGCTTCGTTCGGTTATGAAGCGGACTACATCCGGGTGTTCGTTCAGACCAACGACATGGTGCGGGTGTTCAGCAACCAGATGAGCGCATCGGGCGAACTGCGGCCTGCGGCCGTGTGGCGGGATGCAAAGGGCTGGCGCGGATTTTTGGGCAAATGGAACGATGTGGCCAGTTTCAGCAGCGACCGGAAAACGGGCGACAACACGGACGGCAACGGTTTTAACCCGTTCAACACCAACATCGGCGACACCTCGTTGATCGCGCTGAACAGCTCGGTGCGCAACACCGTGTACTACGACCGCAGCAGCAGGAACTGGAGCATCGACCACACCTTCCAGAACGACCGCGGCAAAAGCCTCCTGCTGAACGGCTACGAATCGCGGCTGCGGGAAAGCCACTTGGTGCACCTGCGCTGGAACACCACCTCCCAATGGACCGTGGAGCTGGAAGCGGCCACGGGGCGCAATGCCAGCCAGAGCAACTTATTGGCGGGGCGCACCTATTCCATCCAGGAGCGGAGCACCGCGCCCAAGCTCACCTGGCAGCCCAATGCGCGCATGCGCGGCATGGCCTTGTTCAAGTACACGGAGAAGCACAACGCGGATGAGCATGGGGGGGAGCTTGCGGTGGTGAAGAACCTTGGCACGGAGTTCCGCTTCAACGCCACGGACAAGGGCACGGTGCAGCTGAACGCGAACCTGGTGGACATCGATTACGACGGAACCGTGGATTCATCACTGGGAACGGAAATGCTGAACGGCCTGAAGCCGGGCACCAACGTCACTTGGAGCGTGGCCGTGCAGCGCAGGATCAGCGACCACCTGCAAGTGGACCTCACGTACAACGGGCGCTCCAGCCCCGGGGTGCCCGTGGTGCACGTGGGCGGTGCGCAGGTGCGTGCTTTTTTCTGATGTAGGCGTGAAGAGAGGCGAAAGAAGGGAGAGAGAAGAAGAGAAGAGGTGAAGAGGCAGGGCGGACCCCTGCTCCTTCACCTCCCCGGTCCCGGTGCAGCGGCTTCGGGCTACTTCAGGTTGAAGCTGGTGCTTCCCACCTTCATGCTGCTCTCGTACACATCCACTTTGTACTGGCCGCCGGTGAGCTTGCCCGTGGCCACCCAGAAGATGCACACGTCCACGGCGGCGTTCTGGTAATCCACGTCGCGCTTGGCGCTGTACTCGCCCTCCACGCCGTCGAAGAAGAAGCGGTTGGCCTGCTCGGCCGCCGGCAGCACGGATCCATCAGGCCCGATGATGCGCATGTAGAGCGTCTTCTTGCCGGCCGACGTGATGCGGTTCTCGCCCAAGTTGAAGCAGCACTTGATCTGTTGCGCCTTGCTGCTGCGGTCGGTGTCCACCTGCTTGCCGCTGTTGCGCACAAAGAGCGCGTTGGCCACCATGCCCGTGGCGGTGAGCACGGAACCCTTGGCGATCAGCGCCTGTTGTTCGGCGCTCTTGCTTTCCAGGGCCTGCTTCTGGCCGGTCACCTCGCCAAGCTGCTGCTTGGTGTTTACGTTTTCCGCCTGCAGCGCCTTGTTCAGCTGGTTGAGCGAATCAATGGTCACCACGTAGCCTTTCATGATCTTGCGCAGCGTTTCCGCTTCGCGCTTGGCTTTCCCGAGGTCGTAGTTGCCGCGCTTCACCTTGTCCATCAAGGTAACGATCTGCTTCTGCAGGGAATCCATGCCCGTTCGCAACTGGTCGTTGGTGGTGCTCAGTGTGTCATACTGCACCAACATGTCCTGCAGGAGCTTGGTCACATTGTCCTTTTCGCTGGTCACAGCGGTTACCTGGCTGGCGGAGGCGGCAGCCTGGTCGTTCTTCTGCGACCAGAGGATCAAGAGCACCACGTTGCTGATCAACAGCAAGATGACCAGCACCAGCAACAGGGTGTTCGATCGGTTCTTGGCGGGCTGGGGCTTCTGGTCCTGGATCTCCGTCATGGGTGCTTTGTTTGAGCTAAGGGGCGAAATTATCTTCGGGCTTCAAGGCACTGACCGTGCCAAAGACCAGTTGTCAACATTTCCGTGAACCATGGAAGCCCGGAAGAGCAGTTTGTTCCACGATTTCGCAGGGCTGTTCCTGCCCCGGTGCTGCGCCGGCTGCGACCAGGCGCTGATGGCCCATGAGCACACGATTTGCGGCGATTGTGTGGAGGATCTTCCCCGGTTGCGGGGCCATGATGATCCATTGAACAAAGTGGAACAAGTGTTCCGCGGAAGGGTTCAGCTCCAGGCGGCCAGTGCCTTTTTGCAGTTCACCAAGGACGGCATGGTGCAGCACCTGTTGCACCGCCTGAAGTACAAGGGGGAGCGGGAAGTGGGGCTGGAACTGGGCCGAAGGATGGCCGAAGAGGTGATGCAAAGCCCGCGCTTCGCCGATGTGGACGTGCTGATCGCGGTGCCGCTGCACCGGAAGAAGGAGAAACTGCGCGGATACAACCAGGCGCAGGTGCTGGTGGACGGCATGCACGAGGCGTGGCCGTTGCCGCGGCGGGAAAACGGGCTGCTCCGCATGGTGCATACCTCCACGCAAACACGGCGGGGCCGGTTGGCGCGCTGGAGCAACGTGGAATCCGCTTTCCAGCCTTCAGACCCGGATGCGTTGTGCAATGCACATGTACTGCTGGTGGATGACGTGGTGACCACCGGGGCCACGCTGCTGAGCTGCGCCCGGGCGCTGGAAAGCGTGCCCGGGATACGGATCAGCGTGCTGGCGTGCGCTTGTGCATGAAAGCACGGATGAGTATTGCCTCTGAGTACCCGGGTTCATCCGCCAACTGCGGCCTGAACATTGCTCATCAACTGTACAATAGGGGCACCGGCACCGATTGAAGACGGTGTATTTACCAAGTTGATGCCGTTCAGTATGTTCATCAATTGGATCGGTACGATGACATTTACGGGGCCATTACCTGCCACGGCCAACAGGTTTGCTGTAACTTCATCGTGGCGCAGGGCGGCATCCGTTGCTGCTTGGTAGGTCACTACTTGGTCGTCATCGGTCAAGCTCAGGTTCCCGTCTGCGTTCACGTGGCCTTCAAATGTCACGAACCGATGCCCAAGGGTATTGTTGATGAATAACGTGGGGTCGGAAAGTGGCGGTCCCGAAAATTGGGAAGGGGCCATCGCGTTGGTAGCTGGGTCGAGGCCAATGTCGAATGCGAGGCGCCGCACTTCCCCCGCCGGAACGGTGCCAAGGTGGTATGTTCCGTTAGCGCCATTGGCCATGTCCGCCAACACGACGACATTGGGAAACGCGGTGACTACATTGCCTGCATCATCCAATTGCCTGAAGTTGGAGAACAACAAACGCACTTTGTTGAACCGAACAAGATTGGCGCCTGCATCCTCGAAGATGTCGGACAGTTGATAGGGTGAAAATCCGTTCCTGAACCAAAAGGTGACGGTCAAGTCGCATTGTGCCGGTGTGGTGTTCGTTGTTTGTTGCGGTTGGGCATTGTCGTCATCTTTTTTGCAGCCCACAAGGGCCACAATGGCAATGGACAGGATCCAACAACAGGTGCGCAGGGTCTGCATGGGATTCAAGGTTATGCCAAATATAGTGGAGCCTGCAGGTACAAGGCTTGCAGGCTGAACTGGATCGGCCAAGGTTTTGGCAACCGGCTTGCTGTGGCTAGCGGGCCGAAACTCAAGCCAGCTTGTCGCTTAGCAGGCGCATCTCCACGGTGGGGGCGATGCGCTCGTAGAGCATGCGGTACGTGGCTTCGGTGATGGGCATGTCCACGCCGAGCTTCTCGTTGATGGCGTGGACGCACTTCACGGCGTAGTAGCCTTCGGCCACCATCTTCATCTCCATCTGCGCGGCCTTCACGCTGTAGCCCTTGCCCACCATGGTGCCGAACTCGCGGTTGCGGCTGAAGGCGGAATAGGCCGTCACCAGCAGGTCGCCGAGGTAGGCGGGCTCGTTGATGTCGCGGCTGATCGGGTGGACCGCCGCCACGAAGCGCTCGATCTCCTGGATGGCGCGGCTCACCAGCACCGCGCGGAAGTTGTCGCCGTAGCCTAAGCCCACGCTGATGCCGGCGCAGACGGCGATGACGTTCTTGAGGATCGCGGCGTATTCCGTTCCGTAGATGTCGTCGCTGAGCGTGGTCTTCAGGAACCGCCCGCTGAGGGCTTGCCCCATGTGGGCGGCCTTGTCCGGGTCCTGCGCGGCGATGGTGAGGTAGCTGAGGCGCTCCAGCGCCACTTCCTCAGCATGGCACGGCCCGCAGATGATGCCCAGGTCCTCCTTCCGCACGCCCCAATTCCCGAAGAGGAATTCGCCGACTATCTGGTTGGTTTCCGGCACAATGCCCTTCACGGCGCTGAAGCAGGTCTTTCCCCTCAGGGCGTCCGGTCCCAATTGGTCCAGCGCGGCTTTCAGGAAGGCGCTGGGTACGGCGATCACCAGCACGTCGGCGTTCTTCACCACCGCACGGATGTCCGTGCCCATGGCCAAGCGCTGCGCATCGAGCTGGGCGCCGCTGGTGTAGTCCGGGTTGTGGCCGTATTTGTTGATGTGGTCGATGGTCTCCTGCCGGCGCACCCACCAGCCAACGGTTTCCTGCGTGCCGCTGAGCAGCTTAACCAGGGCCGTGCCCCAGGAACCCGCGCCGATCACGGCGATGCGCTGCGTGCTCATTGGAATTTCACTTCCGCCTTCACCTCCTTGCCGTCGCGCAGCACGGTCACTTGGGTGGTGTCGCCCTTCTTGAACATGCCCAGGGCCTTCATGTAGCCCATCATGTCGGGCACCTCGAAGTCGCCCATCTTGATCACAATGTCGCCCTTCTTCAGCCCGGCCACGCTGGCGGTCTTGCCGTCGTCCACGCCGTCGATGCGCAGGCCGCGGCCGTCGTACATGTAGTCCGGCACCACGCCAAGCGTTACGCTGAAGCGCGGGGCCTTGGAGGTGTCGGTGTCGGCGGTCTTGGTGAAGACGAGCTTGGTGCTGTCGTTGAGCGTGGTGATCACGGCCTCGATGTAGCGGGCGATGCGCAGCATGCCGGGGTAGTCCAGCTTGGCGGCGTCATCGCTGGGCTTGTGGTAGTCGGGCTCGCTGCCGGTGAAGAAGTGGATGGCGGGCACCCCTTGCAGGTAGAAGCTGGTGTGGTCGCTGGGCCCCACGCCGCCTTCGGTGGTCTTGATGCTCAGGCCGCCCACCTTCAATTTGGTGATGCCCGGCCATGATGGTGAAGTACCGATGCTGTTGATGGCGAGGTTGCTGGCGCTGTCCAAGCGTCCCACCATGTCCATGTTGATCATGTAGGTGAGGCTGTCGATCGGCAGGGTGGGGTTCTTGGTCCACGCGTTGGAGCCATACAAGCCCTTCTCCTCGCCGCTGAAGGCCATGAAGAGGTAGTTGTTGTTCTTGGCATTGGGCATGTTGCGCAGGTCGGCGGCCAACTGCAGCAGCACGGCCACGCCGCTGGCGTTGTCGTCCGCACCGTTGTGGATGGCGGGTTCGCCGCGGTAGAGCGAGCCTTCGCCGCCCATGCCGAGGTGGTCGTAGTGCGCACCGATCACCACGGTGTAGGGCTTACCGTTGCCCAGGTAACCGATCACATTGTGGCCGGTCTTCTCCTCGCGGATGATGTCCGTGTGGATCACCACGGGGTCGCCGTCCTGGCCGAGTTTTTCAAAGCCGTTTTTGGTGAGGAAGACCACCGGCACGGTGGTGGGCAACAGCTTCATTTCAAAATCCTTGGGCGGGTCGTTGGCCATGTCCGGCGCATCGTTGTAAAAGATGATCGCGTTGGCGCCGAGCTTCACGGCATCGTTGATGCGCGACCGGAGGTCGTTGTGGGCAAGCCATTTGGAGTGCGGATGGATGCCGTCGGGCGAGCTGATGCTCATGCACGCGGCGTGGTCCTTCACGTCCACGCCTTCGAAATCGTTGCGGCCCAGTTCCGGTGCCAGGATGCCGTATTTGCAGCGGGCCACGCGGGTGAGCAGCTTTGCGTTGGCCGAATAGCCCAGCGGGTAAAAGTCCTCGCCGAGTTTCAGGGTGTGGCGGCCCAGCTGCAGGGTGTTGTCCGGCCCGGTGCGGGGCAGCGCGGCGAACTGGAAGGCGTTGAGGTAGGTGTGGTCATCGCCTTTGGGTGCCAGGCCGAGCTGCCGGAAGCGGTCCATGATGTAGGCGGCGGCCATCTGCTCGCCCTTGGTACCGGTCTCGCGGCCCATCATGCTGTCGTCAGCCAGGGTGAACACGTCGGTGCGCAGGTGGCGCAGGGCGGTGCTGTCCGGCATCAATTGCTGCGCGCGGGTGGTGAAGGGAAGGGCGACCAGTGCCGCCATGGCCACCGGGTGGAAAAGAATTCGTGCTTGCATTGCTTTGCTTACTGGCCGCGAAGGTACCGGCTGTCCTTCAGTGCGCATTTGCCGGGCAAGGCAAGTATGACGGTGCGGTGACGTGAAGCTGTGGACAGTGGTTTGGACGTAATATGCCCAAGCGCCGTGATTTCCTATCTTGCCAATCCATATTGGCATCGCCACCTTCCTCTGAACTGCATGGCCCGAACATTACCCGCTTCTCCCCGCATCCTAATTTCCGCCTTGATGCTGGCCTTCAGCCTGCCCGCGCATGCGCAACTGATTATCAATCAAAACCAGACCCCGCGCAATATGGTGCAGAACATTCTGATGGGGCCGGATGTGGTGGTCAGCCATGTGGCCTACAATGGCGATACCAACAATGTGGTGGCACCTGTGGCGACTACTGTGCAAGGGGAGATCGGCACCTTCAATGGGTTCAATACGGTCTTGGGCTTTAGTGGTGTCTTTCTATGTGCTGGCAGCGCGCAAACCATACTTCCAGGCCCGAATGACCAACTCATGCAATACCCTGGAGGACTGGGCGGCGGAGGCTTCTTCACCACCCCGGACCTGGATCTCAGCCACCTGACAGGTTGGGATCTTTGGGATTCAACCGGCGGAAACAACATCGGCAACAAATCGATCCTGGAATTTGATTTTGTGCCCTTCAACGACATGGTGAGCTTCAATTACGTGTTCAGCTCGGAGGAATATGAGCGCTGGGCGTGCAGCCAATACAACGATGCCTTCGGGCTGTTCATCAGCGGCCCGGGCATCCCCACCAACATCAACGGGCCCTTCACCAACAACGCGATGAACATCGCCTTCATCCCTGGTTCGCTGGCACCGGTTACGATCAATTCCGTGAACAGCGGCAGGATGAACATCAGCAACGCAAATGGCCCGTGGCTAGACCCGTTCCAACCATGCTTTGCTGCCAATCCGAATTGGCAGGCCGACTCCATCTATTACCGGTACAATGGGGGGCAGTGGTCGAATCCTGCCGCTGGAGCCGGCCCGCAATCGGAAGCCCCGTACAATACGGACCCCTTCTACATCCAGCACAACGGGCTCACCGTGAAGCTCACGGCCAGTGCGGCGGTGCAGATCGGCGAGACCTACCACATCAAGATGGGCATTGCCAACACCGCCGATAATTTTTACTCATCCGCCGCTTGGATCGAGGGCGGCACGTTTGCCGCGTTGGACCGTTTCACCCTCACCGTGGATGCCGGCTACAACGTGGACCTCAGCGACACCGTTCCCGTGCTGTACCAGAGCAGCACGGACAGTGTATTCCTGCGTTTCAACCGCTGGGGCGGGTTCTACCTGGATGAATACCTTCAGCTTGCCGTGGGCGGCGATGCCGTTGCCGGGGTGGACTATCTACCGGCCATTCCGGACAGCCTGCACTTCAACCAGCTGGATTCTGCGGTCGTGCTTCCGCTCGTGTTGCCGGTGCATGCAACGGAAACACGCGACCTGATCATCAACCTGATCACCAGCGAAGGCAACAAAGTGGCCAACTACCACTTCATCCTGGCCGGGGAGAACACCACGGGCGTGCGGCCCCTTGCCAGCCGCACGGATGGCCTGGTGGTGTTCCCAAACCCCGTAAACCAGGCGCTGCATGTAACGCTCCCTTCCGGCATGAAGGGCCCTGCCGAAGTACAGGTGCTGGACATGACCGGGCGCGTGGTGCTGCGGCAGGGCTTGAATGCACCAAGCGGCACGCTGAACCTGGGGCAACTGCCCAACGGGCTGTACACGGTGAAGGTGGAAGCGGATGGCCAGGTGGCGACAGCACGGGTGAGCGTGAAGCATTGAGGGTGGACAAAGTTTCCCGCGTTTTCAACAACATCCCGGATTCCTTGCCATCCCGGATACTTTTGCTGTCCACGTCCTCCCTATGAACCCAACAGACCTTTTTGGGCAAACCATTTCGCCCCCTTCGGAAAGCACCTCACTGACCGTTAAGAAGAAAGACAAAGAATCCCTGAGCAAGGGACAGACGGTGTTCAACCGCTTGATCAAGAAGGTTGAAAAACTTCGCAAGGAAATTGACGGGCTGCACAAGGATCTCGACTCAGCCCTTGCCCGCCATACGTTGAAAGTGGCTCCGGCGGAGGCCGAAACCACCCGGTTGCACGTGGAGCTGATCGACCTGCTGTATCCGTATTACACGAAGACCAAGGTGCTGTCGGCGAAGGAACGAAGCACCCTCGGGGAGGTCATCAGCGAGCTGCTGGATGATGTGATCGGGTGCGATGAGGAGGCCATGGAACGGCACAAGATGATGTACAAGAAGCTGAACGGGGAGCACTATGATGAGGTGGTCTCGCAGGACATGGCCATGTTCCGGGAAGGAATCAATGAAATGTTCGCCGCACATGGCCTCGACCTTAACCTCGGCGACTTGGATTTTTCCGACGATGAGGCAGTAGCCCGGAAGATGCAAGAATTGCAGGAGAAGTTCCAGGCGGAACAGGAGCGCATGCAAAATCAGCCGCCCAAGCGGAAGAAAACCAAACGGCAACTGGAAATGGAGGCCCGCGCCGAGGAAATGGAGAAGGCGCGCAACCGCAGCCTGTCCACCATGTACAAGCAGCTGGCCCGCTCACTTCACCCCGATCTGGAGCCGGATGAGGCGCTTAGGGCGGAGAAGGAAGAATTGATGAAGCAGCTTACGGTAGCCTACGAGGCACAGGACCTGCACACCCTGCTTAAGCTGGAAGCGCAATGGATGGCGCGCAACAGCGGCAACATCCAGGCGCTCACCGAGGAGAAGCTGGCCATTTACAATGCCGTGCTCAAGGAGCAGATCGAGGAACTGGAGGTGGAATACCACAGGACCATGGGCCATCCCCGGTACGGGCCGTTGATGGAATACGGCATGCACTATTCGAAAAGCCTGCTGCGGGAAATTGACATCAGGGAGATGCGGTTGCGGATGAGGAACCGTTCGCTGGAGGAATCCATTGCGAACCTGCGTGGAAAAAATCCGCTCAAAGAGGTGCAAATGTGCATCCAGCTCGCCGGTTCAAGGTTGGGGTAGTTACGCCCCCCTTTCATCAATTTCCCTTCCGCAGGGTTTCCGCCTCGGAACCCTGCGAGCCGGAACGCTTGAGATGAGTTCTTGGCTTGCTACAACTATACCTCCCTCAAATCACAGGGTCTCGAAGCGAAGACCC
>JAFDZG010000249.1 GCA_018267065.1 Bacteroidota bacterium
CGGATCAGCGAAATCCCGCCGATGTCGATCTTTTCAATGATCTCCTGTTCTGTTCCGCCTGCTGCCACCGTGGCCTCGAACGGATAGAGGTCCACGATCACCAGGTCGATGGGCGGAATGGCGTGTTCTTCCATCTGGGCCACATCGGCACTCAGGTCCCTGCGCGCCAAGATCCCGCCGAATACTTTCGGATGCAGGGTTTTCACGCGGCCGCCGAGGATGCTTGGGAAATCCGTGAGGTGCTCCACGGGAGTAACGGGAATGCCGAGTTCTTCAATGAAGGCGCGGGTGCCGCCAGTGCTGTACAGTTGAACGCCGAGCCGGTGCAGCTCGCGCACGATCGGCTCCAGGCCGTCCTTGTGGAATACGGAGATCAGGGCGCTTTCGATGCGCTTGGTGCTTTCTGCCATGCCGGGCAAAGGGTTGCGCAAGTTTACCGGTGATCCGGCGAATAACCCGGCCTTCCCCCAAATGGCTTTTCACCTTGTTACCAACACTTTCCGCAAACGGGAAAGCCTGGTTGGCGCGAAGGGGCGTGAGCGTGCCAGGGTGCGATCGCGCTGGATCACTGGTTTCATGCTTGCCTTCAAGCACCCGATGGGCGTACGTGGAGATCAGAACCGGAGGCCGATCCCGAGCAGCACGTTTACCCCGTCCGTGTTGCTTTCCAGCACTTGGTAGTCCAGGTTGCCCGCGTTGTCCACCGCAATGGACGCGGGGTCCACGTAGCTGGCCTTGCCGCTGTACATGCGCTCCACCCGGCCCTCGATGTACCCGATGCCGCCAAGCTCCACCATCAATCCGCCGGCCCATCCGGCGCTCAGGGCAAAATCATTCGCATTGCGTTCGCGCAGGATCGGTTCCTGCAAACCGTCCACGGTCACGGTGCTCTTGGTGGTGAATTGGCGGAAACCGGCCATGCCGTCCACATAAGGCCGGACTTTGCCTTTGAGCGGGCTGAAGCGCAGCAAGGGTTGGTAGCTGAGCACTTTGGCGCGTACGGCGAGGTCGCCTTCCGTGGCGGAAAGCTCCGGGGTGAAAACGGGTACCGTGAAGTTTTTCACGCCCATCACGCCGTAATCGAAGGCAAAGCCCCATTGGAAGGGCAAAAGCCGCGATGGCAGGGTAACATGGCCGCCCCAAGTGAACATGTTGCGGCCCCAGGTATCGGCAAATTCGCCCTTGGGCACGCTGATGCCGATGGTGCCGCCCACATTGCCTTGGTAGCCCTTGAGCTGCGCAAAAGCGGGCAAGCCAGCCAGCAAGCAAGCGAAGGGAAGGGTTATGCTGCGCATCTTCCGAGGTATTTAACGCACTTGTTGCCGATCTCGTGCCGATCCGCTGAACTTCGCGCCCCATGGAGCTTTTCACGGGTTGGGCCAATGCCGGCCTGCCGGCACTTTTCCTGGCCAGCTTCCTGGCGGCGACCATCCTGCCGTTCAGTTCGGAAGCACTGTTGGCCGCCATGGCCCTGGGCCCGTGGGGCACGCTGCCGCTGCTGCTCACCGCCAGCATCGGGAATACCCTGGGCGGGCTGACGAACTATGGGATCGGACGTTGGATCCCGGAGGGGAAGCTGATGCGCCGCCTGCGGGTGGATCCCGGGAAGGCCGAACGATGGCATGCGCTGGTGCAGCGCTACGGCAGTTGGTGCGCGCTGCTGTGCTGGCTGCCGGTTGTCGGCGACCCCATCGCCATCGCCTTGGGCTTGTTCCGCGCCCGCCTTTGGCCGGTGCTGCTGCTGATGTTCATCGGCAAGGCCGCGCGCTATGCGGTGGTGATCGCCGTGTTGCGCGGAATGGCATGGCCGCTATGATCCTTCTGGTCCACGCACCTGATCTCGGGGGAGCATACATGTACAGGCCATCTTTCATCGGGCCAAGGAACGGGCGGGTATTGCAAAACCCGTTTCCGTGCATACCTTGTGGAATATTCTCGCCACCCACCTCCTGGAGAAAGGCACAGACCTCCGCTACATCCAGGCCTTGTTGGGCACAGTTCGAGCAATACCACCGAGATCTACACCCACGTTAGCACCAAAGCCCTTGGCAAGATCCGCAGCCCATTGGATGACTTGGACCTGTAATAGCCCATTGCGTCTTTTGTCCTGTTGGGGACATGTTGTCGCAATAGGCAGCTTTTCCAAGTCCGGAAATTGACGCAATGCGGGAACAAGTTGTTATGCCTCACCCTAAAAGACGACAACGTAAAAGAAAATAAAGACAACAGAAATTGACAAAAGGACTTCAAATATTATTCATTCTGACACTTGGACTAATTCTCATATTTTGGTTAGGTGACCTTTTTATGGGGACTCCTGCTGACGTGAGTGACAGAGCAGTTACAGAAGGTTGGGCTGACGATAGAACAATGTATGAAGCTGAGACAGTAAAATCACGACTTTGGACTTTGCTTTATGCAATTCCGACAATTATTTTGTTGACTATGACAATTAAATTCATTAGACAAAACAATGAACTTATGTTCTATTGGACATTTTTAATCGGCTTGACAATTTTTCAAATAATACCAGTAGCAGGACTTCTAAGCGACAAGGCAAATGACCCTCCATTTATTGTTCCTGTAATCTCGACCTTCTTTTTTATTTTCATAAGCGGACAAATATTTTCGGTTATTAGAATTGTAAAACTTAAGAAAGCGAAACAACTAAAATGACAATACTAATGACAACAATACTGACGATAGAAGAAGGGCGAAGGCATAACATGCGTTTGGCGTCATGCGGGGTGACGTGCTTAAATTCAAGTTCAGTTTTTCAATTGGAGTTTTGTGGTAGGTTGACAGTTCAGTCCTCCGAAGTCCCGCACGAACGCCAAGCGCAGAACCGTTAGCTGCAACCCTAAAAAAACGCTCCGACGATAGTTTTCGGCTGTTAGAAAAGAAAGAAAATACAAACAATCCACCGCACAAAAGCAAAAGTTTGGCAGCCCATCCCTGCAATCATCCCTTCGCTGCCAAACACTTGCTTTTCTCCCACCGCACCTGCTTCGTGGATAGGTTTCTGCAACTTGATAAAAAATTAAAGACTAATCTAAAAACTGATTTATTATAAAATAATAACAATTGAACCAGCAATAATAAGGATTGTACCTACAAGAATTTTCCAAGTAATTACCTCGTGCAATAGCACCGTCGACAATATAATGGCAATGGCAACACTCAATTTATCTACAGGTGCAACCTGCGATACTTTGCCCAATTGCAGTGCTTTAAAATAAAATATCCATGATAAACCTGTGGCAATGCCGGACAAACCGAGAAACAACCAATTGTTTTTGGATAATACGTTTATTCCGTAAATCTCTTTTCGGGCAAGGACAATGCCCCAAGCGATAAATAATATAAATATCGTTCGTATGGCAGTGGCTAAATCGGAATTTATCCCTTTAATTCCAATCTTGGCAAGTATTGCGGTAAAGGCTGCAAACAAAGCTGATAATAAGGCATAAATCCACCACATCGTTTTTTAATTTTTTACTCGTTTACTTTCGATATACAAGAATAGTTTAGACATTGCCCAACCAATGAGAGTGCCAATACAAGCAGCTACAATTACATCGCCCGTATAATGTACTCCATTGTAAATACGGCTATATGAAACCAAGACAGCCCAAATAAAGAGCCAATATTTTAAAAGTTTAAACCTGTTATCAAGGGCGAAATATAAGAACGTTGCTAATCCAAAAGCATTTGCCGCATGAGAGGAAACAAAACCATACATGCCACCTGCCCCGGCTTTGCTCACATGAACCAATCCTTTCAAAGTTGGTTCATGTGAAGGGCGAAGCCTCTGAACGGCATTTTTTATAAAGTGCGAAGCGGTTTGGTCACATAATGCAATTATAACACCTACGAATAATAGCATAACAACACCCTTCATTTTGTAATGCTTCACAATAAAAAAGGCTATTAGCAAATACATGGGTAACCAAATCCATTTATCGCTAAACCAATACATAATGAAGTCGAAAAAGGCATTGTGTTTGCCATTGAGAAATAAAAACAACTGTGTGTCTATCGAATTTAAGTATTCTATCATTGTTTTCTTTTTTTATGTAGCCATTGCTGGCCTTTATAACACAAGTAAGCTGAACCAGCCCCTATAATAGCCCCTGCCAACACATCGCTTGGATAATGAACGCCTAAATCCATGCGGGAATACCCAACAGCACCCGCCCAAGCGTATGAAGGTATGATTACATACCATTTCGGATAAGCTATACTAACAGAGGTTGCCAGTGCAAAAGCATCGGAGGTATGCCCTGAAGGAAAAGATGGGCTACCACCACTTGTTACTTTTTCTAAAAACGGATATGTTACAAATGGGCGTGGACGGGCAACGCTGTATTTCAAAATGGTTGATATTATTTCGGAAGAAAGTACAGTAGTTCCAATATACAGAGCATTCTGCTTTGTCAAAGAATCTTTCTTCATCAACCCGTAGCCTAATAATAAAACAGGAACAGCATAAGCCACAGGCGCAGCAGAGTTAGTGATACCCCTGAAAATGCCATCAAGTTGTTTGTTACGGTTCAGGTTAATATCCTTCAATATGTTAATATCAATATTTTGTGAGTAAATTGAAATAACAGGTAAAAGCAAAAGTATTGTAAGGCACTTTTTCATTTTAGCGTTTGTTTTAAAAATTAAAAAATCCTTCTTTTTTACCTTGTTTGTAAAGTACAATGTTTGCTTTTTCAACCGTAATCATGCATCCATAGCGCAACTTTTCAAACCACGGAATTATCTTTTCGATAAATTTTTCAATCTTTTTCGATTCGTCAACAATTTCAATTACGACAGGTAGTTTTTCTGTAATTTCCCAAAACTTCACTGAACGGACAATACTGCTCGAACCGTAGCCCATAACTCCTTTTAAAACGGTTGCCCCTGCAAGCCCATAACGACGTGCAGCAAATACAATAGTTTCAGAAAGTAATGTGTGTTTAAATTTGTCGGTATTGCTAATAAAAATTCGCAATAGTTTAGCTTCGCCTTTTATTTCCATGGTTACATTATTTTAGTGATTAAATTTCCTGAATAGGTTGCCAAAACGCCAATAAATACACTTAAACTTGCATATAAAGCAAAATAAAGAATGTTACCATCTTTCAGCAAAGCAACATTTTCATTGGCAAAAGTTGAGAATGTGGTAAACCCGCCACAAAAGCCAACAGTAAGGAACATGCGCCATTCGGCAGTCATTATGTTTCCACGTTCCGAAAGACCATAAAACAGACCGATAAGAAAGCAACCAAGAATATTGACAACAAAAGTGCCGAAAGGAAATGAAGAAATAATAGTGTTTTGGACAAAACGAGAAGTAAGAAAGCGGGAAACACCGCCTAAGAAACTCCCTGTCCCGATTATGAAAAGTATTTTTACCATATACACCTACTTACTTTAAAGTTAAACAATAAAGTTGAAAGTAGGAGTTATCAGCTTATTTAAGGCGGTTCAAGGCTAACCCCATAGCCGACAACAAAGGTAATGAAAAATGTAGTACTCCCCAAAAACTGGACAGGCAGCTAAGGTGGCTAACCTTGTCCGAAGATGAGCAGAAAAAGCAGAAGGAAGTTCACCCCCGCTTTCAAGGCGCAGGTTGCACTCGAAGCAGTGAAGGGAAACGCAACGATGGCGGAGCTGGCCATGCGGTTTGAGCTGGCACCGGCCCAAATAGGACTCTGGAAGAAGCAGTTGGCGGAGAACGCCGCTGGGGTCTTTGAACTGACCCCGACGGCGTCCTCCGCCATGCCAGCCGGGTGCGACCCCGAGAAGCTGTTTGCCGAGATCGGCCGGTTGAAGATGGAGAACGACCTGCTAAAAAAAACGGCACGATGAGCGTGGCAAGCAAGCGGCTGGCCATCGCCACCACGCAGGAAGGCAGCATCCAGGAGCGATGCCGTGCGCTCGACCTGGCGCGCAGCAGCTTTTACTACCAGCCTCGAGGGGAGAGCGCGTTGAACCTTGAACTGATGCGCTTGATGGATGAGGAGTTCACCAAGCACTGCTTTCACGGGGTACTGGGGATGCGCGACTTCCTGCGGCTTGAAAAGGACTACTGGGTGAACGAGAAGCGCGTGCGCCGCCTGTTGCGGCTGATGGGGCTGCAAGCCGTTGCACCCAAACCCAATCTGAGCAAACCGGCCAATGGCCACAAGGTCTATCCGTATCTGTTGCGGGGTGTGCCCATCGAGTGCCCGGGCCATGTGTGGAGCACCGACATCACCTATATCGCCATGGGCAAGGGCTTCATGTACTTGACCGCGGTGATGGACTGGTACAGCCGCTACGTGCTCTCTTGGCAGATCAGTAACACCTTGGACACATCCTTTTGCCTGGAAGCCTTGCATGGCGCGCTCCTTCAACATTCGGCACCGAGGATCTTCAACACCGATCAGGGGAGCCAATACACCAGTGACCTGTTCACCGGCGCGTTGCTCAAGGAGGGCATCAAGGTGAGCATGGACGGAAAAGGTCGTGCCACCGACAATGCGTTCATCGAAAGGCTCTGGCGTAGTGTCAAGCAGCAATGCGTCTATCGTCACAGCCCGGTGGACGGGAACGAGCTGCGCCGCCTCCTCGCCGAGTACTTCACCTTCTACAACAACCAACGTCCGCACCAGCACCTTGATGGCCTTACACCGGCCCATCTGTACTTTGGTCTTCCGGATACCCGAAACCGGACCCTCACACCAAACCTCACTCTACCCCAATTCACACTAACGACCGCCTGAAACGTGTCCAGTAAATGGGGAGTACCTCAAAATTGAAATTTAATTTACCAAATGGCTTTTATTTAAAAGCCATTTGGTAATAATGTATCAGGCTTTTTCGAGGCTTACATTTAATTCCGTTAGTTCCCCATCATTTACACTGATAGAAACAACTTGGTCGGCATATCCCGCCTTCTTCAAAGTAACCTGATATGTTCCCGCAAGCAGCGATTTAATATTAAAACCACCCTTTTCGGCTGTTTTTTTCACAACTTCGGGTTTGTTATTTGTTGCTTTAGCTTTAAGTTGGCTACCATCCAACGAAAACGAAACGGTAACACCTTTTAACGGTTCGCCCGTTGTGGCATCAGTAATCAAAGCCTTTACCGCTAACGAACCAACACCCGTTTCAATAACTTTTCGGGCAGCTTTATATCCATTATAAAAATTAACTTGGGACAACCTCACAATTTCAACCGCAGCATCCATATTTGCCAAAGCAGTATCAGCAGTTTTAAACAGGGCAACCAATTGTTGTGTAATTTGAGTTCCTTCGCTGCGTCCTGCACCAGGTTTGCCAATCGAAGCATTATAAGCCGTAATTGCACTTGCCAAAGCGGTTTGAGTAGCGGCAGTAATGCCATAAGTAGCAAGCGAAGCAACAATAGGCTGCGCACGGTCATATACAATCTGGGCATAATCTTTAACAGCCGTATCGGCAACCTGACGAAGTTTACTTTCGGTAAATTTCACCTCTTGTGCCAACGTAGCATTGTTGGTAAACTTGGCATATGCACCCAGTTTTCGGGCATAATCGGAAGCCATAACAATAAGATTTTCTTTCAACGAGTTTTTACCATCGGTAATACCCTTTTTGCTCATTTTCTGCTGCTCCGCAATAGCTTGTATTTGCGGGATAGTGTTTAAGAAAATTGTAGAATTAGCCTGATAATTTGGCAACGCATTAGTAATAGCCGTATAAGGAGCCTGATAATCCTTAAAAGTAAGATACATACTCAAACGACTTTCTTGTGGACTTGTCATACTGATTAAAGTTTTAAAGGTTGATAAACTATTGATTTAGAGTTAACGCCATGTAAGGTAAAATATTATTCTAACACTACCAAGATTTATCCTAACTATTCCGAGATACATGCTACAATCATCGAGATTGATACTAACTATTCCGAGATTGACACTATTTAATTTTAGATTCATGCTATCATTAATTAGATATGTGCTAACATAAACGAGATATGTACTATCATGTCAGAGCAATGTACTATTATTGATTAGATACGTCCTAACATGATTTAGATATATCCTAACACGGCTGAGACACGTTCTAACGCCGCCGAGATTAAAAAAATAATGAGCGACAGAGCAAGCCACCTCGCCTATCCCTTCGCTGCAAGGCACATTTGCAAGCCCACACGAGCCAACGCTCAAACCCAAAGGCTTGCAAAAGAGCCTTCCAGCCCATCCCGCCCCACCGCACCATGATAGGGCAGCACTTCGATTGAAAAGTTTGATTATATTTGCTTGACAATGAATAAAAAAAGGGCAGCAGCTAACAAGCGGTCATAAAACATTGGGGTTTAAGTGGTAAGGCAAGTGTATCGCTCGCTGGCAAGGTTCTTATCGGTTGATAGGTTCGTAGCTCCGAACTCCCCAACGTTTCATACCGCAGACCGTTAGCGGTCATTATAAAAGACGACATCGAATGAAAATTAAATTGACAATAATATTTTTAACACTTATACAACTAAGTACTTATTCTCAAGACACTTTTACTTCTAGAAAAGGCTCTAAGTTTTTTCCGGGACATCTTGACGTTGTGATTACAGTGGGCAATAAAAACGTGAGATACGAATTATTTAATCATTGGTATTCGTTGTCTTATGCAGAACTGAGACAGATAACAATTCCTCTAGACAGCCTGAATGAATTTAACCAAAAGAACGACAGCATAAAAATCGAACTTCATAAAGGAAAAGTAAAACTTACAGACAAAAAATATAGACTTTCAAGAAAAATAAAACATAGAAATTTGTGTGCTTCAGCATCGACAATGAGAAAAATTTCATTTGCCTATAAACTTTCAAGTGAACAAAAGGACATGAGACATTTTGAACTATACGACAGTGAAGACTTGAAATTAGAAGAAGAAGAATTTAAGAAAAAAGTAATCGAGAAATTAAAAGAAAAGACAAAATAACGAACCGCTAACACGGGTTTGGCAAAAGTGGCGGTTCAGTGCTCCGCAGACAGTTTTGTGGTAAATCAAAGTTTGGTTCTCCGCATCAACATTTGTGGTGAAAGTCGCCACCTTCGCCAAGCCCTAAAACGTTATCAGCAACCCCGCTCTAGTCGGCGTTGGCAACGTAGGCGGGCCATTCCTTGGCCGTTGATTTCCTGATTGCCCAACCTTCTTCAGCACGCCCCGCTTTTGGCCGGTGCTGCTGCTGATGTTCATCGGCAAGGCCGCGCGGTATGCGGTGGTGCTGGCGTTGTTGCGGGGCTGGTGAACCAGCGCTCTCCGGCCCCTGGCCTGAACATGCCGGCCCATCGCATATTTCACGATCAGTTAACGTGCAGTTCGTCAATTTGCATCGCGGAACCTGAACCCATTCGGCTCCGGCACACATGGCAAAGAAGGTGTTGTTGGTGGATGATGAACAGGACATCCTGGAACTCCTGCGGTACAATCTGGAGCGCGAGGGCATCCGCGTTTTCACGGCCGTGAATGGCATGGAGGCGCTGCAAACGGCCAAGCGCGAGCTGCCCGACCTCGCCGTGCTGGACATCATGATGCCCGGCATGGACGGCGTGGAGGTGTGCGGGGAGTTGCGGCGGATGCCGGGCTTGGAAGGCTTGTTGATCGCCTTTCTCACGGCGCGTACGGAGGATTATTCCCACATCGCCGGATACGAGGCCGGTGCGGATGACTACATCAACAAGCCGGTGCGCCCCAAGGTGTTCGTCTCCAAAGTGCAGGCGTTGTTAAAGCGGTCAGGAACCAAGGGCGAAGATTCGAAAGTGCTGGAGTCGAACGGCATTCGGGTGGACCTGGAACGCGTTACCGTTACCAAGGATGACAAAACACTCCAGCTGCCTAAGAAGGAATTCGAACTGCTGGCCCTGTTGATGAGCAAGCCGGGCAAGGTGTTCCTGCGGGACGACATCTATGCGCGGGTCTGGGGCAACGAGGTGATCGTGGGCGACCGCACGATCGATGTACACATCCGCAAACTGCGCGAAAAACTCGGCGACGACCGCATCGGCACCGTGAAAGGCATGGGCTACCGGTTCGAGGTGTGAGCCGGGGAATGTTCCATGCCGGGCTAGTGGTCAGCGTGCCGTGGCCAGCGCCTTGGAGATGTTCAGCAAGTGGCCTCCCACGTCCTCCCCGGTGCTGATCAGGGCCGAAAGCACCGGGCTTGAGCGCAATGCTTGGGTGCCCGCATCCGATCGCGGTCCGGGATTGACGCTTGCGTTCCTGCCATGTTTCCTGAGCGCCTGATCGGTGCGCTCCGCCTCGCCCAGATCGCATGTTCCGGGTTCCTCCAGATTGCGCACGGCGATGCGCGCGGCCTGCTCCAGCAGGTCGAACAGGGTGAGGAGGTCCTGGCGCTGGTCGGGATCGAACCACAAGCCCTCGGCGGTCCGTTGTTCCAAGGCCCGGCCCATGTGCAGGAGTGATGCGGCCGTCCGCTCCAGGTTGTGCGCCACGGTCCGCATCGCCTCCATGCGTCGGGCCGTGGCTTCCCCCTGCGCTTCGCTCCAGGCTTGTGCCAGGTACCGGTCCAGTTCCCGCTCCACCCGACCGGCGATCAGAGCGTAGTTGGCAATGCGCTGGTGAAGCGCGGATTGGGTTTCCGGATCGGCGGTAAGGAGCAGTTTGCGGACCATGCCCAACATCCGTTCGCAACGCTTGGCCTGGTTCACCGCCTCATTCTGCGCTTCCAGCAGGGAAAGCTCCGGCGTGAGGGCCATCATCGGGTCTTCCATATAAGTAAGGCGGTGTTGCGCATCCGGCGCGCTGTTGGCCGGTATCCAGCGGGTCACCACCCGCTCGATCCACGGCACGCATTGCAGCAGCACAAGCCCGTTGACCACGTTGAAGGCAACGTGCAGGTAGGCCAAGGACCATTTCAGCACGGAAATGTCCGTGTGCGGATCGGCGCCATTGATCCATTGCGTGATCGCGGCAGTGCCCTCCAACAAAGGCTTGAAGAGCACCAACGCCCCGGCCACGCCGATCAATTTGATGAGCAGGTGCGCCCTGGCGGCGCGCTTGGCCCAGGCGTTGCCCGCCTGTGCCGCAAGGATGGCCGTGAACGTGGTGCCGATGTTCTCACCCAGGACCAGCGCGGCACCTGAGGAGAAATTGATGGTGCCTGCTTCGCACAGCGCGAGGGTCAGCACCAGGGCCACACTGGAGGATTGCACCGTGATGGCGAGCAATGCGCCGATGGCCACGAACACAATGACCGAGAGCGGCCCAAGTTCCTGGAGCGTGTGCAAAATGCCCAAGGTGGCCGTGGAAGGCGGCGGCACATGGTCCCGGACCAGGCCGATGGCAAGGAAGAGGAGCGCCATGCCCACCAACAAGTTGCTGGCTGTTTTCAGCTTCGGCGAACGGGCCAGCAACAGCGGCAGGGCAAGTGCGAGCAGGGGCAGCGCCACCGAGGACAACTCCAGTGCGGAAAAGCCGACCGCCGCAAACAGCAGCAGTTTCAACGTGGTGCCGATGTTGGCGCCGATCAGCACCGGGACGGCGCGCCGCAGGGAGAGGATCCCGGAATTCACGAAGCTCACCACCATCACCGCGACCACGGAGGAATACTGCATCACCGCAGTGAGCGCCAGCCCGGTGAACACGCCCCGTGAACGGCCTTCGGTGAGGGCATCCACCCCGTGGCGCATGCGTGGGCCCGCCACCTGCTGCAGGCTTGCGCTCATCAACTTCATGCCGAAGACCAGTAGCCCCAACGAGCCCGCCAGCATCAACACGCCCCAAAGACCGAACCCCTGCATGGCCATGCAAAGGGCGAAAATTACCCCGCCCATGTTGCCGGAACGTTAAGTCTGCCGCCCGCTTCCTTTTCCTACGGGCATAAGGGGCTGAGCGAGTAACCCTGCGGCTAATTTCGCAACCCATGGCGCCACGTTCACCCCGCGCGATCGCTTGGTCGGCAGCCCTGGTCACGGCGTTGGCAGGCGTTGCGGCTTTGCGTCTTTTTCCGGGCGAAGGCGAGGCCAAGCAGGTGATCGTGGTGGTGGCCGTGATGATCGCCGCGGGTGGCAGTACCTGGTGGTTGGTGCGGCGCTATGTGCAAGCCCGCGTGGAGCTGATCCACCGCACCGTGCACGAAGCGCGCACGGGGCGCGGGGGACATGCGATGCGCGCGGAAGAATTGCAGGAGGTGGACGCCGAAGTGGCGGCTTGGGCCGAGGAAAAACGCAAGGAACTGGTGGAGCTGCGGGAGCGCGAACGCTTCCGCCGGGAGTTCATCGGCAACTTGGCCCATGAGCTGCGCACGCCCGCGTTCAGCATCCAAGGCTACATCCTCACGCTGCTGGAAGGCGGCCTGGAAGATCCCAAGGTGAACCGCGTGTTCCTGCAGCGCGCCAGCGACGGCACGGACCGGATGATCCGCATCATCGAAGACCTCGACGTGATCTCCAACCTGGAGAGCGGCGTGCTTGTGGTGCAGGCGAAACGCATGGAGCTGAAGGCCCTGGTGGATGAAATGATCGATGGCCTGCGCCCGCAAGCACTGCTGCGTAAATACCAGCTGCACAACGCCATCGGCGATGAAGTGTGGGTCTACGCGGACCGCGACCGCTTGGCGCAGGTGTTCCAGAACCTGTTGGCAAACGCCGTCCATTACGGACGTGAAGGCGGCAACTGCAAGGTGCAGGTTTTCGACATTGGCAGGGAGTTGCTGGTGGAAGTGGCGGATGACGGCCCGGGCATCACGGCGGAGCATCTGCCCCGGCTGTTCGAACGTTTCTACCGCGTGGGCAAGAGCCGTGCGCGGAATGAGGGCGGCTCCGGACTGGGCCTTTCCATCGTGAAGCACATTGTGGAGGCGCATGGCGGGGCCTTGGCCGTGAAAAGCACGGAAGGGGAGGGCACCACGTTCTCCTTCACGCTTCCAAAGGCATAGGCGCAAGTTCAAAGCACGAAAAAGGGCCGCCCGAAGGCAGCCCTTGGTCGCAAGGATCCACGTGCCTCAGTAAGCCGTGTTCTGCGGATCCCAGTTGCACCAGCCGCTGGTCCAGTTCTCCGTTCCGAATGCACCACGGAAGGACACTTGCTGGAAGAAGGGATCGGCGGCATTGCCGGTGAAGTCGGCTCCGCTGAGCAAGGGCGATCCACCGGTGGGCAGCAGGTCCGGGGCGGTAAGGTTCATCGGAATGGAGAGGCCGAGCGTTGCCGCGTCGTTGGTCACGCTGTTGTTCCAGCCCGTGGTGTTGAACCAGGAGGAGATGTTGAAGGTGCTGCCGGAGGCGACGGCCAGGGGCGTGGTGCATCCGGCCACCACGCTGGCGCGGACCTGCAAGGTGTTCGCCGTGGCTGCGGCTTCCGTGGAGGAGCCGTCCAACAAAAGGCCTGTGGGGTAACCTGCGAACACCGTGTTGTAGGCATTGAGGCGGCTGTTGCGGCGGATGTGGGCCGCGCGCTTGAACTGGGCGTTCGGAGCGCCGCCGGATACGACCTGCGGGCCGAAGAAGGTGACGTTGCTGAAGATGGGCATGGTGTAGGGAGAGGTGGTGGTGCCGCTGGCATCGTTGTCGCTTTCGAAGCCGTTGCTGCCGCTCTGGTCCGCAATGGCCGGGTCCACCAGGGAAAGGGCGAACTGCACCTTGCCGCGGTAGCCGTTGTCGGTGTCGAAGCTGTCGTCCCAACCGCGGAAGGCCACGATGTGCTTCACGTTCACCGCCCCGCCGAACCACTCGTAGCTGTCGTCACCGCTGTAGCTCACCTGGATGTGGTCGATGGTGGTGCCGCTGCCCACCGCGCCGAGCGTAAGGCCGTTGATCTCCTGGTTGGGCTGCAGCGCGATGCCGGGGAATTCAATGCGCACGTAGCGCATGATCCCGCTGTTGTCCGCATCATTGGGGCTATTGCCGCCTCCGTAGTACGCATCGGGCCCGCCTTCGATCAACGCTTCGCCGCCGGGCTGGTTGTTGCTGGCGCGCCCGCAGAGGATGATGCCGCCCCAGTCGCCGTAGTCGCGGCTGCCCGCGGGCTGGTTGCTGGTGAACACGATGGGCTGCGCGCTGGTGCCCTCGGCCATGATCTTCGCGCCGCGCTGGATGATCAATGTGCCCTTGCTGTTCTTGTCGCCCTTGATCACGGTGCCGGGCTGGATGGTGAGGGTGGCTCCGTCGGCCACGTAAACAAAGCCGTTCAGCACCCACTGCTTGTCGCTGGTGAAGGTGTAGTTGGCCGAAGTGGTGCCTTCCACCTTGTTGGTGTTGTTGCCTATGTCGGTGATGGTGAAAGCACTGCCGGATGGCGTTGGCACTTGGGGCTCGGCGGTCTCATCCTTTTTGCATGCCGCCATGGTGATCAGCGCTGCA
>JAFDZG010000024.1 GCA_018267065.1 Bacteroidota bacterium
AAGAGGTAATCGCCCACCAACAGCGATTTTTCCATGGATTCCGTGGGGATGGTGAAGGCCTCGAACGTGAAGGTGCGGAAGGTGGTGGCCACGATCACTGCGAACAAAATGGCATCACCCCATTGGCCCAGCATGCCGCGCTTGTGCTGGCCGATGGGAATGGGGCCCACCCATTTGTATTTCGGCTGGAACGCCAGGTTGGAAAGTTCCACCCATGGAACCAATACCATGATCACGTGCTCCTTCAGCGTGCGCTTGCCGAATGCAATGCTGGTGTTCACGTTGTAAATGATCAGCATCAACAGGTTGATGCCGGGCGCAAGCAGCAGGATCAACCAGTACCAGGGCTTGCCCAGGATCTTGTTCCAAACCACCAGGTTATAGAACGGCACGGCTCCCTTCCAGGCAGGAATCCCCGCCTTGGCGAAGATCTTCGGCAGGCAGATGAACAACGCGGCGATGTAGAGGGCAAGAATGAACCAAGCGATCATGGGCGTGTCAATGGTGGCCTCAGCGGGCAGTGGGTGCAAGTTGGTGATACGGCCGTGTTGGCCGGGGCTAAAAGTTGCAAAGGTCGTTCAATGCCACGCCGGGCGGTTGTTCATTTTCCGTTCGGGACGGCCAGTACATCTTCCATGTTGAAGAAGCCCTGCCTGCCGCGCAGCCATTCCGCAGCCACTACCGCGCCAGTGGCAAATCCTTGCCTGCCGAAGGCTTCGTGCGTGATGGAGATCCGGTCTTGTGCGCTTTCCCAGCACACCGTGTGCGTGCCGGGCACTTCGCCCGTACGCTTACTGTGCACCGGTATCCGGCCTGCCAGCGGTTTCTTTCCAAGCTCCGCCAGCTCCCATCCGCCATAGCGTTCGTGCTGCTCCAGGATGCCCTTTGCCAGCGAGATGGCCGTACCGCTGGGCGCGTCCAGCTTATGGATGTGGTGGATCTCCTCGATCGTTGCGGCATAGTCCGGCTGCCCGGCCATCAAGCCAGCGAGGTACTGGTTGAGCTTGAAGAAGAGGTTTACGCCAATGCTGAAGTTGCTGGCCCATAGCACTGCGCCTTGCCCGGCTTTCACCTTGCGTTCCATTTCCCGCATGTGGCCATACCAGCCGGTGGTGCCCACTACCACCGGAACATGGTGGTCCAAGCAGAGTTGCACGTTCTGCATCACCGTGGCGGGCGTGCTGAATTCAATGGCCACATCCGCTCCGGCAGGTGGGGTGCCCGCATTGTGGTGGTCCACGCGGGCCACCACGGCATGCCCGCGGGCAATGGCCGCCGCCTCGATGGCCTTGCCCATCTTGCCGTATCCGTACAACGCGATCTTCATGCCGGCAGGTGCCATTTACGGGGTTGTCAAAGGTTCACGGACAAGGTAAATCCTGCGGCGCCTTGGGCCATTAGGCCAAGTGACGGGCCCGCCTGCAAGGTCAAGTTGTTGCTTACGTCAAACCGCACGAAGTAGCCGTCCACCGAGGCATCCACGATGTTCAGTGCATAGACCAGCCCGAAGGCCACATAGCTCAAGTCGCGCCAGCGGTGATAGGTGTCCGCCACGTTGCGCAATTGGTCCCCGCCATAGAGGCCGTTGAATTCGTCGGGCCTGCCGTTCACCACGTCCAGGTATGCGTTTTTGTAGCGCTGGTAGTTTTTGTTGTTGTCCTGGATGAACCAGTAGGACACGCCCAGCCCGCCCAGCACGATGGGCACCTTCCAGTATTTGCGGTTGTACACCTGGCCCGCCCCGGGCAGGATCGCCGAGTAGATGGCTGCCCTTGCAGGCTGATGGCGCGCGCGCCAATCCAGTATGTGCGCCGTATCGCTCATTGTCTGTTCCGCGGCAGGGGGGGCCTGCTGTGCAAGCAGCGGAATTCCCAGGAGCAGGGTGGCACAGGTCAAACAACGTCGTAGCTGGCGCATGTTGGCGGGGCGCAAAGATCGTTCCGGGGAAGGAACATGCTCCATTGGCAACGAGCCATTACCTTGTTCACGCCCAGCCCTGCGCCGGAAGGTTGCAGGCAAGGCCAACAACCGCAACAGCGATCAGTTCCATGCAGAACCGCGATGAATTGACACGTGCTTTCATCCGCGCTCCCATGCTGCGGCTGGTGCTGCCGTTCATCGCGGGGCTGGTTGCCGGGAGCGTGTGCACGGCGGGCCTTGGCGTAGTTTGGGCCCTGGTCCTCTTGCTGGCCCTTTGTTGGTGCTTTGCCGCATTCCGTAAGCAGCGGTTCCGCTCGCGTTGGTCCACGGGCCTGGCCTTCTATCTGCTGGTGTTCGGCTTCGGTGTGTTGTGGCAACGCCTCCATGCCGTGCATCTGCGCCCGGACCACATCAGCCGCGCCGGTGGTGCAACTGGTTGGGAGGTGGCGGTGGATGAAGTGGCCTCCATGAACGATCGCACGGTGCGTGCCTGGGTAAGCGTGCGGGCGGCTGTGGCCGGTGGCAAGGTCCAAGCTGCGAGCGGCAGCATGCTGGCCACCCTGGTGCGGGATACGGTGCAGGGTGACCCGCAAGTGGGTGATCGCTTGCTGCTGGAAGGAAAGGCGGAACCGATCGATCGGGTGCCTGATCCCGGTGGTTTTGATGTGCGCAGGTGGGCCGCGGACCGCGGGGCCTTCCATGAGTGTTATGCGCCATTGGGCCATTGGATGTTCATCAACAGGGCGCACAGCCCGGGTTTTTTCGCCCATGCCCGCAACCGGATCACGGAATGGCTCCACCATTGCGGGCTTCCGGACCGTGAACGCGCGTTGGTGAAAGCCATTCTGCTCGGCCTGCGCGATGAACTGGAACCGGAGCAGAACCAGGCCTTCGTACAAAGCGGCACCATCCACGCCCTGGCGGTGAGCGGCAGCCACGTGGGCATCATTTACATCGCGGTGCTCTGGGGACTTTCATTGATGGGCAAGGGGCGCTGGGGCCGCATCTTTCGGGCAAGCCTCATCCTGGCAGCGCTGTGGGGCTATGCGGGCCTCACCGGCTTCTCGCCTTCCGTGCTGCGTGCCACCTTGATGTTCACGCTTTTCACCATCGCTGAATCGACCCGTTGGCGCGTGGGCTCGCTCAACAGTTTGGCCTCAGCGGCATTTGTGCTGCTGCTCTGGGACCCGTCCATGCTGCGGCAGCTTGGCTTTCAGCTTTCTTTCCTTGCCGTGCTGGGCATCATCATTTTCTACCGGCCCGTGCATGCCTTGTGGGCGCCGAACACCATGGTGGGCCGTTTCTTCTGGTCGTTGCTGGTGGTGAGCTTGGTGGCACAGCTGTTCACCTTCCCGCTTTGCCTCTATGTGTTCCATGCCTTCCCGGTGTGGTTTCTCCCCGCCAACATGGCCATTGTGGGCTTGGTGGGCCTGGGCGTTTACGGCGGGGTGCTTCTATTGGTGCTGCATGCCGTGCCGGTGCTGGGAACGTTCATCACGGCACTGATGACCTGGCTATTGGTGCTGCTCGGCTGGCTCTCCGGATTCTTCAGCGGCTTGCCGGCCGCCTACCCCGCGGTACGCATCGGCTTTTGGGGAATGGTCGGCCTGTACGCATTGCTTGCCTTGGGCGCGATGTGGATCATGCAGGGCAAGCGCTGGGCACGGGTGCCTGCCCTGGCGGTATTGGCAATGCTGCTTTTCGGCTGGGCATGGACAGCCCGCCAACGGAATGCCCAGCAGCAGTTTGCGGTGTACGCGGACCGCGACGGGCTTGCTTGCGCTTTCGTGCAGGGAAGAACCATGCACGTGTTCACCGAAAATGCTTCACCGTGGACGGAGCGCAGCATCCGTGACCATGCACGCATTGCCGGGGTGCGCGAGGTGATCCGCACGGACAGCATGCCTCAATGGCTCTCGGCAGGTACCCGGGCCTTCGGCTTTGTACCGCTGGCACGGCGGAAAAGCCGGATGGAATGGCCTGCGGAACCTTCCACGGTGATCTTCCATGGCAAAGGCTGGTTGGACATGGATGGCTTGGGAACCTTGCATTCCGCAACGTGGGTGCTGGCCGCTGACCTGCCCGGCAGCGCCAGGGGCCGCATGAAACGCTGGGCCGCTGAACATGCCGTTGCGGTGCACGATGTCCGGCAGGCCGGCGCTTATGTTCGCCCCTGATGATCGTGGAGGGCATTCGCTGGAAAAAGGTGGAAGGCACCGATCCGCGCACATTCCCGGCCGACGCCCCGGTGCGCGTGCAGGTGGGCGGCAAAGCGCTCTGCATCGTGCGCCATGGCGGCAAGCTCCACGCGATCCTGGACCGCTGTCCGCACCAAGGCAGCAGTTTTGTTGGCGGCTGGTGCGAGGGCGGCAACCTGATCTGTCCGTTGCACCGCATGGGGTTTGACCTGGCCACGGGCCGCAGCCGTTCCATGGGCACGGACGGCGCCGAAGTTTTCCCCGTGGAGGAACGCGCCGACGGCGTTTACATCGGGTTTCAATACACCACCCTGAAGATCTTCGGCGTGGAACTGTGGTAGCCCTACAGTTCGTCCAAACGCATGGTGGCCTTCAGGCGCACGCCTTTCTCCGTGTGTTCCACCACGGCGCATTCGTTGTCGGCATCGTGCTCCAGGAACAGCACGAAGTCCTCGCTGGCAGCACGGTTCAGGAAGGGTGCTTTTTCCTGCAAGGTGAGCAGTGGCCGCGTGTCATAGGCCATCACCCATGGCAAGGGGAGGTGGTGCACGCTGGGCAGCAGGTCGGCCATGTAGCACAAGGTGCGGCCCTTGTACGCCAAGTGCGGGATCATCATCGCATCGGTGTGCCCGTTCACCAGCAGCACATCGAACCCGGGGAATAGCGCTTCCACAAAAGGTGTGTCGGCATCGTTCTTTCGTGCCGCGTCCACGAACTTCAATTGCCCGCTTTCCTGGATCGGCAGAATGTTCTCCTTCAGGAAACTCGCCTTTTCACGCGCGTTCGGCTGCGTGGCCCATTCCCAGTGGAACTTGTTGCTCCAGTACGTGGCATTCCTGAATGCAGGCACCAGCCGCTCGCCCTCGCGGCGGATGCTTCCCCCGCAATGGTCAAAGTGCAGGTGGGTGAGGAACACGTCGGTGATGTCGTCCGGGGTGAAGCCGTGCTTCTTCAGGGAGCCGGCCAGCGTGTCGTTGCCATGCAGGCCGTAGTGGCCGAAAAATTTTGCGTCCTGCTTGTCGCCGATGCCGTTGTCGATCAGGACCAGGTGGCCGCCCGTTTCCACCAGCAGGCAGCGCATGGCCCACGTGCAGAGGTTGTTCGCATCCGGCGGATGGTGCTTGCTCCACAGCGGCTTGGGCACTACGCCGAACATGGCGCCGCCATCCAGTTTGAAAAGCCCGGTGTCTATCGTGTAGAGGTTCATGCTGCGAAGGTCGGAACGGGAGGGCCGTATGGCCAAAGGGAACAACGGGCGCTACAAATGGTTTCGACATGCATCCGTGGACACTTCGCTGAAAGAGGCGGCGTGCGGAAGATCCGCCCGTGGAACTTTACGCCATGCAACGCGTCCACTTCATCGCCATCGGCGGAAGCGCCATGCACAACCTCGCCATTGCCCTGCAGCAGAAGGGCTTCGAGGTGAGCGGAAGCGACGATGAGATCTTTGAGCCCAGCCGCAGCCGCCTGGACCGGCTGGGCCTGCTGCCTCCCCGCATGGGGTGGCACCCGGAAGACATTACCGCGGAGCTTGATGCGGTGATCCTTGGCATGCACGCACGGGCGGACAACCCGGAGCTGATCAAGGCACGGGAGCTTGGCATCCCCGTGTTCAGCTACCCCGCCTATTTCCACGAACAGACCAAGGACAAAACGCGCGTGGTGATCGGTGGCAGCCATGGCAAAACCACCATCACTTCCATGATCGTGCACGTGCTGCGCGCGGCAGGCACGGATTTCGATTACCTGGTGGGGGCGCAACTGGAAGGCTTCGATTGCATGGTGCGCCTGGGCGCCAAAAGCAAGGTGGCCGTGATCGAGGGTGATGAGTACCTCGCCTCCACGTTGGAACCCGTACCGAAGTTCCATCTCTACAAGCCGGGCATTGCGTTGATCAGCGGAATTGCGTGGGACCACATCAATGTTTTCAAAACATTTGAGGGTTACGTGCAGCAGTTCGCCACCTTCATCGACCTGATCGAACCGGGCGGAAAGTTGGTGTATTGCGCGGAGGATCCCGTGGTGAAACGCTTGGCCGTGGAGCGCAAGGGCAGGGAAGATGTGGAGCAGGTGCCCTATGGCGTGCCGTCGCACGTGATCCGCAACGGCATTACGTATTTGTCCACCGCGCAGGGGGAAGTGCCGCTGAAGGTTTTCGGCAGGCACAACCTGATGAACCTTGAAGGAGCAAGGCATGTTTGCCACCTGCTGGGCATCGGCGATCGTGAGTTTTATGCATCGATCAGCTCATTCACCGGTGCCGCAAAACGCTTGGAGAAGCTCGCGGAGCATGCCGGCAAGGTGGTCTTCAAGGATTTCGCCCACTCGCCCAGCAAGCTGAAAGCCACGGTGGACGCAGTGCGCGAGCAATATCCCGGCCGCAAGCTCATTGCGTGCATGGAACTGCACACGTTCAGCAGCCTCAGCGACAATTTCCTGGACCAGTACGCCGGAAGCATGGACGGCGCCGATGCGGCCCTGGTGTTCTACGACCCCCATGCGGTGCAGCTGAAGCGCTTGCCGCCCGTGCCGCTGGAACGCATTCGTGCTGCCTTCGGCCGAAAGGACCTGGAAGTGCTGACCGATCCGCTGGAACTGATGGGCGCCGTTCGGAAGGAAGCCAGCGGGAACGATGTGCTGTTGATGATGAGCAGCGGCAATTTCGGCGGCATTGACCTGAATGCCATGGCGGAGGCCTTCATCGCCTGAGCAGGCAACCACCGGGCCGGTGCCCCGTGCAAGGCCTACTGCATGCTGCCCCTGAACCGCCGGAGCAGCTTGTGGTGCACCAGGGCGAAGACCACGGTGTTCAGCGCCGCGGCCATCAAGAGCCCGAAGAAACTGAGCACCGAATAGTTCAGCCCGTTGTACAGGCCCTCCACCTTGCGGCGGGCTTCCCCGGCCTGGTGGCCTTGGGCCATGAAGCCCTGGATCAATCTTTCGTTGTAGGCCGCAAACGCGTCCGGCTCAATGAATTTGTAGAAGCACCACGTGAAGGTCCCAAGCAAAAAAGCATAGAGCATCGCGGACTGAAACCCGGTGCGCATCAATTCGCCAAAGCCGCGTGAAGGATCCCTGCGAAGAAGGAAATGGCCGCTGAACCATGTGGCCAGCACAATGAACAGCAGGTGCACCAATGCGAAATCGAACGGGGCCACCGCAACACCGGAATAATGGAGCGCCGTACGCAACGTCATCGCCAGCACGGCGAGCAGAAAGGTGAGACTGATGCCCGACATCGCCAGGGTCAACCGTTCATCGAAACGAGGAATTCCTCGTTGCTTCTTGTGCCTTCCATGCGCGTCTTCACGAATTCCATGGCTTCCACGGGCGTCATGTCCGCCAAGTGTTTGCGCAGGATCCACGTGCGCTGCAGCACGTCCTTGTGGTGCAGCAGGTCGTCGCGGCGCGTGCCGCTGGCCAGGATGTCGATGGCCGGGAAGATGCGGCGGTTGCTGATCTTGCGGTCCAGCTGCAGTTCCATGTTGCCGGTGCCCTTGAACTCCTCGAAGATCACTTCGTCCATCTTGCTGCCCGTTTCGGTGAGCGCCGTGGCCAGGATGGTGAGCGAGCCGCCGTTCTCGATCTTGCGCGCAGCGCCAAAGAACCGCTTCGGCTTCTGGAGCGCGTTGGCGTCCACGCCACCGGAAAGTATCTTGCCGCTGGCGGGCTGCACCGTGTTGTAGGCGCGCGCCAAGCGCGTGATGGAGTCCAGCAGGATCACTACGTCGTGCCCGCACTCGGTAAGGCACTTGGCCTTTTCCAACACCATGGTGGCCACGGCCACGTGGCGCGTCGCAGGTTCGTCGAAGGTGCTGGCGATCACCTCGGCCTTTACGCTGCGCTGCATGTCGGTCACTTCCTCGGGACGCTCGTCGATCAGCAGTACGATCAAGTACACCTCGGGATGGTTGGCGGCGATGGCATTGGCCACGTCCTTCAGCAGGATGGTCTTGCCGGTCTTGGGCTGTGCCACGATCAGCCCGCGCTGGCCTTTGCCAATGGGTGCGAAGAGGTCCAGCACGCGCGTGCTCAGGTTGCCTCCCTTGGTGGTGAGGTCAAACTTTTCGTCCGGGAAGAGGGGCGTCAGGAACTTGAACGGAACCCGGTCGCGCGCCCATTCGGGGTCGCGGCCATTGATGCTTTCCACCTTCACAAGCGGGAAGAATTTGTCCTGGTCGCGCGGGGGCCGCACAAAGCCGTGCACCGTGTCCCCGGTCTTCAGCCCCGTCTGTTTGATCTGCTGCTGCGTTACGTACACGTCGTCCGGAGAGGGCAGGTAGTTGTAGTCGCTGCTGCGCAGGAAGCCGTAGCCTTCCGGCATCACCTCCAGCACGCCGTCCGTTTCTATGAAGGCGTCAAAGGCCGGTGGTTGTTGCTGCTGCTGCTGTTGGTTCCGCTGTTGTTGCTGCTGGTTCCGTTGCAGGTCGCGGTTTTGGTCGTTGCCCCGCTGGTCATTCCCGTCGCGCTGTGCACGCGGGTCGTTGCGCTGCTGATCGCGCTCTTGGAAACGCTGCTGCCCGCGCTGGTCAGTTGGCGCGTTGCCCCGGTTGCCGTGCTGGTCCCTGCGTTCCTCCACGGGGTTGCCGGCCGTTCCTGCGTCCAATGGCCGGTCTGTACCGGCAGGGGGCGCTGCCCCGGCTTCCGGTGCCATGGGCTCTTGCTGGGGCTTGCCCCGTTCGCCTGCTATGCGCGGCCTGCGGCCACGGCGCTCCATCCGGTCCCGCGGGTCAAAGCGGTCATTGATCCCGTCCGGTCTTTCCACCGGTCGTTGCTGGTGGCGCGTTTGTTCCGTTGGGTGTTCGCCACCACGTTCTTTTTCTTCTGCAACAGGATTGTCTGCCCTGGCGCCTGCACGCGGCATGCCGGCAGCAGCGGGCTTTTCATCATCTCCTTCAGCGTCCTCCTCCTCATCATCATTGTCATCCTCATCGTCATCCTCATCGTCATCTTCATCATCATTGTCGTCATCATCGTCGTCATCTCCATCTCCGGAATTGGCATCCTCGTCTTCATCGGGCTTCGGGTCCGGGGCCTCATCTTCCACCGCAAGCTCAGCAATGGCGTCGGTGTCCCGGTTGTCCGGCGTATTGGCCGTTTCCAGGATCTTCGCAATGAGGTCCTGCTTCTTCAAATTGTCCACCTTTCGAAGTTTCAGGTGCTTGGCAATTTCCTTGAGGTCGGCCAATTTCAGGGCCTCCAATGCGGCTTTTTCGTACATGTGTCAGGTTCAAGGACTGGTGCGGCACGGATTGCCGCAATTCGCCACGTGGGCTTTGGAATAATCTACAGTATCGGGGGGAAGGGGAGCCGGCGAACGAAGGGGGCCAGCAAGGATTGAACGCCGCAATATTAGCGCGGTCCCGGCAGAAAACAAATTTCCTTCCCAATGGGAAGCAACGGATGTG
>JAFDZG010000250.1 GCA_018267065.1 Bacteroidota bacterium
ATTTCCTGCGTTATGTGCAAGGGGTAAATCACGGCGTTCACCGGGTTGGCCATCAGCTTCAGCCAATCGGCCATGGCCATGCCCTTGGGGCAGTTGGCGCGGAGCACAGCGAGGGTGGTTGCATTCGCCCTCACCCCCGGGCCCTCTCCGAGGGAGAGGGGGGGAGATGGTCCCATCAAGGTATCGCGCAGCGGACCTTGGATGCAGTACCTGCATATCAGGCTTCGGGGTTCCCGGAGTAACCCATATCCTGTTTTATCCTGCTTGTCCTGTCCGGGAAAAGCCATCCTGTCCATCTTTGCGCCTCCCTGCCCGGGTGGTGAAATGGTAGACACGAGGGACTTAAAATCCCTTGGCCCGCAAGGGCTGTGCGGGTTCAAGTCCCGCCCCGGGCACAAATCACTGCCTCCCGCAGTGGACTTCCGCAGGAAACCCTGCGCCCCCCGGCATGATCACGCGCATGGCCCCCACGCCCAGCGGCTTTCTGCACGCGGGCAACGGTGCGGCCTTTGTGCTGGCCTGGCAGTTGGCGCGGCAAGCGGGCGGGCAAGTGCTCCTGCGCATCGACGACCTGGACGCGGAGCGTGTGCGCCCGGAGTACGTGCAGGATATTTTCGATACGCTGGCCTGGTTGGGCGTCGACTGGGACCTTGGGCCGCGCAGCCCGAAGGAGCTGCAGGAAAGCTGGTCGCAGCACCTGCGCTTGGCGGAATACAACCGCTTGCTGGCGGAATTGCGCGATGCCGGACACCTCTATGCCTGTGATTGCTCGCGCAGCCAAATTGCCGCCCGTGGCGCCAAGGCGGAATACGACGGCCATTGCCGCGGCCGCAACTTGCCCATGGATAAACCCGATGTGGCCTGGCGGCTGAAACTGCCGGAGGGCGCCACGGTGGCCATGCGCACCTGGCCGGACGGAAAACCGCAAGAGCACCTTGTGGAAACCCCTGATCCCGTGGTGCGGCAGCGAACGGGCCGTCCTGCCTACCAAGTTGCCTCACTGGCCGATGACCTGCGCTTTGGCGTGGACTTCATCGTGCGCGGAATGGACCTGCTGCCCAGCACCATGGTGCAATTGCACATGGCCAAGCTGTTGGGCCTGGGGAAGTTTGGCAGGGTGCTCTTCCTGCACCATGCGTTGCTGGCCGGGCCGGACGGGCGAAAGATGTCCAAATCCGCCGGTGCGGCCTCCTTGCGGCATTGGCGGGAGAGCGGCAAGGGGCCAAGCGAGGTGTTCGCCATGGTGGACCGGCTCATGGCGCGTTCCTGAAAGGACGGGAAGGGTAGGGCAGCGGTTGGAGCTCCCGGCCGTGGCGCACCACGATCCGCAGGGTGCCAAGCTGTTCCAGGTCGCGCTGCAGGGTCTTGGGGGAAAGGCGGGCGTACAACAGGGCGAGGTCTGGTGCCAAGTGCAAGATCTGTGCGGCGCGCAGCGGTTGTCCATGCCCCAGCAGGGCCTTGGCCAGCAGGTGCTGGCGGCTGCCGGCTTCGGTGCGGTCCGGGTTCACCAATTGGGCCAAGCTGCTTTGCTCCACGTCGGTGGCTTGCGCCTGCTGGAGCTCCTCCCAAAGGCTGCGCAGCTGCTCCGCAAAGCCGCGCGCCATGTAGGCGATGTAGGGGGCCGTGTCGCCGCCGGGCCGCGCAGCGTGGCGCAGTTGGCGTTCGTGCTCGCTGCGGGTGGCGGCGGTGTGCATGGCCAAGCGGTGCGCCGCCGCTGTGGGCACACCGGCATGCATCAGCAATTGGTGGCCCAGCAGTCGTGCGGTGCGCCCGTTGCCTTCGGCAAAAGGCACGATCCACAGCAGGTACAACTGTGCCATGAACGCCCGCACCAACGCATATGGCAGGCGCTCCTCCTCGTGCCCGGAGGTGAAGGCAGGCCCGCCGAGCCATTCCGACAAGCGTTCCAGCAGGTAGGGTGCCTCATCGGCAGGTACGGCTCCGCCGGTGCTGTGCCGCACGCTGCGGTATTCTCCGGGCGTGGCGGCGGTGGGCAGGCCGTGCAGTACCTGGGCGTTCATCACTTGCAGCGCCCAGGCCCCGAGGTCGCGGTCGGCGGTACGTGCCCGCGTCTCGGTCCAGCGGACGGCCTTTACCAAGTTGAGGAGTTCCTGTCCCAGGAAAACCTGCGAAGGGGGAAGGATCAGGCTGCCCTCCAGCAAGCGGTCCAGCTGATCCTCGCTCAGCGTATTGCCTTCCATGGAGGCACTTGCCACCACGCCGTGGAGCAAGGAAATGTAGTTGATCAGCTCGGCTTCCTTGGCCGATAGAGCGGCCTCGCGAAGCCGGGAACAGAGCGTTGCGGCCTCGCCCAGCAGCAGCCATGCCGCGCGCGACAGGTTTTTGGGCTCCCATTGAAAGGAAATCCACGGATGTGACTGTTCGTAAGACCGCATCGATGTCGCAAATGAAAGATGGTTTAATATGCTGAAAAATAGCCAATCAGAATAGAAATGAACGCTTGAATGTCCATTTTGATGTCTTATTGTATGTCCGAATACAAATTACACGGGCATTTGGCCGGAATTCAACCTGTTTGGGCACCCAATAGACGTTGAGCCAACGAAAAATCAAGCTCCTAAGAGCAGCGCCAGACCTCCCAGGAAGAGCGCGACAGCGCCCAAGGCCATGCCCGCAATGGCCAATCCTTTTCCACGGTCTTCCCGGTCGCGGCATTGGCGGCTTCCGATAAGCCCCAGGGCAAAGGCAATTGCCCCACCGATCAGAAGGATCCAAGCACCCTGAAGGGCGAAGCCCAGGGTAAGCGCAGCGATGGCCGCAGGCAAGGCGGCAACGGCTTTTGCGTTCCACCGTTTCGCGTGCTCATCAAAGTAGCCGGTATCGGGCCGTGTTTGCAACGCGGTCACAAGTTGGAACGGCTCCTCTTTTGCAGCGGAAAGGAAAGTCTTGGGCTCCGCCCGCACCGTTGCGGCCAAGTTCAGTTCTACTGACTGCGGTCCATTTGCCACCGCTTCCAACGCCGGGACGGGGTCCGGATCCGGGGGTTGGTTCGTTTCCAACGCGGCTGCGGCTTCCTCGCCTCCATGTATCACCGGGCGCTGCGCCTCCTTCACAGGCCCTTGTTTCCGCAGCCAACCATAGTGCGCCGCATGGCGGCCGGTGGAGCAACCCCACAGGGTAAGCACAACTGAAATGGTTGTTGCGGCTTGCTTCAGGTTCATGGGTTGAAACTACCTGCCCGGACGCTGGTGCGCCGGGTAGATTGCCGTTCTATTCAACCACCGGTGGTTGGGAACCGGTGTGCGGCACATAGATCCGTGGCACCATTGCTCCCTGTGGGCGAACTTTGGCCCGATGCACCGGTTTTTCCTGTTGCCCATCTTGCTGTGGATGGCGGTGTTGGCACCGGTGCGGGCCCAAGTGGGGGTCACCACCTTCGGCATCCAGGTAAAGCCCGTGATCCCTTTCAGCTTCTTCGAGCCGGTTACCACGCTCCAGCGGGAACACCTCAATGCAACCTTGAAGCTGAACGGTGGCATGGCCTTGGGCATGCTGGTGCGCACTGGCATCAGCAAGTCCATTTCGTTGGAAGTGGGGCTGGACCAGATCACCCGGCGTTACGATTTCAGCTTGGGGAACGACACCAACAACTACACGGACAGCGGCAGCCTGCGTTTTGTGGGCTATGAAATGCCGGTGGTATGCTTGGTGTACATCCGGCTGGGCCAGCGCACCTGGATGAACAATGCCTTGGGGGTCAGCATGGACTTCTACCCCGGGGATGCCAAAAAGGAACTGGAGTATGCCCAAGCCTATTACTTCCGGCGGAATTGGGCCCAGGCCGGGGTGCTGGGCAACATCGGGGTGGAGTACCGCACCGAAAAATCCGGCTACTTTTACGTGGGGGCCACTTTTCACCGTCCATTCGGCGCAATGGCCCAGGCTGATGTGACCTGGCTGGACAAGTACAGAAGCTACCAACCGTACAGAATGACCACGCTGTTGAGCGGCAGCTACCTCACCGTGGACCTGCGCTACTTCTTCCACGAGGACCCGGACAGGGCGCGTGTGCGGCGCGCCAACAGGAAAGGAAGGAGGTAAGTGGACATCAGCGGGTTCCATCGCCAACTTTGCACACCATGGAAGACCAAACCAATGACCGGACCCTGCCCTGGGCGGCCGCAATCCTCCTGCTGGCCGTAGCGCTGGGTGCATTCGGCGCGCACGGCATCCGCGATGTGGTGGATGCGCAAGCCTACCACAACTGGACTACTGCGGCCCAGTACCAGTTCTACCACGGGCTGGCCTTGTTGTTCCTGGCCGTGGTGGGGCGCAATTTGGAGGCACGCTTGGTGGGTTTCGTGAGGATCCTTTTCCTGCTGGGCATCCTGTGTTTCTGCGGTTCACTGTACTTGCTTGCGGCAAGGGACCTCCTCGGCATCCAAGGACTCACCCGCGTGCTCGGCCCCATCACCCCGTTGGGCGGGCTGCTGTTCATTGCGGGTTGGGGCACCCTGCTGGCGGCCTCCTTGCGCCGCCGCTGACGGACGTCAACCGGCCTTCCGGTGCTTCCGTACATTTGCACCCCCAAACTGAAAGATG
>JAFDZG010000251.1 GCA_018267065.1 Bacteroidota bacterium
ACACGGTACGCGGCCACAAGGTGATGCTTGACAGTGACTTGGCTGAACTCTACCAGGTGGAGACCCGCGTGTTGAACCAGGCCGTGAAGAGGAATACGAGGCGCTTCCCGGAGGACTTCATGTTTGCACTGACCCCCGGAGTAATGGGAGGTCTTGAAGTCACAAAATGTGACATCAAGTTGGGGCGGGTGCAGAAAGTTGCCGTTAGTGTTCACCGAGCAAGGGGTGGCCATGCTCTCCAGCGTGTTGAACAGCGAGACGGCAATCGATGTCAACATCCAGATCATACGGGTGTTCGCCAAGATGCGCGAACTGCTGGCCAACCGCAAAGACCTGTTGCTGGCCTTGGAAAAGTTGCGTGGAACGGTACCCCACAACAGCCGCGACATCAAGGTGATCTTCAATATCCTGAAGAAGATGCAGGAGGATGAACGCCACCGCACCCTGTTGGCGCAGGTCCCGAAGAAGCGCCCGCCCATCGGGTTCAAGAAAGGAAAGGAAAAGCCTTGAAGCATGTGCGCGGACCTCGTGTTGCCGACACCCGCCCACCCTCGCCCGCGTTTGCAACGCGGGGAAGCTCACCCTTCCCCATCTTTGAACCCCATGTCCGCAGGCCAGAAAGTCTACTTCCTCTCCGACTTCCACCTCGACGGTCAATGATCTCCGATGGGCGCGTGGATCATTCTCATTTGTGGCCTCGGCTTCTACTGGTCATGGCGGTCGCAAGCCAAAGGCAACCACAAACTCGCCCTGCTCCTGCTTGTGCTATGCGGAATGGCGTTGCGCGTGTATACCTCCTCTGACCTCTACCTGCACGCTTGGGATGAGCGGTACCACGCCTTGGTCGCCAAGAACCTGATCCAGCACCCACTGGTACCAACGCTCTACAACGACCCCGTACTGCCATACGACTTGAAGAACTGGACAGCGAACCACATCTGGTTGCACAAACAGCCGTTCCCGCTCTGGTCCATTGCCCTCAGTCTGTGGCTGTTCGGGGTGAACGAGTTCGCGGTGAGGGTCCCTTCCTTACTCCTTAGTTCCATGGGCATCTGGCTCACATCCGCCATTGCCGAGGCATTCTTCAACAGGAAAGTGGCCTACATCTCGGCCTTCTTTTTCTCCATCAACGGGTTGATCATCGAACTCACCGGCGGCCGTGTAGCAACTGACCATATTGACGTGTTCTTCCTGGTCCTTATAGAACTGGCCATCTGGTTCAGCATACTTTTCGCTAAGTGTAAAAAGGTGATCTACAACATGCTGGCCGGAATCTTCATCGGTGCAGCCGTGCTCACGAAATGGCTGCCCGCCCTGATCGTATTGCCCATTTGGTTGTTGGTGGTCCTGGAAACAAGGCAATTCACTGCAAGGCAGGTGGCAGCACACTTCCTGGTGTTGGTCATCACCTGCACGGCCGTATTTCTTCCGTGGCAGTTGTACACCCACAACACCTTTCCCGCCGGAGCGAACTGGGAAGCCAACTTCAACTTGAGACACTACACAGAGGCGTTGGATGGGCAAGGCGGCAGCGTGTTTTACTTTTTTGAGCAGATCCGCATCAACTTTGGAGAACTGCTGTACCTGCCCTTGGGATGGTTCACGTGGCGCACAATCCAGGGCCGGAACTACGGCCACTGGGCCATCCTGCTTTGGTTCTGGGTGCCGTTCCTGTTCTTCTCCTTCGCCGCAACGAAGATGCAGGGCTACCTCCTGTTCACCTGCCCGGCGCTGTTCATGATGACAGCAGGCTTCTTCCAATTCTTGCAAGACCGCATGCAGGAGAACCGGCGCAAGTGGTTGTACCAAGTGGTACTGGTTCTCTTGATCGCATTGCCGGTCCGGTACATGATTGAACGGGTGAAGCCTTTTACGATGGCCGAACGCAATCCTAAATGGGCGGTCGATCTACGGCGTTTGAACAAAACAGTTGCATCGGGCGGTGTATTGTTCAATTACGACCGGCCCATTGAAGCAATGTTCTACACCCCGCTCACGGTATATGCGGAACTACCCACAAAGAGCGTATTGGAAGAGCTGATCGGCAGCGGGTTGCCCGTGTTCGTGGAAGTCGATGGCACTGTGCCGGTGGATGTGCTGTCCATGCCCGGGATAACGCTGCTCAATTTGACCCAACCCCCACCTTGATCTTCGTCGTCGACCGCCAACCCATTCTGAACCACCCATCCTTCCCCATCTTTGGCCCATGCCCGGGCAAATGGTTTACTTCCTCTCCGACTTCCACCTCGGCGTGCCCGACCATGCGACGAGCTTGGTGCGGGAGAGGCGCATTGTGGCCTTCCTGGAAGAAGCGGCCAAGGATGCCACGGAGATCCACATCCTTGGCGACCTGTTCGACATGTGGTTTGAGTACAAGCAAGTGGTGCCGCGCGGTTTTACACGGCTGCTCGGCAAGCTTTCCGAACTGCACGACCGGGGGATCCCCGTACACATCCACATCGGCAACCACGACATGTGGGCCTTTGACTACCTGCCGGAGGAGACGGGCGTTACGCTGCACCAAGAGCCGATCGTCCGCGAATGGAACGGCAAGCGCCTGTACATCGGGCACGGCGACGGCTTGGGGCCCGGCGACCACGGCTACAAGTTCATCCGAAAGGTGTTCCGCAATCCGTTCATGCAATGGTGCTTTGCGCGCCTGCATCCCAACCTGGGCTTGGGCATCGCGCATTTCTGGAGCGGCCGCAGCCGGAAGAAGAACTACGAGAACGACCGCAAGTGGTTAGGTGCTGACAAGGAGTGGTTGGTGCAGTATTGCAATGGGCTGCTGGAGAAGGAGCACTACGACTACTTCATTTTCGGGCACCGGCATTTGCCGGTGGATCTGCCGCTGGCATCAGGGCCCCCTGCGGGAGACCCTGATGGAGCCGTTTCGAGAGACCCTGAGGGAACTGTTTCCCGCTACATCAACCTTGGCGATTGGATCTCGCACTTCACCTATGCGGTGTTCGACGGTGGTGAGGTGCGGTTGATGAAACGCGTTGAAGACGGGGCATTGGGCGGGGATGTGCGCATCAGCGGGGGACCGGCGGTGTAGTTGTCAGTTGTTCGTCCTCGGTTGTCCTGGCCTAACAACGAACAACTGACAACTACTGCTTCCCCAACCTCGCCACTAGGTCCACCAGGCGGGCGCTGTAGCCGTACTCATTGTCATACCAGCCCATAATCTTCACCATGTTGCCCACCACGCTGGTGAGCTTGGCGTCGAAGATGCAGCTGGCGGGGTCGCCCACGATGTCGATGCCCACGATGGGATCCTCGGTGTAGCGCAGGATGCCCTTCATGCGGCC
>JAFDZG010000252.1 GCA_018267065.1 Bacteroidota bacterium
GACCACATCAAGGCCGTGCATGCCCTGCTCGGCGCCGACGCGAGTGCATCCACCAAGGACATTGCCGACAAGTTGAACATCAAGGCGAGCAGCGTTACCGTAATGTTGAAGAAGCTGGCGGAGAAGGGCCTGTTGAAGCATGAGCCGTACTACGGCGTGAAGCTGACCGCCAAGGGCCGGGCGGAGGCCCTGAAGCTGATCCGCAAGCACCGGCTTTGGGAAACCTTCCTGGTGGACCGCTTGGGCTTTCGCTGGGATGAAGTGCATGAAATAGCCGAGCAGCTGGAACACGTGCGGAGCGGGAAGCTCACGGATTGCCTGGCCGATTACCTGGGCGACCCCGCTTTCGACCCGCATGGCGACCCCATTCCCGACCGCGATGGCAACATGCCCGAGCGCGAGGTAAAGGTGCTGACAGACTGCACGGCGGGATTGCGCGTGCGCATTGCCGCCGTGCAAAACGGCAGTGACGCCCTGCTACAGCTACTGGCCCAAAAGGGGATCGGCATCGGGAAGGTCTTCACCGTGACCGGCCAGCAGGATTTTGACCAGAGCGTGGAACTCAGCAGCGCTGACGGCACCCCATTCTCACTTTCCGCCCAGGTAGCCTCCCACCTGTTGGTTCAACCCACGGCGGTGCGCAAAACCAAGCAGGCATGAACAACGACCACCGTTCCTTGGGGGAAGTCCACTCCACCGTAGCCATCCCGGCAACCAAGGGCTGGCGGCGCGTTCTCGCCTTCCTCGGACCCGCCTACCTCGTGAGCGTGGGCTACATGGACCCCGGCAATTGGGCCACGGACATCGCGGGCGGCAGCGCCTTCGGCTACCAATTGATCTGGGTACTGCTGATGAGCAACCTGATGGCCGTGCTGCTGCAAAGCCTCAGTGCGCGCTTGGGCATCGTGCGCGGCCTGGACCTTGCGCAGGCCAGCCGCCACACCTATCCGCCATTGGTGAACATTCCGCTGTACGTGCTCGCTGAGATCGCCATTGCCGCATGCGACCTGGCGGAGGTGATCGGCCTGGCCATCGGCCTCAACCTGCTGTTCGGCCTGCCCGTGATCTGGGGCGTGCTCATCTCCGGCCTTGACACGGTGCTGATCCTCTTTCTGATGAACAAGGGCATGCGCGTGATGGAAGTGCTCATCATCTCCATAGTCTCGCTCATCGGCCTGTCGTTCCTGGCGGAAATGTTCATTGTGCAACCCGATGCCGGAGAGGTGCTTAAGGGTTTTGTGCCTTCGGAGCTGAACAGCGAGGCGCTGTACATCGCCATCGGCATCATCGGGGCCACGGTGATGCCGCACAACTTGTACCTGCACAGTTCACTGGTGCAAACGCGCCGATTTGAGCAAAGCCCCGCAGGCATGCGCGAGGCGATCCGCTTCAACCTCTTCGACACCACCGTTGCGCTGAACATCGCTTTCCTGGTGAACGCCGCCATCCTGATCCTGGCCGCCACCGCCTTCCACAAGGCCGGGCACTTTGATGTGGCGGAGATTGACCAGGCGCACCAGTTGCTGGGCGAGCTCTTCGGCTCCCTGGCGCCCACGCTCTTCGCCATCGCGCTGATCGGCGCGGGCCAGAGCAGCACCATCACCGGCACGCTGGCCGGGCAGATCGTGATGGAGGGCTACCTGGACCTGCGCATCCGCCCGTGGCTGCGCCGCTTGATCACCCGGCTCATGGCCATCATTCCCGCAGTGCTCTGCATTTACCTGTACGGCGATGAATCCCTTGGGCAACTGCTTGTTCTCAGCCAAGTAGTGCTGAGCCTGCAACTCGGCTTTGCGGTGATCCCGCTCATCCATTTCACCTCGGACCGCAAACGCATGGGCGAGTTTGCCATCAAACCGTGGATCCGCGTGCTGGCATGGGCCTGTGCCATCATCATCGTAACGCTCAATGCCCGGCTGGTTGCGCAGGAAATCGAAGGTTGGATGTCCACGCCCGGCGGTCCCGCGCCGTGGATCAACTTCCTGGTGCTGCCCTTGGTACTGGCCGCAGGCCTCCTGCTGGCGTACATTACGGTCCGCCCGTTCTTCGCCAAACTGAGGACCGCCAAGCAACATATCGATGCCGGGGTGCCCGAGATCAGCGTGCGGGAACGCGGCAAGCCCGGCCGTGTTTGCATTACGGTGGAATTCAGCAAACAGGATGAACGCACCATCAATGCCGCCCTTGCGCAGGGAGGCAGGGAGGCGGAATACGTGTTGATCCACATCACTGAATCCGCGGCGGCGCGCTACCTCGGCGCGCTCACCGGCGACCGCGAAGCCGTGGACGACGCGAAGAACCTGGCCATTTACACGGCCAAGCTCAACGCTGCGGGCTACAAGGCCCGATCGATCGTGGGGCATGGCAACCCGGTGGCTGCCATTGCGAACATCGTGAACCATGCATCCGCTGAGCTCTTGGTGATGGGGTCCCACGGTCACCGCGGGTTCAAGGACCTGCTCTTCGGTGCAACCGTGGATGCCGTGCGTCACCGGGTGAAGGTGCCCGTACTGGTGGTGAAGTGAAGATGGTCCATGGCCATCCGGATATTACATTCGGTCCTTCTTCGGTGTTGATTTCACCCTCCAAAGCATTCGATCCCGTGAACTATCCTCGTAAACTCTCCGCCGGAGCGAACAACACGGTCATTGTCCTCAACGAAACCGAAGTGGGCAAACTGTTCCTGGGGGACACGCGATCGGACATCGGCAGTGAGGCGGAGAAGATGCAGTTTGCCAATCGCGTCAACGATCTTGTGGTGAAATTCATCCGGCTGGACCTGAATGAAGAGATGCAGGCGGAAATGCTGGTCATGGAACGCTTGTACCCGCTGGACTACCGTTCATACGAGGTGGAAATCAGGGAACTTTGGCTTGATGTGTTCGAGGATGGCCTGGCGCAATTGCACAAGGCCGGTTTCGTTCACCGCGAC
>JAFDZG010000253.1 GCA_018267065.1 Bacteroidota bacterium
CGTGGTGCTGGCCAGCGCATTGGACCCAACAGCCGTGTTGTTCGACCCAGAGGTCATATTCCCCAATGCAGACCAGCCGAAAGCGGAGTTGCCATTCGAGCCGATGCTGGCGTACAGGGCCCTGTATCCGGTTGCGGTGTTCTCAGACCCCGACGTGTTGTTGTACAGCGCCTCGAAACCCGTGGCGGTGTTGTTGCTGCCGGTGGTGCTGTTACGCAAGGCGCTCGCGCCCGTTGCTGAGTTCTTCTGGCCTGTGGTGTTCTCCGCCAGTGCCGAAGACCCAACGGCCGTGTTCATTCCCCCGCTGGAGTTGTTGAAAAGGGCCTCCGAGCCGACAGCCGTGTTGTCGCCGCCCGATGTGGTCGAAGCCAGTGCCATCGAACCGAACGCGGAATTGTTGGACGCTCCCACATTGGCGGTCAATGCCTGGTACCCGAACGCCGAATTGTTGTATCCGGCGGTGTTGCCCAATAGGGCGGCATGTCCCCATGACGTGTTGGCCCCTGGCGTGTTAACAGGCCCAAGACCGAGGAAGCCTGCACGCGTGTTGTTCACCCGCACCTCCAAGGGTACCGCGTCCGTAGTGCCCAGAAAGTTCGTTCCGGCCACAGTACCGGCATTTCCCGTGAGCAACCAGCCCGGACCACCACTGGTCAGTTGCTCCCAGGCCGTTCCGTTGAAGTACCAGAAACCATTCGTGGTGGTGTCATACACAAGAAGACCGGTTGCGGGAGCCACGATGCCGACCCGGTCCCCCGAGGTCATGCGCGGGATCAGCAGGCCGCGCTTGGGCCCGGAGATCGCGCTAACATCAATGTCCAGCAGCGCACTGGCGTCGGGTGCCGCGCCGTTCACGTTGATGCCGATGTTCTGGCCGTACGTTAGGCTCAATAGGAGCATCAGGGTACAGACCAACGGGATGCGAAGCAGGATGCCGGGACGGAACATGGCGTATGCTATTCGGGAAGGTCACCAAAGCAACTTGGCACCGAAAACCCGGTCAATACCCAATAAGTAGTAGATGCGTGCCCTCACGGAAACTGTGCGGGTCTAACATCGCCCCCACTCGCCCGCGTTTGCAACGCGGGCGAAGGTCCCGGCGCGCTTGCAGCGCGCACAACGAACTCCCAATTCTTGCGCGAGCGCCCGTGTGAGTTGTGAGCAATGCTCCGATGATCGCGGTTCTTTCAAAGATCACCCCCCCGAACCACTCCTTCCCCATGCTCCTCGGAAAAGCCAAGTAGTGCTTCTCCACCGCGCCGCTCATGGCTGCGATGCCGAGGTTGTCGCTGGCCTGGGCGATCCATTTTGTCGATCTACTTCCGGCACGGAAGTGAACAGGGGCTCCATGTGCGGTTGAAAAATTACTGCTTGACAAGACCGCGTATGCACATAGCTTCGTTCTGCGTTTACCAAAACCCCAGCCCGATGAAACACCAGCTACCCCTTGTTGTCGGTTTCTCCCTGATCGGTCTCTTGCCCGTTACGAGCTTTGCACAATCCCCCCCCCCCCGCAGTGCAATGGCGCTCGGTAGCTTGGTTGGATAAGAAGCCGGCCTACGGGATGTTGAACACGCTGACCGGGATTACTTATGATAGCGGCAACGCGAACAATATCACCGGTGTGCAATATGCCCAAACACCGTGTACCGGCGGGACCACAAGCCAGGACGAGAGTTCGGAGGACTGGTGGTACGGCCACGTGAACGTGTACGATGCCAACCACAACTTGATCGGCTACGCGGCCTACGGCTATTCCGATTTGCCCAATTGGAGCGGGGACTTCGGCTGCAAGCAGTTCCCCATGGCGGATATTGCACCGCGGGACATGGATACTTGGGCGCGCCGCAGAAGCGTTCCCTTTGCCATGGTGAGCTTGTTTGACCCTTCCGGCCACATGATCTGGTGCGGAACCCCGTTCATCCCCGGCGTGTTTTACGGGATCACGCAAGCTGGCGATGGCGGCGACATTGTTTGTATCGGCGAAGCGACCGTGAACCGCACCAACCCTTCACCCAGCCTTTCCATGCCCGTGCATTACGATCCCGTGGTGGGCAATCCGGGTCCGGACATTTCCCAAGGCTGCGAATCCGGTGACTTCGCCATTAAAGCTTGCATAGCTGCTTTTGCATTGGATGGAACACCCCAATGGGTGAACATGTATGGCGCCACGGGCAGCCCGCAACAGGCATGGAGCACCTTTGCAAGGGGTGAGAACATCGCTCCGGTCTTCATCAATGGGCAGGCCAGCCTGATCGCCGTGGGGTATGGGCGGGCCAACCCTACGGATGCCGGGAACAGCGGCATGGTGCTCCGCCTGAACCTGAACGGCGAATTGATCGACCCGCCTTCCTTCTACGGGCCGGGCACCCCCGGCATGGGCACCATGGGCATTGAGCCCGATGAAACGGTTTGGATGCAAAGCGTGAATGTGGCAACCGACGGCGCCAACGTGCAGCACGCGGTGATCACCGGCGCCCATTTTGAATGGGATGGCCAGTGGACAACCCCCACTGATGGGAGTGCCCCGCAAAAAATCTTTACCCCGGAATCCTATTTGATCTGGTTGACCCCCGATGATGCACAGCCCTACGCCCCGGATGAAGTAGTGAACACCCGAAGTGGCAGCTACTTGCAGGCAAGCCATACGGCCGCCCTTGGCCAATACAGCACAAGTGCCAAGTTTGTGCATGAAGGTTCCGTGCTGAACGTGCTTTGGCCGGTGATGAGCAATTACACGGGCCCCATTACGGCCGGGGCCAAGTCGGCGACATTGAAGATACACAAGTATGCAATGGACGGAATGCCGCTTTGGTCTGCGCCGGTCAACATGGGTGAAGTACGCGCATACGACCTGCAGGCGGATGTTTGCCCGCTTAGTGACGGGGCCAACTTCGCAGTGCTGAGTTCCCGCTACACGCCGCCCTTTGACGCAAGCAACGTGATGAACTACAACGACGACCTTACCCCGCTGCAGAAGGCGTGCCTTACCGATAACTTCAGTTATGATGCCGATCCGGGCACGGCCGTGAACAGCGTTGACTGGTCCGCCAATTGGATCCATGACTTCGGCTTTTGGAACACCGATGCCGTAGTGGGCAAACTGCGCATTTCCGATGGGCAGCAACTGTGGCAAAAGCAGTTTGACGCCGAGGACGGCGCACCGCCGGAATGCTTCCCCGGCGACCTGAAGAACCAGGAGTGCATGTACCGCATCACCGAAGCCCCTGACGGTGGCCTGGTAGTAAGCGGAAACACCAGCCACAACCAGGATGATGCCTACTTGGCGAAACTCTACCCCGATTGCCAAAGCATGGTGGACTATGCCGCCATCGACGCCCTTTTAGACCCCAATACGCACGAATACCATGTCACCGGGGCCACCACGTGGAACGCCGACATGAACGTGCATGGCCAGGTCATCGTGGACCAAGGCGCCACGCTCACCATCAACAACGGCGCAACGATCAGTTTCGCGGACAGCAAGCAATTGGATGAGGTCACGCGTTTGATCGTGGAACCCGGCGGCAAGCTGTACGTGAATGGCGGGGCCACGCTCACCAGCATCGGCCAATGCCCCGGCAGCGTATGGGATGGCGTGCAGGTGCATGGGAACTTCTTTGCCGTCCAGGACCCCATCCTGAATTCCGCGCAAGGCGTGGCCATGCTTTCCAATGCCACCATCGAAAATGCCCGTGCAGGCATCCTGCTCGCCAACTCACCTGTCCCCGGCGACTTTGATGGGCGGATCATCAAGGAGTCCACCGGGGGCATTGTGCAGGCCACCCAGGTTCAATTCAAGAACAACCGCTATGATGTGGACTTCCGCCGGTATGAGAACCACATTCTCAACCATCCGGACCAGGTCGCCAACAACCGTAGCTACTTCACCCAGTGCTCGTTCACCGTGGATGCCGGCCTGAACGACGGCTCCATGCCCCGCGACCATGTGTACATGGGCGGCGTAAGGGGGATCGGCTTCAATGGCTGTTCTTTTGCGGGCACCACCTACTATGATCTGGAGAACGGGATCGTATCGGATGCCGGTTTTGGCGTGGACGCGGTCAACAGTTCATTTCAGATCGGCTCAAAGTGTACGGTGATCCTTCCAGTAGGAGGAACCTGCCCTGATAACAGCCTCATCAAAACCACCTTCGACCAGCTCTCCCTCGGCGTGAAGGCCGCCAGCTTCGACCCCGGCAAGACCTTCAGCGTGGACCAGGCCGTCTTCATGAATTGCCCGCGCAGCATCCGCATGGACGGCGTGGCCAACGCCTCCGTCACACGCAACAACATCGACGTGGTGGACTTCACCGCCCAGAACATTGTGACCTCGCCTTACGGCATTTACAGCGACCAATGCACCGGCTACGAAATCGAGGACAACGCCTTCACCACCCACTACCCGCACACGCCGCACGCCGGCCTGGTGATCAAGGACAGCGGGCCCGAGGCCAACCGTTTCTACAACAACACCTTCGACGGCTTTGACTACCTGAACAGCACCGCAGCCCTTATCGAGGGCCAGAACGCGGACCCCAATGCGGACTACCTCGTGGGCCTGCAGGTGAAGTGCAACGACTTTGGCCAGCACGGCGCCCAGAACGCCTACGATGTGGCACTCACCGGTACATCCCCTTCCTTGCGGGGGAACCAAGGCGGTTATAATGGACCAACGGACTACACTGCCCCGGCGGGCAACCGCTTCAGCCTGCTGCACCAGCCGGAAAGCGATTGGCACGTGGCCAACAGTTCCAACTATGTCACCTATTTCCACCATGACGGAAATCCTGCGGCTATTCCGCAAGATCATGACCCCGAATATCTCTTGCTCACAAACACAGGTGTCCATTGGCAGACCGAACGCAGTTTGGAGTGCCCGGACAACCAGCGGAGCCAGTTGCTGCAGCGCTCTGCCCTGCAACTGCTTTCCGCCACGGACGATGGCCTCTTGCAGGACAGCAAGGATGCTTACGACGCTACCAAGGACGATGGGGACACATACACCTTGCTGGGTTACGTGCAGGATCCCGGCCACAGCGACATGCAGGTGCGCAACGCCCTGCAAAGTGTGGCGCCCAAGGTGAGCACCGAGGTGTGGAAGGCTGTCTTTGCGCGGGACCCCGCCATGGACCCGTGGTACCTTACCCAAGCCCTCCTCAGCAACAGCCCCCTGCAGCCGGAGGTGATGGAGATCTGCTACAACAGCGACCTGGACGATTTCTACTATGATCTGATCGCCGAGGCGCAGGGCGGCGAGGTGAACCTTTTGAGCCGCATGGAGAGCGAGATCTCCACCTACGCGGGCGGCAAGGCCGAGGCCCTCACGGACATGGCCCGCTGGTGCTGGCTGGACACCGCCGGGGTGGACAGCGCCATCACCCTGCTGATGGCCTGGCAGGACAGCGTGAAGGCCGACAACGCCCCCAGCATGGAGGCGGGCTATTACATGGCGAAGGCCGACACGAGTGCCTTGCTGGCTTTAGCGGAAGATGAATTAGACCACAGCGGAACGCCCGATGTCTTTGAACTGCTGAAGTTCTACGCCAGCGCCGAGCAGGCCGAAGGTTGGGACAAACCCGACAGCAGCACCCTGCAATGGCTGAACGACCTGGCCGGCGAGCGCTGGACCATCGGTTCCGCGCAGGCCAGTGCCTGGCTGCAAGCCCTGGGCAGCGAGCCGCTGGACGAGGTGATCATCCTGCCAGTGGAGCAACGCAGTGCAACCGTGCGGCGGCAACGGCATGCGGTCTCAGACAAACCGATGCTGTTGCAGGCCTATCCGAATCCCTCCACCGGGCCGGTGTACGTGGTGTGCAACGTACCGCAAAGCGTGGCGAAGGCCAGTCTGTGGATCATGGACCTGAACGGGCGCCTTATCCATGAACAGCCCTTGGCCGCAGGGGAGGGCATCGCCGAGTTGCAACCCGGCATGGCCGCGCCAGGCATCTATCTCGCTGAGTTGCACTTGGACGGAATCCGGGCGGGGCAGGTCAAGTTGGCCCTGCAATAATCAGGGTAATGCACCCCCGGTTCTTGATCGTGGCCATGGCCCTTGGTGCCTTCCTCTGTTGCCAGAGGGCAAGCGGCCAAGGGTTCAACAAGCGCTATGACGCGTTTGGCGGTGGCTATTGGCAAGAGAGTTGGGACATTGAACCTTCGGGACCCGATTATATAGTCTTCAGTGCCAGCTATGAGCCTGACACGGTCAATCCGGATTCCATTCTGTATGATCTTCGGATCATTCTCCAATGGATTGATAGCCAAGGCAACCTGTTGGAGGAGAAACGGCATAAAGTGCCCTTCCATTCCCTTTATCTCGGCTGGGCGGATTGTTGCGACAGTGTCGTGGGAGGGGGGTATGTATCAGCCGGCGGTGTTGAAAGTATAGACCTGTCCACTGCTATCCATTTGATGCGTTACGATACTAATGGCGATACCCTTTGGACACGGGACATTGGTGACAGTACACACTTTTGGATAAGCAGCCAGGTAAAACAAACCGCTGATGGGGGGTTTTTAATAACTGGCTACACAGAGGCCCCTTTTTATACGGATGGTTTTGCGCTCAAGACCGATATGTTGGGCAATGAGCAGTGGCGGCATACATACGGGGGCGGTTTTGTCGATGATTACTCGGATATCGCCCTGCTTCCTGATGGGTACCTCTTGGCCGGTGAGACCTACCCCACATTTGAGAACCGGGATTTCTTGGTCACCAGAATTACAGAAACGGGATCAGAGCTATGGACGGTGCGATTTGGCAGCCCTTACTGGGAGCCGGTTGCTTCCATTGCACGGCTCTCAGATGGCCGCTTTGTACTGTTCGGGGCTTGGGGAGCCGACGCGAATGAGTTTATGACGCCCTACATCGCGGTACTAGACCCCGGGGACGGGCATGTGACCTGGTCCCATCAATACGGTCCGCCCAACTTCAGCAAAACCCTTTTCGCGGGCAAGGAATGCCCGGACGGAGACATCATTGCCTGCGGGGTCAGTTACGATGGTGGCCAGCAACAGGGCCTGCTGCTGCGCTCCACCAGCACCGGGGACAGTTTGTGGATGCGCAATTATGCTTTTCATGATAGTGTGATCGACCAGGGCAGCGGCCGCTTCTGGGACGTACTGCCCACCGCTGACGGAGGCTGTATCGCAGTGGGCGCAGCATACCAGCCCTTCAATGCGCCCTACCCGCCGGGCTATTCGCAGGATGCCTGGGTGGTGAAGGTGGACAGCATGGGCTGCGTGGTGCCGGGCTGCAACGGGGTTGCGGGCATCACTGCCCAGGTCACCAATTTAGGTGATGTACTCAAGCTCTATCCCAATCCCCTAAGCCCTTCGAAGGGTAACGGACAGATGCACGTGGGCATACACCTGCCGGGCAACTTCGCCACCACTGGGCCGCTCACGCTTTCGGCCACCACCATGGAGGGTAAGCTCGTGTTGCAACGACAGGTGCCCACCAGCGCTGCTGGAGAAGTGGTGCTGGATGTGTCCAGTCTGAGTTCCGGGATGTATGCGGTACACCTGAGCGATGCCACCAGGTGGCTGGCGGGGAAGAAGTTCGTGGTGCAGTGAGCCTGAGCGTCATCGCGATGAGGCTTTGCGAAGAAGCGATCTTTCATTGGCGATCCACGATACGGATCAGGCCCCTTCACCGTTCATCTTCCGCCTCCGGCATTATCCCCCATTATCCCACTCGCCCGCGTTTGCAACGCGGGCGAAAATCCCGGCGCGTTTGCAGCGCGTACATTGAACCGAGTGGAATGCCCCGATGATCGCGGTTCTTTCAAAGATCACCCCCCGAACCACTCCTTCCCCATGCTCCGCGGATACGCCAAGTAGTGCTTCTCCACCGCGCCGCTCATGGCTGCGATGCCGAGGTTGTCGCTGGCCTGGGCGATGTCCTTCAGGTGGCCATTCTTGTACAGCAGGCGAATGCCGTCGTGCGTGGTGTCGTAGGCATTGTTCACCACGTTGCCGGCAAGCACGAACAGCCCCGCTTCTTCCTGGTTGATGCCCAGTTCTTCCGCGCAGGCGGTGCGGATGCGCCCCACCTGTGCTTCCGGCCAAGGCGCGTTGCGCAGCTTGATGCGCAAGGTGCGCCGGTGCAACAGGTCCGAGGCCAAGCGCGCCAATACCTGGTCGGGGTGGTCGGCCCACACCTTCACCGCGCCCATGATGTCGTGGTCGTCCAAGCGCATGAAGGCGGCGAGCACGGCGGGGTCGTTGAAGGAGTCGCGGTCGCGGCGCGCGTTGAGGAAGCCCAGCAGCGCGGGTGCGCCGAAGAGCGGCACGCCTTGCAGGCCGAGGGTTTTGGCGCGGCGCAGGGTTTGCACCAGCATCTGCTCGCAGGCCACCACGGTTTTGTGCAGGTACACCTGCCAGTACATCAGGCGGCGCGCCACAATGAACTTTTCGATGCTGTAGATGGCCTTCTCCTCCACCACCAGCTCATCATCCACCACCTGCAGCATCTTGATGATGCGGTCGCCGCCGATCACGCCTTCGCTCACGCCGGTGTAAAAGCTGTCGCGGTTCAGGTAATCCATGCGGTCCATGTCCAGCTGGCCGCTCACCAACTGGTGCAGGAATCGCTTGGGGTGCTGGTTGCGGAAGATGCGGATGCCCGTTTCCAACTCGCCGCCGAACTCCTTGTTCAGCGCGTCCATCACCAAGGAGCTGATCACCTCGTGGTCCACATTTTCCACGATGCTGTGCTCCAGCGCATGGCTGAAAGGCCCGTGGCCCACGTCGTGCAGCAGGATGGCGATGTGCGCCCCGAGGCGCTCTTCCGCCGTGATGGCATGCCCCTTTTCCCGCAGGCTTTCAATGGCCAGGCCCATGAGGTGCATGGCGCCCAAGGCATGGTGGAAGCGCGTGTGCAACGCCCCCGGATACACCAGGTGCGAAAGGCCCAACTGCTTGATGTAGCGCAGGCGCTGGAACCACGGATGGTCGATCAGCCGCTGCAACAAGGGGTGCGGCACGCTGATGAAGCCGTACACGGGGTCGTTGAAGATCTTCATGCTGGGTGGGGTATGCAGTTGTTCGTTGTTAGTTGTGAGGCCTCACAACTGCACCTGACAACTAACAACTGACAACGGACAACGAACAACTGCGGAACCGGCCCCGAAAGTACTGGGCATCAGCCAAGGCCGGTGCATGGCCTCAACAGGCAAAACAATCCGCCGCTCCGTAAATTCACGCCCTGTAACAAATCGGGGGCAACAATCCACACGGCGGGCTGTTAGCCTTGCATGACTACCACAACCGCACCTTCCCGGCCAACGGGGACACCGACAACCACCATGGCAGCATCCATTCTCTGGGCCGATGACGAGATCGACCTCCTGCGCCCGCACGTGCTCTTCCTGGAGCAGAAAGGCTATGCGGTGAAAACCGTGAACAACGGGCTGGACGCCGTGGATGCCGTGGGCAAGGAGGAATTCGACATCATCTTCCTGGACGAGAACATGCCCGGCCTCAGCGGCCTGGAAACCCTGAGCCGCGTAAAGGCGGCCAGCCCGCGCACCCCGGTGATCATGATCACCAAGAGCGAGGAGGAAAGCATCATGGAAGAGGCCATCGGCAGCAAGATCAGCGATTACCTGATCAAGCCGGTAAACCCCAACCAGATCTTGCTGGCGCTGAAAAAACACTTGGACGGCAGCCGCTTGGTGAGCGAGAAGACCACCAGCAGCTACCAGCAGCAATTCGGGCGGCTCAGCATGCGCCTGGGCGACCGGCTGGGCACCACCGACTGGATGCAGCTCTACGACGAGCTGGTGCGGTGGGAATTGGAGCTGAGCGGCAATCCCGACCAGGGCATGACGGAGATCCTGCGCAGCCAGTGGGCCGAGGCCAACGACCTCTTCAGCCGCTTCGTGGAGAAAAACTACGTGGATTGGGTGAACAACAAAGGCAATGATGTGCCCCTGCAAAGCCACCAGCTCTTCAAAGCCAAGGTGGCCCCGCTGATCGACGAAAAGCAAGGGCCGCTCTTCCTGGTGCTGATTGACAACCTGCGGTTGGACCAGTGGCGCATGATCGAGCCCATGGTAAGCGACCTCTTCAAGGTGGAGGAACAAGGGCTGTTCTACAGCATCCTGCCCACGGCCACGCAGTATGCGCGCAACGCCCTGTTTGCGGGCATGATGCCCGGCGACATTGAAAAGCGCTTCCCCGGCAAGTGGCTCAGCGAAGATGCCGAGGGCAGCAAAAACGCCCACGAGGAGGAATTCATGGTGGAGCAATTGAAGCGCTTGGGCAAGGGCGTTAAGAGCAGCTACCACAAGATCACCAACTTGGCCGCAGGCAAGAAGCTCGCCGAGAACATCGGCAACTTGATGGACAATTCCTTCAACGCCATCGTGTACAACTTCGTGGACATGCTCAGCCACGCCCGCACGGAGATGGAGATCATCCGCGAGCTGGCGCAGGACGAGGCCGCCTACCGCTCCATCACCCTGAGCTGGTTCAAGCACAGCCCCCTGCTGGACATGTTGCGCACCATTGCGGAAAAAGGCGGCCGCGTGGTGATCACCACCGACCACGGCACCGTGCGCGTTACCGAGCCCAGCAAAGTGATCGGTGACCGCAACACCAACACCAACCTGCGCTACAAGCACGGGCGCAACCTCACCTACGAGGCCAAGGACGTATTGGCCATCAAGGACCCCGCGCAGGCCTTCCTGCCCAAGGCGAATGTGAGCAGCAGCTTTATCTTCGCGAAAAAGGACCTCTACTTCGTGTACCCGAACAACTACAACCACTTCGTGAACTTCTACCGCAACACCTTCCAGCACGGCGGAATTTCACTGGAGGAAATGCTGGTGCCGATCATTCACCTGAAGCCGCGCTGACCCCGATGAGCACCCTGCTTGCGCTGCACCGGCCGGAAGATGCCGCCAAGGTGGCGGCTGCACTGCTGGAGCACCGCCCGCAAAGCCGGGTGTTCACCTTCAACGGGCCGCTGGGCGCAGGCAAGACCACCCTGATCAAGGCGCTGTGCGCACAGCTCGGCGTGGCCAGCGGCATGTCCAGCCCCACCTTTTCCATTGTGAACGAATACCGCACCCGCAGCGGGGACGCCGTGTACCACTTCGACCTGTACCGCCTCCGCAAGCCCGAGGAACTGGACGGCATCGGCTTCACCGAATACCTGGACAGCGGCTGTTACTGCTTTGTGGAATGGCCGGACCTCGCCGAAGGGCTCTATCCGCCCGGCACCGTGCACGTGGAACTTCGGATGGAGCCCGGCGGTACGCGCAGGATCGCAATTGACAATGCACACACTCCCCACGACCTCCACGCATGAGCACCGGCAGTGAACTCCTCAAGCAACTGGCCCGCGAAGTGGCCATGCTTCCGCAGGAACAGACCATGGAGGCGGGCCGCAAGGGCAAGCACCTCTTCATCGGCATCCCCAAGGAGGTTACCCCGCAGGAACACCGCGTGCCGCTTACGCCCGCCAGCGTGGCCGTGCTCACCGGGCGCGGGCACGAAATCCTGGTGCAGCGCGGCGTGGGCGGCAGCGTGCAATTCCAGGACAGCGACTACAGCGAGGCCGGGGCCAAGCTGGTGGATGATGCCCGCAGCGTCTTTGAGGCGGACATGATCCTGAAGGTGGCCGCACCCGTGGAGGCGGAGATCGCCCTGCTGCGCCACAAGCAGATCCTGATCTCCGCATTGCAGATGGGCGGACAGCACCGCGAGGCCTTGCGCAGCATGATGGACAAGAAGGTCACGGCCGTGGCCTGGGACTTCATCAAGGATCGTGAGGGCATCTATCCCATCATCCGGGCCATGGGTGAAATAGCGGGCAACACCGCCATTCAAGTTGCCGCGGAATACCTCAGCACCGACAAGGGCGGCCAGGGCCTCATGCTGGGCGGCATCAGCGGCGTGGCCCCGGCGGAAGTGGTGGTGATCGGCGCCGGCACCGTGGGTGAGTTCGCCACGCGCGCCGCACTGGGCGCTGGCGCAAGCGTGAAGGTCTTCGACAAGAGCATCTACCGCCTGCGCCGCCTGCAAAGCATCCTCGGCCAGCGCATCTGGACCAGCGTGATACAGCCCGACGTGCTGCTGCAAGCCCTGCTCCAGGCCGACGTGGCCGTAGGCGCATTGCGCCCCGAGCATGGCCGCACCCCCATGGTGGTGAACGAGGACATGGTGGGCCAAATGAAAACCGGCAGCGTGATCGTGGACGTAAGCATCGACCGCGGCGGATGCTTCGAAACCAGCGAGCAAACCAGCCTTACAGACCCGGTGTTCAGGAAATACGGCGTGGTGCATTACTGCGTGCCCAACATCGCCAGCCGCGTGCCCCGGACCGCTTCCTACGCGCTCACCAACATCTTCACCCCCATCCTGCTCTCCATGGGCGAAATGGGCGCCTTCGAGGACGTGATCAAACGCAACATCGGCTTGCGCCAAGGCGTGTACCTGTACAACGGCGCCCTCACCAGCGAAATCCTTTCCGAAGCCTACCGCCTGCCGTACAAAGACCTGGATATCATGCTCGCGGCGTTCTAAGCTCGGTGATCGGTGCCCTTCAGCTTCGCCCAGGGGGTGATCGGTGAGCGGCCCCCTACGGACTACAATCTACGAACTATGCACTACGAACCAAGAATCAACAACGAACACCTAAATTCATTCCTTCAGCGCATTCAATCCCCCCATTTCAGTTTCCACCAATGACCTTCTCCCGCCGCCTCTTCCTCTTCGGCATTGGCCTCGGCCTAGGCTGCCTGCTGGCCTGGGCCTTCTACGGAAAACGCCTGGAAAACACCGACTGGATGCCCAACCACCGCGTGAAGCTCCGCCTGCAAAGCACCCTGATAAAAGCAACGCCAGACGCAGAGGCCCAACTGGCCCCGATGAACCTTTCATTGGCCGACCTTCGCCAGGCCGTGCTGGACAGCTGCGACGTGGACTTCAGCGACAGCAAGCGCAGCAAGGACAGCCTCGTGTACTACGTGTACGGCACCGTGCGCGGGCAGCAATTGCACTACATGGCCGCCACCTTGCGGGATTTCAGGACGGACAGCACGGCCACGCTCACGGGCATTTGGCCGGGGAGGAAGCATTGAACGCCTACTCACTCCCCCGCACCACGGTAACGTGCCCGTAATACACGCGCTCGTCGCCGTTGCGGTTCAGCACCACTTTCCACACATATACATCGCTCTTCACCGGCTTTCCCTTGCACGTGCCGTCCCACGGCGCATAGCGGTCGCGGCTTTCGTGGATCACCTCACCCCAACGGTCGAAGACATAAAAATGGTAGCGCCAATTGTCAAAGCCGTTCAGCACAGGCAGGAAGTTCTCGTTCACGTCATCCCCGTCGGGCGTGAAGGCGTTGGGCGCGTAAATGTTCGGATCGCTGGTGGCCACCACCGGCTGGCACAACGTGTCCGGGCAGCCAAAGCTGTTGATGGCCACCAAACAGAACGGGTACAGGTCGCCGGGGCCAGCGGGGAACAGATGCAGCGGCGCAAACTCCGTGGACTGTTCACCATCACCGAAGTCCCAAATCCAACTTACCGCCCCGGTGCTTTGGTTGTGGAACTGCAGGGCATAGCTGGTGCTCCCCATCGGCTCGTAGGTGAAGGCCGCGGTGGGCGAAGGGTTCACCTGTACGGCATCCGGCACCAAGGTGGTATCCGTGCATCCGCCTTCACCGGTGGCGATCAGCATAACATCATAATCGCCTTCCGGATAGATGTGCGATGTGCTGTCCGCTTGTGACACTTGGCCGTCGCCAAAATCCCAGATGAACTGCGAGGCATTTTGGGAAAGGTTCGCGAACTGCACCGGATAGCCTGCGCAAGCGGGTTGCGGGGCTGCGCTGAAGGCCGCCACCGGCGTTGGGTGAACAATGAACTGCCCGCTGCTGCTGTCCGTGCAGCCGTACTGGTTGGAAACGGTGAGCACAATGGTGAATGTGCCGGGTTCGGTAAAAACTGCTGTCGGGCTGTTGAGCGCGGAGGTGGTGCCGTTCCCGAAATCCCAGCTGTGGCCCACCGCACCGGTTGAGGCATCATTGAACTGCACGTTGGCCGGTGTTGTGCAGCTCTCCGTGGCCACTTGCGTGAACGCACTCACCGGCAGGGGGAATGCCGTCACAGTGGCCATGGCGGTATCGCTGCAGCCGTTCAGGTTCTCCGCGATCAGCCGCACCATGTACGTGGCCGCACTATCATAGCTGTGCATTGGGGCCGTTTCAGCGCTCGTGTTGCCATCCCCGAAATCCCATTGCATGAAGTCCGCGCCGCTGCTGTTGTTGAACTGCACCTCCAGCGGAATGCATCCGCTTGCCGGGTCCGGCGCAAAAGCGGCGGAAGGGGTTGATTCCACGTTCACCACCTGCGTGAGCAAGGCGGGACACCCGCCGGAGGAAGAGGTGACGGACAAGGTGACGTTGTAACTGCCCGCAGCAGCGTAACTGTGTACCGGTGCCGTGAGCGTGGAAGTGCCGCCGTCGTCGAACTCCCACTCCAGCCCGGCAGGAGAAGGCGTGTTGCTGGTGAATTGCACCGGCTGGCCCGTGCAATGTGGCCCTGGCCCAATGGTGAAATCCGCCACCGGCGTGGGGTACACCGTGATCGTCACGCTCACCGTGTCATAGCTGCATCCGTTGTCGGCGAAGAGCGTTGCGGTGTAGGTACCGGCATCGGGGTAGGTGTGCGTTACATCCTGTGCGGTGCTCACATTGCCGTCGCCCAGATCCCAGTGCCAGTTGGTGGCGCCGATGCTGTACTGCGTGAAGTTCACTGTCAATGGTGCGCAGCCGCTGGTGGTGTCGGTGTTGAAGAACGCCGTGATGCTGTTGGGCATTACGGTGATGCTGTAAGTTGCCGTGTCGCTGCCGCAGGCATTAACGGCCGCCAGCGTGATGGTGTACACGCTGTCGGTTGCCCCGGTGTAATAGGTGTGCTGCACCAGGCTGTCGTTGGTGGTGCTGGTGATGCCGTCGCCGAAATCCCAGAAATAGCTGTCCGCATTGCCCACGGTGGTGTTGCTGAAGGTAACGGGCCACGGTGAGCAGCCGGAATTGAAATTGGGGCCGAAGAGCACGGTGGGCGCGGGATGCACCACGACGGAGCGGACAGAATCCACGGAGCCGCAGAAGTTGGTGGCGGTGAGCGCGATGGTATAGGTGGTATCGCCGAGGATGCCTGCAGGATATACATGCTGGCCGGGCTGGTCCAGTGCGGAACTGCCGCCATCGCCGAAATTCCAAGCGTAGGAAACGCCATCTCCGGAGCTCTGGTTGTCCATGGCCACCGTCAAGGGTCCGCAACCGTCCGTTGGCGAAAGGTCGAAGCCGATGTGCGGTCCTTCCCACACGGTGACGTCATGGCTGATGGTGTCCGTGCAGCCCTCCGCAGTGGTCACCACCAGCACCACGGTGTACGTGCCCGCTGCGGTGAACACGTGGTCCGGCTCTTGGAGTGAAGAGGTCCCGCCATCGCCGAAGTCCCAGCTCCATGCCACTGCCCCGCTGCTTTGATCCGTAAATTGGAACGGCGCATTGGTGCATGCCGTAGCGCCATTGGTGAAAGCAGCAACCGGCAATGGATTGACCGTGACCTGGGATGATGCGGTATTGCTGCATCCATTGGCATCGGTATAGGCGTAATCGATCTGGAATGTTCCTGCGCCCGCCAACGCAGGGTCAAATGTGCCCAACGCACCATCGGTGATCCCCGTGCCGTTCCACGCACCACCGGATGGAACCGCGCTGAACGTTTGAACGCCCGCATCCACGCACAACCCAGAGGGCACGGTGGCCAGCAGCACCGGCAAGGGATGTACCGTCACCTCCACCTGGTCCTGCGTAACGCAGGAGCCCGTGCCCACTTGGTAGGTCAGCGTGTAGAGTCCGTCCATTGCGGGATCGAACAGGCCGCTGGCGTTCACCTGCATTCCGCTCCACCAACCTCCGCCCGGTGCACCGCCGAGTTGCAGTGCCCCGCTGTTCAGGCAAACCGCCGTGTCCACACCTGCATACGCCGGGTTGGTGATGGTGATCACCGTAACGGCCATGCTGTCACTGGCTGAGCAACCGTTTGCATCGGTGTAGGTATAGTGCAGCACAAAGGTGCCCGGCCCGTTGGGCGTGAAGTTCCCGCCAGGCGTAACACCGGGTCCGCTCCACGCACCGCCAAGCGGCGAGCACCCCGAGAGTGTTTGCGCAAACGGCTGATCGCAGAAGGTGGTGTCGTTGCCGGCCAAAACCACTGGCAATGGGTTCACCGTGATAGTGCGCATGGCGGAACTGATGCAGCCGTTCGCATCGGCGAAATTGTAGGTGAGCACCTGCACGCCGGCCCCGGCCTGCTGCGGATCAAAATTCACGCCGGAGACGCCACCGCCCGTCCACACCCCACCGGCAGGCGTGGCGTTGAGCGGGAAGGCCGGCAGGTCGATGCACACGGCTTGGTCCGGTCCGGGGTTCAGCGCGGTGGCAGGCACCACGGTGATCACCGCTACATCATTGGTGGAGCAACTGCCCACGCCCACGGTGTAGTGCACGCTGAAGGTTCCCGTGTTGTCAGGCGTGAAAAGCCCGCCCACGGTAATGGTGCCGGTCCATGATCCGCCGGTGGGCGTTCCGCCCAATTGGATCGGTGCGGAGTTCTGGCAGAGCAACGTGTCCGGCCCCGCATTGGCCGGCGTGGGCGGCGGTGCAACGGTCACTGTTACCGTGTCGGTGGCCGGGCATCCCTGCGGGCTTACCACGGTGTACACCACTTGGAAACTGCCTTGCACGGCGGGATTGAAGTGCCCGTCCGCCGTTACATTGGGGTTCCCGCTCCAGGTGCCTCCGGGCGTTGCGGGAAAGAGCACCTCAACTGCCCCGCCGGCACAGAACACCGGGTTGGCACCGGCATCCACCATGGGCAAGGGGTTCACGGTGACCACCGTACTGGCCGCCCCGGTGCAGGTGCCGTCATCGCCGGTAACCACCACGGTGCAGGTGGATGCCGGCGTGAATGTCAGCGAGGCCCCGCTGCCCATGGGTGATCCAGCCACCGTCCATTGGTATGCGGGCGCTCCGCTTGCCGTAAGCGTCAACGCATTCCCTGCGCACACCGACGGAACGGCCGGGGAAAGGCTCACCACCAGCGGCGGGTTCACCGTTACTGCAATGGTACTGGAAGGCCCGAAACAACCGCCCGCCGATGCCGCCACGGTGTACACGCCCTGCCCTGCGGTGGTGATGTTCGGAAGGGAGGGATTATCGCCTTGTGCCGTGAAGCCATTTGGGCCGGTCCAGCTGAAGGTGGCACCGGGCACGGGAGTTGCCGCAAGGTTGAGCGTTTCACCCACGCACAGGGTGATGGGGCCGCCAACAACAGGTGCTGCGGGCAGCGGGGTAACAGTGATGGGCGCATTGGCCGCCCCCGTGCCGCAGGCACTGGTGGCCGTGGCCGTTACCGTGAAACTACCGGGGGAGGGATAGGTGATGGTGCCCGGGTTTTGCGTGCTGGCGCTGGCCGGGGCACCTCCCGCCAGGGTCCATCCATACCCGGTGATGGGCGTTCCGCAGGGCGTGAAGACGGCGGAAGGGTTCACCGTTTGGCCGGCGCAAATGCCGGGGAGCGGGTTCACCGCCACTTGCGGTGGCGCACCCACCGTGATGGTCTGGTTCACCGGGAATGTTCCGCAGGAGTTGATGGCCTGCAAGGTCACGGTGTAGTTGCCCGCGCCGGTGAAGGTGAACTGGGGTTCAAAAGTGCCCGCACCGGTGCCACCGCTGAAACTGGCCGTGGCGTTTCCCCCGCAGGCCGAGCTGTTGGTGGTGGCCAACCAGTTGTAGTGCGTATAACAACTGTTCGGGCTGGTGCTCGCATTGTTCACCGCGCTCACCAAGGGCGTGCAACCCGTGGTGGGCGTAAGCGTGTAGGCGGGTTGGGGTGGTGCCTCCACGCAAATGCTTCGCACCAGCGTATCGAACCCGCAGATATTGCCGGTTATGTCCGTAATGGAATAGGTGCCCGGCACGGTGAAGGTGAGCCCCAAGGAGGCCGCACCGGTTGTCCACACGGCCGGGGTGGCGGGTTGTCCGTTGTCACTGCCCAATGCGCCACTGGCTGTCCAACCCGTTGCGGGATCCACTTTCCAGATGTGCTTGGGAGGCACGCATGCCGGGGCTTGCATGCCTTGGCTGATGTCCGCGGCCGTGATGGCATTGTTCACGCAAGTGGTGTCCTGCGAGAGGTTGAAGCCGGCCACCGGGGATTCGGAAACGCGGATCTGGTTGATCTGGCCCGTGCGCGTGTCGCAGGGGTTGGTGATCCGCCATGAAATGGAGTACTCCCCGCCGGCCACGGCACAGGAGGATTGGGAGTAGGTGTGCGAGAAAGCCGCTTGCGGCGGTTGCGGCAGGGTGTCCACCGTGCCATCGCCGTAATCCACGATATACAGCGTACCCGGCGGATTGGTGCTGAAATTGTTCCACTCAAAACTGATCGGGCTCCCGGAACAGATCGAAGAATTGGATACCACGCTCAACCCGCCCAGCGGTACTTCACCCACGAAAACGTTGAACGGCACGGTAATGGCGCAGTTGCCCTGCGATTGGTTTTGGATGGTGTAGGTTCCGCTGCTGAGGCCGAAGGGAAACTGCTGGGTATCGCTCCAACCGCTTGTGCCGAAGGTGCCGGACTGCCCATTGCCCCAGGTGATGGCATACGTGGCGCCCGCCAGCGCGGAAGAGGCATCGGTGAAATCGAAGTTGTACGGATTGGCGCCCAGGCCGCACACACTGAAGGTGAGCACGCCGCCGTAATTGGAAGTGGTGGCGTTGGTGCAGGTCAGGTTCACTGCGGGCGACGGGTTCACAGTCACCGTCACTTGATCGGTTCCGGTTGCACCGGTGGCATCGGTTACCGTGAGCGTGTAGGTGCGCGTGATCGGGGTGCTGCACTGCGGATGCAGGATGCCCGCATTGTTCAAGCTTGTTGCGGGCGACCAACTGTACGAATAAGGCCCGGTGCCTCCGGAAGCCCCCGCTCCCCCCAGCGTGGTGGTGGTACCCGCACAAATGGTCACATCGCTGCCCGCATGGGCAACTACCTGGGCTTGCAGGTGCACATTCTCCAACAGGATAACTCCGCTAAGAAAGAAAGCCGCCAAGCGGAAAACGTGCATTGTGGTGCAGGGGACAACCATGCCAAAATAGGCATTGTGCAAGGCCCATTTCCACACTTTGCCGGAATATTCCAACATCGTTCGTTTCAAGGCCTTCAGCGCCTGTGGCCCAAAGCGGGCAAAATGGACAGGGCCGCCCGGTGAAGGACGGCCCCGCCATGTGATTCCGTTGCCTGCGTCAATTGCCGCAGCCCATGGCACCAAAGCCGCTCACCACGGAGAAGGAATCATTGCCGTCATCGTTGTCATCGTCGAAGAAGCCCACGCCCTCCACGGCATAGTAGTTGCCGTTGAAGCTCATGGTGCCGCCGTTCACGGAAATGCTGCCGTCCTTCGAGAGGTAGATGCCGCCTTCGTTCTGGAAACTGATCACAAAGGCGAAGCTGAAATCGTGCAGCTCGTCCTCCGGCTGGTCCAGGTCGCTGATCCAATTGAGCACATCATAGCTGGTGTCGCCCAGTTGGTCGGCATACACGAAGTAGTAGGCGAAGCCGTGGAAGTACTGGAATGGGTCTTCCCCGTCGGAGAAATCACCGTTCACCAAGGCATCAATGTCGCCCGAAATGCCGATCACGCCGGCCACATTGCCCATGTCCGGCCCGAACAGCCCGCCTCCCATGGCATCCTCGCCCACCGCGAAACATACCGCGATGTCGATGTCCAAGGTGGTGTTGCCCGCGGATACCACTCCGCCGCCTGCGCCCAGGCCCGCCGAAGGTTCGGTGAGCACGGCCATGCCGCCCTGCTCGGTCCACACCCATTGCCCGCCGTTGCTGCTGGCGAAGTTCATGCCGTTGGCCGGCACCGAGGTGAATGAGAATCCGCGCGAACCGCCTTGCTGCCGGGTGAACACCAGGATCTTGTCCATGGTGCGGTTGTAGATGCCCACCGATGGCAGCTTCCCCACCAGGTTCTTGATCTCCTGCTGTTCGTGGGGGTTCGTCACCACCGTCTTTGCGGGGAGCGGGTCCATCACCGGCTCCTTGCTGCACGAAGTGAACAACACGGTTGCAACGCCAAGCGACAGGGCATACTTCGCCAGCTTGGGGAAAAATTGCGTTCCCTGGTTCATTGCCTTTGTCGTTTTACGGAATGGAAAGGCTTAGAACAACCAGCCCAGGCGCAATTGGCCCACCACGTTGGGGCCCACTTGGAATTGGCTCACGTTGTCCTTCTTGCTGTCGCCGCTGGTGGTCTTCGTGCCGGATCCGTCATCGTTCAAGCCCACGTTCTCGGTGGTCTTCTTGCCCGGCATGGTCACGGAGATGCCGAAGCCCAGCTCCGTTCCCACGTACAATGACTTGGCCACGTAGTAGTCAAACCCCGCAATGGCATTCACGCCCGCGCCCAAGGTGCCGCCCTTGGTCTGCTCATAACCCAGCTCATGGTTGCCGTTGGTCAGCACCAGGTCGGTTTCATCCTTTTTGTTGGATGTGGTGTAGTTCAGGTCCAGGTAGCC
>JAFDZG010000254.1 GCA_018267065.1 Bacteroidota bacterium
CGGATCAGCGAAATCCCGCCGATGTCGATCTTTTCAATGATCTCCTGTTCTGTTCCGCCTGCTGCCACCGTGGCCTCGAACGGATAGAGGTCCACGATCACCAGGTCGATGGGCGGAATGGCGTGCTCCTCCATCTGGGCCACGTCCGCGTGGAGGCCCCTGCGGGCCAGGATGCCGCCGAACACTTTTGGGTGCATGGTTTTCACGCGGCCCCCCAGAATGCTGGGGAATTCCGTGAGGTGCTCCACGGCGGTTACGGGAATGCCGAGTTCTTCAATGAAGGCGCGGGTGCCGCCGGTGCTGTACAACTGCACGCCCAAGCCGTGCAGTTCACGCACAATGGGTTCAAGCCCATCCTTGTGGAATACTGAAATGAGCGCGCTTTCGATGCGCTTGTTGCTTTCCGCCATGCCGGCCAAAGGGTTGCGCAAGTTTACCGGTGATCCGGCGAATAACCCGACCTTCACCAAAATGGCTTTTCACCTTGTTACCAACACTTTCCGCAAACGGGAATGCCGGGTTGGCGGGCAATGGCGTGAGCGTGCCAAGGTGTGATGGTGCTGGATCGCTGGTTCCATGCTGCCCACAAACCCCCGTTCTGCGTTGTTGGGGATCAGAACCGGAGACCGATCCCGAGCAGCACATTCACCCCGTCCGTGTTGCTTTCCAGCACGTTGAAGCTGGCATTGCCCGCATTGTCCACTGCAATGGATGCGGGGTCCACGTAGCTGGCCTTGCCGCTGTAAAAGCGCTCCACGCGGCCCTCGATGTAGCCCATGCCGCCGAGTTCCACCATCACCCCGCCGGCCCAACCGGCGCTCAGGGCGAAGTCGTTCGCATTGCGTGTGCGCATCACCGGCTCCTGCAGCCCATCCACCGTCAAGGTGCTTTTAGTGGTGAATTGACGGAATCCGGCCATGCCGTCCACATAAGGCCGCACCTTGCCCTTTAGCGGGCTGAAGCGCAGCAGCGGGTGGTAGCTGAGCACCTTGGCACGCACGGCGAGGTCGCCTTCCGTAGCGGTAAGTTCCGGCGTGGACACGGGAACCGTGAAGTTTTTCGTTCCCATGATGCCGTAGTCGAAGGCTAAGCCCCATTGGAACGGCAGCAAGCGGGCAGGCATGGTTACATGGCCGCCCCAGGTGAACATGTTGCGGCCCCAGGTATCGGCGAATTCGCCCTTGGGCACGCTGATGCCGATGGTGCCGCCCACGTTGCCCTGGTAGCCTTTGAGCTGTGCAATAGCGGGCAGGCCTGCCAGCAAACAGGCGAAGGGGAGGGTCATGCTGCGCATCTTCCGAGGTATTTAACGCACCTGTTGCCGATCTCGTGCCGATCCGCTGAACTTCGCGCCCCATGGAGCTTTTCACGGGTTGGTCCGATGCCGGCCTGCCGGCGCTTTTCTTGGCCAGTTTCCTGGCGGCCACGGTGCTGCCGTTCAGCTCGGAGGCACTATTGGCGGCCATGGCCATGGGCCCGTGGGGCACGCTGCCCCTGCTGCTCACCGCCAGCATCGGCAACACGCTTGGCGGCATGACCAATTACGGCATCGGCCGGTGGTTGCAGGAAGGCAAGTTGTTACGCTGGCTGCGCGTGAACCCTGCAAAAGGCCGAAGATGGGAAGGCCATGTGCAGCGCTACGGCCCATGGGCCGCGCTGCTGTGCTGGCTGCCCGTGGTGGGCGATCCCATCGCCATTGCGCTCGGCTTGTTCCGTGCTCGATTCTGGCCGGTGCTGCTGCTGATGTTCATCGGCAAGGCCGTGCGCTACGCGGTGGTGGTGGCGGCGTTGCGGGGATTATGTTGAGCATATACGGGGGACAAGCTTGCAATGGGTGTGCCCCTTCAAGGATTTCACGTTCGGTTAACGTGCAGTTCGTCAATTTGCACCGTGGCGCACGGAACAAGGCGCCACAGGCACACATGGCAAAGAAGGTGTTGTTGGTGGATGATGAGGAGAGCATCCTGGAACTGCTGCGCTACAACCTGGAGCGGGAGGGCATTCAGGTGGTAACGGCTGCCAACGGCGTGGAGGCGCTACGGACCGCCAAGCAGGAGCTACCCGACCTGGCCGTGCTGGACATCATGATGCCGGGCATGGACGGCGTGGAGCTGTGTGCCGAATTGCGCCGCACGCCCGGCCTGGAGGGCCTGCTGATCGCCTTTCTTACGGCGCGCACGGAGGATTACTCCCACATCGCCGGTTACGAGGCCGGTGCGGACGACTACATCAACAAGCCGGTGCGGCCGAAGGTGTTCGTGGCGAAGGTGCAGGCGCTGCTGAAGCGTGCGGGGACCCAAGGGAACGCGCCGCAGGTGCTGGAGTCCAACGGGATCCGGGTGGACCTGGAGCGCGTTACCGTCACGAAGGGGAACGAGGTGATGCAGCTTCCCAAGAAGGAGTTTGAACTGCTGGCCCTGTTGATGAGCAAGCCGGGCAAGGTGTTCCTGCGGGACGACATCTATGCGCGGGTCTGGGGCAACGAGGTGATCGTGGGCGACCGCACGATCGATGTACACATCCGCAAGCTGCGCGAAAAACTCGGCGACGACCGGATCGGCACCGTGAAAGGCATGGGCTACCGGTTCGAGGCGTGAACCGGGGAATGATCCTTGTCGGGCTTGGGGTCAACGTGCCGTGGCCAGCGCCTTGGAGATGTTCAGCAAGTGGCCTCCCACATCTTCCCCTGTGCTGATCAGGGCCGAAAGCACCGGGCTTGAGCGCAATGCTTGGGTGCCCGCATCCGATCGCGGTCCGGGATTGATGCTTGCGTCCCTGCCATGTTGCCTGAGCGCCTGATCGGTGCGCTCCGCCTCGTCCAGATCGCATGTTCCGGGTTCCTCCAGATTGCGCACGGCGATGCGCGCGGCCTGCTCCAGCAGGTCGAAGAGGGTGAGGAGGTCCTGGCGCTGGTCGGGATCGAACCACAAGCCCTCGGCGGTCCGTTGTTCCAAGGTCCGGCCCATGTGCAGGAGTGATGCCGCCGTCCGCTCCAGGCTGTGCGCAACGGTCCGCATCGCCTCCATGCGCCGGGCCGTGGCTTCCCCCTGCGCTTCGCTCCAGGCTTGTGCCAGGAACCGGTCCAGTTCCCGCTCCACCCGACCGGCGATCAGAGCGTAGTTGGCAATGCGCTTGTGAAGCGCGGATTGGGTTACCGGGTCGGCGGTAAGGAGCAGTTTGCGGACCATGCCCAACATCCGTTCGCAACGCTTGGCCTGGTTCACCGCCTCATTCTGCGCTTCCAGCAGGGAAAGCTCCGGCGTGAGGGCCATCATC
>JAFDZG010000255.1 GCA_018267065.1 Bacteroidota bacterium
AATTCAAGCCAGGTCTGTGTTTCACCCAGCTCGGTTTCGCAGTCATTGAGCTTTGCCTCGAAATACTTCAATGTGCGCCTGCGCCGGTATGCTTCCGTCAGATTGACCACTACAGAGCGCGAGCTGCGGCGGATCTGATCGGTCATGCTGTACTGTTCCTCCTTTGGAAATTGTTTCGTCGTTTTGAAAATGGCCATGGCCAATGCGAAGCCCTTCCGGTAGGCAAACAAATCCTGTACCCTTCCCATGGTTCGTTGGTTTTTTCCGAACATAGGCATTCCCCCCGAAATACAAAACCATCCGATTGCCAGGCCGTACGCTAAGCAGCTCCCGAATCAAAGGCTTTACATCATGAGTCGTGAGCCCGGAAGTCCTGAGTCTTGAACCTTGAGCCGACTCCGGACACCAAGGCTCCGGACCTTGCTTCAAGACTCCCAAACCAGCATCACACCATCACACCATCACTCGCGCGACCAGCTCACGCAACAGCTCCCCGCCATCGGCACTGGCATTGCCCACGCCCTTGCTGCGCAGATCCACCTCACGGAGCAAGTGCTGCACTTCGCGCAGTTTCGCTGGAGGATAGTTGCGTGCAGCGGAGGCATAGTCCTTCACGAAGAAGGGAGGCACCTTGAGCGCCGTGGCCAGTTCACCTTGGCTTTTGCCCGTGTTGGCATGTACAATGCCCAGCTTGGAGAAGTAGGAACTGAGCAGGCCCACGGTCAACACCAGGGGCGATTCCTTGTCCGTGGCCAGGAAGTGCGCGATGCGCTGGGCTTTGACGTGGTCCTTCGCGCCCATGGCCTTCTGTAGTTCGAAGATGTTGAAGTCCTTGCTGATGCCCACGTTGCGCTCGATCAGGTCGGCCGTGATAGCTGCGCCCTCATCCACCACGATGCAGAGCTTTTCCACTTCATTGGTGAGCTTGCCGAGGTCGCTGCCCAAATGGTCGGCCAGCAGTTTGGACTCCACCGGCCCGATGCGCCGCTTGTGGAAGGTGACGTACTTCTGGATCCATTCCGGCAACTTCTCCTCCTTGAGCTTGTCGCTCAGGAAGACGACCTGCTTTTTGCCGAGTTCCTTCAACCACGTTTTTCGCCCATCGGCCTTTTTGTGCTTGTAGCAGATCACCAGCACGGTAGTGGGGGTGGGGCTTTTGAAATAAGCCTCCAGTTTATCGAAGGCATCGATCCGCCAGGTTTGGGCTTCGCGCAATACCACGATCTGGCGCTCGGCCATCATGGGGTAGCGCAGGCAGGAATCCTTTACTGCGTCCGGATCGGAATCCTTGCCATAGAGGATCGTAAGGTTGAAGTCCTTTTCGTGTTCCTGCAGGCCGTGCAGTACAACCTCCTGCTCAATGCGGTCGATGAAGTAGGCTTCTTCGCCGTGCAGGAAATAGACCGGCTTGAAGGATCCATCGCGCACCTCCTTCACGATCTTCCGGAAATCGTCGGTGACGCTCATTCAAACCGCAGGTGCTTCACGGAACGCCCCTCATTGATGATGTCGCGCAGCGAGGCAATGCCCACCTTTACATGGTTCTCGGCGAAGTTGCCGGTGACTTTTTTGTCGCTGTCGCCCGTTTTCACCCCTTCGGGGATCATGGGTTGATCGCTTACCAGCAGCAGCGCACCGGTGGGTATTTCGTTGTGGAAACCCGTGATGAACACGGTGGCCGTCTCCATGTCCACGGCCATGCAGCGGTCGCGGCGCAACCGCTGCTTGAACTCCTCATCATGCTCCCAAACCCGGCGATTGGTGGTGTACACCGTGCCGCTCCAGTAGTCCAGCTCCATGTCGCGGATCACGCCGCTGACGGCACGGTGGATCATGAAGCTGGGCAGGGCGGGCACTTCCGGCGGGAAATAGTCGTCGCTGGTGCCCTCTCCGCGGATGGCTGCAATGGGCAGGATCAAATCGCCCAGTTGGTTTTTCTTCTTCAGCCCCCCGCATTTGCCCAGGAACAGCACCGCTTTTGGCATTACCGCACTAAGCAGGTCCATGATGGTGGCCGCGGTGGGGCTGCCCATGCCGAAGTTGATCATCACCATGTCCTCCGCAATGGCCACTTGCATGGGCTTCCCCTGGCCGTGCAGCGTTGCGCCGGTCTGCTTGGCGAAAAGGTCCAAGTAGTTGTCAAAGTTGGTGAGCAGCACGTACGGCTTGAAATTCCCCAGCTCCACGCCGGTGTAGCGGGGCAGCCAGTTCTTCACGATTTCCTCCTTGGTATGCACTTTTGTTGAAGTTTTTAGTGGATGCAAGCCTTGAACCTGCCTGACCACGGTGTCAAAACTAAACATGCCCCGGAGGGCGACCGCATTTTTGATCCCGTGCGGCGCGCATGGGTGGCCTTGACGCCGGAGGAATGGGTGCGGCAGCACGTGCTGAATTACTTGGCCCAGGACCTCGGATGCCCCCTTTCCTTGATCGCCGTGGAGAAACGGATGGAGCTGAACCGGCTGGTGAAGCGCACGGACATCGTGGTGCATGGCACGGATGGCAAGCCTCTGCTGCTGGTGGAATGCAAGGCCCCGCACATCAAGCTGGACCAGGCCGTGTTTGAACAGGCCGCGCGTTACAACACGGTTTTCAAGGTGCCCTTGCTGCTGATCACAAACGGCATGGTGCACTATTGCTGCAAGGTTGCGCACGGCGATGGGCGAATTGAGTTTCTGCCATCTTTGCCAATGTTCAGGGACATGGCCCGTGTGCATTCCACTTAATTTCAGCCCCATGAAATTGGGACGGTGGATCCTGGCAATTCTTGTTCTCGTGGCCGGGCAAGCGCGGGCTCAAGGCCCGTCCAAGCTGAATTTCCAGCTGCGCGCATGGTTGGCCGCCGCTCATCCCGCGGACCGGGTGGACCTCTTCCTGTCCGGGAATTCCACCGAAGTTGCGCGCGTTGTGGAACGTGAAGGCGGGGAGGTGCGAATGGCCATTCCGGGATGGGCGCTGGCCTCCCTTCCCGCTGCGGCGGTGGGCGCATTGGACCGCGAACCGGCCGTACGGAGCATTGTGTTCAGCCTTTCAAAGGGCAGGCTGCTGAATGACAGCATGCGGGTGAAAGCACACGTGAACGAGGCCCATCTGGGCCTGCCGCCGCTGCCCGCACCATACACGGGCAAGGGCGTGATCATGGGCATCATTGATACGGGCATGGATTTCCGCCACCCGGATTTTCTGGACAGCTTGGGCCATACCCGGGTAATGCGCTACTGGGACCAGAACTATCCCTACGATGAGACGCTCACACCCGCCGGTTTCAATTACGGCCAGGCATGGGACAGCACGGCCATCAATGCGGGCAACTGCCCGGCAACCGATCCAGTGAACCAGTACGGGCACGGCACCACGGTTGCCGCCACTGCGGCGGCAAAGGACCCGAACGGGGGGCGGTTTTCCGGAGTGGCGCCGGATGCGGACTACATCATTGTGGCCAATGACCTGGACCGGCCCAATTGGAGCACTTCCGTGGTGGATGCCGTGCGCTACATCGTGGAGCAGGCGGATTCACTGGGCAAGCCCGTGACCATTAACCTGAGCCTCGGCGACTATTACGGGAGCCACGATGGGCTCGATCCCGCCGCGCTCATGATCGATCAGCTGCTGATGGCACAACCGGGCCGCGTGCTGGTGTGCGCTGCGGGGAACAGCGGTGCGCTGCCGCCCTACCACCTCCATGCGGTGGTTACGCAGGATACTTCTTTCACTTGGTTCGCCTACAACCCCAACAGCGTGCTGAACCTCGGTGCCATGTACTTCGAACTGTGGGCGGACACGGCGGACCTCAGCCAAGTGCAGTACAGCATTGGCGCGGTGAAATTTGCGGGGGGCTATGCCGCCAGGGGGCGGATCCCCTTCCGCAACGTGCATGGAACCCTTGGGCAGATCGTGATGGACACGCTTTGGAGCGTGGACGGCAACAAACTGGGCCGCGTGTTCACGCAGGCAGACCTCCGGGACGGCCAGTACCACTTGGAAGTGTACATCCCCGAACCCGATTCCGCAGGCCAGCTCTATTACAGCTTTATCACCACCGGCACGGGGGCTTTTGACGTGTGGAGCAGCGATGCGTTCGGTACCTCGAAGATCATTGCGGCGATCCCGGACAGTGCCTCCTTTCCGCCCATAACCCATTACTTACTGCCGGACTCCATGCAAAGCGTTGTTGATTCATGGGCCTGCTCCCCGCAAGTGATCACCGTGGCCAACTATGCCAACCAGCAGCAGTACGTGGATGTTACAGGCACGCCGCGCGACTTGGGCGGCATCGCCGGGGCCATCCGTCCTTCGAGCAGCCGGGGGCCAACGCGGACCGGCCTGTTGAAGCCTGACGTGGGCGCCCCGGGCGATGTGACTTTTGGTGCGGGCCCTTTGGATGTGATGGCACTGCTCCTGCAGTTTTCCCCGGACAAGATGATCGACAGCCTGCACATGCGCAATGGCGGCACCTCCATTGCTTCCCCGGTGGTGGCGGGCGCGGCAGCGCTCTTGCTGGAAAAATGCCCGCGGGCATCCAATCTCATGGTCCGCGATGCGATCAATTCCACGGCCTTTGCCGACAGTTTCACGGGTACAGTCCCAAACTTGCGCTTCGGCCATGGCAAAGTGCACGTGTTCAATGCTCTGGTCTCCACCCATGTGAACGTGCCGTTGAGCGGCGATTCCGCGGTATGCACCGGGGACAGCGTGCTCATTTCCGGGCCTGACTTCATGTACCACTACCTGTGGAACACCGGTGCGGAGCAACGTGATATATGGTCCGGGGGCGACACCTTGGTGCTCACCGTGGAAACGCCCCAAGGCTGCATGGGCACCAGCGACACCTTGATCGTTTCGCCGTTGCCGCCCCCCACCGCCGGCATTACCGCGGACGGCATTTCGCTCACGTCCTCACCTGCCGCAGCCTTTCAATGGTTCCTGGACAGTGTGCCCATTCCCGGCGCGAACGGGCAGGCGTGGGAGGCTGAAAGCAATGGCAACTATTACGTGCAGGTAACGGACAGCATGGGCTGCACTGCGTTTTCGGACACGGTGCTCATCTCCACGGTGGATGTGCCGGAGACCGGGAATGCCAGCATCCGGACCTGGCCCGTGCCGGTAAAGGACCGGTTGCACATATCCGGTACAGGGGCGTACGGGGCAATGGGATACCGCATCCTGGATCTACAGGGCCGCATGGTGCAGCGCGGAATTACCACCCCGGTTTCGGGGGAGATCAATGTGGGCGGGTTGGCCATCGGCAGCTATGTGCTCCGGCTGGAGGGTGCGCACACCGTAGTCCCGCTGCGCTTCGTCAAGGATTGATCGGGACGGCGGGCTACATTCGTTGCATGCAGACGGTACCGTTCGTGCTTTCCGGGGGAGGTGTGCGCGGTGCGGCGCACCTGGGGGTGCTGAGGGCCTTTGCTGAAAGGGGGATTTTGCCGGGTGCCATTTCCGGCACAAGTGCGGGTGCGTTGGTAGGCGCAATGATCGCGGACGGAAGAACGCCCGGGGAAGCAATGGGCCTAGTGCGCGCGGAGATGAAGCGGTCCAACTTTATCCGGCGGCCTGCTTTGGCCTCCAAACGGATCGAGGCTTTTCTGGCGAAGACCTTGCGCCATCAGCGTTTCGAGGAACTGCCCATCCCTTTGTTCGTCTCCGCAACCGATCTTGAAAAAGGAGGCCAGCGCATCTTTCACACGGGCGACCTGGTCCCGTCGCTGATGGCGTCCTGTGCCATACCCGTGGTGTTCCCGCCGGTAATGGTGGATGGCACCTATTATGTGGACGGTGGCATCAGCAACAACCTGCCCGTGGAGCCTTTCCTGGGGGAACTGGACCGTGTGGTGTGCGTACATGTGAACCCGCTGCCGCCCTTTGTTCCCGGCCGCCGCAGCATGTTGCGCACCATGGACCGCATCTGGCACCTCAACTTCCGGGAGATGGTGGTGCGCTCGGCGCGCGGCTGCCGCCTGTTCGTGGAACCGCCGGAACTGTCCCGCTTCAACATGTTCGAGCTGGGCAAGCTCGACGC
>JAFDZG010000256.1 GCA_018267065.1 Bacteroidota bacterium
CAAGACCCCAAAGGCGAACTGCGCCCCTTCCTGCGTTTGGCTGATACGCTTTCGTTCCGGCCGGAATTCATGGCGCTCCAAGGCAAGGGATTCAACAACATCACGCTTGCCGGCATCTGGTTCGACAAATTGTCCTCACCCTCCATTTTAATGGACCGGATCGCGAAGAGCCCCATTGACGAGGCGTACGAGGCCACGCATGCACTTTGGGCCATGTCCATGGCCCGGCAATGCTTCCATGCCGAATTGGACACTTCGGTGGAACAGCGCCTGGTGGAAAAGGTGAGGGAACGGATGGAACACAGCGATCCACGATGGGGCGACGAGGCAGTTGAAGCCTTGGCCATGCTCCAGTACAATAACCCCAACTACGTACCTCCCTACAAGTACATCCAGGAATTGGTTGCCTTGCAAAACCCGAACGGCAGTTGGAGTTGGAGCCCGGGCCAGGATGTTCAGGGAAGCCAGCATACCACCGTGCTTGCGCTGTGGGCGTTGCTGCAATACAAGCCCTTGATGTGGCCAACACAGCCACGGAGCATGGTGCTTCACTGATGCGGTGGTCGCCGTAGGGCGGACTCGCGAAAGGGATTTCCCCTTCCGCGAGGGCTTGTGGTGAAGTGTAAGAGGGTGCGAGGGGCGCGGCTTTCATCCTCGCACCCTTCCACCCTCCAACCCTGGCATAGGCCGCCTCCATATTTTGCCGTTTCAGTATTGGCATTTGGTGCGCAGCCCTGCCCAACACGGATTTCCCCAGACACCCAAAAGAAGGTGACGGAAATACGGCTCACCGCGCACGGGCCGAACCAACCCCGGAAAGAATTTTCACGTCTTGCCGGTATAGAAGTGGAAGTGCTTACTTTTGACGGTGGTGCCTCTCACACCAACCTCAGTGTTCTCTCCCACTGAATCTTGCTTCATGCCACTCTCCATCTGCTCCAACGCCCTTGGTGCGTCTTGCCCGCACCCATTCCCGGCCAATTCACCGCCGGGAACCAGCCTGTTTCATTGCCTTGCACGGGCGGTACTATTGGCAGTGCTTGCCTGGTTGGCCCCTTTTACCTCGACGGCCCAACGGTGGAGCGAAGACCCAAGTGATGCCACCACAAGCCTCAGCGGAACGATCGCCTACGCGTTAGTGCCCGGGGAACCCGCCACCTGCGGGGCCAACTCCTCCGCCTGCAACAGCGGCGCTGATTTCGATTTCTCCCTTGTCTCCTCCTCCTCGGCCCAAACCACGGGCCTGGCCTATCCGCCCTGCCAGGTGGAGCAGACCATCGCGCCCACCATGCCGAACAAGGACATCTGGTACCGCTTGGACCCGGCAGCAGCCGATGCCAACTACCGGTTCACGCTGTATGGCGCTGGAACTCCCGCCATGAACCAAGGCGGCATGGCGGTGTACGAGGCACCGAGTGCCGCCGGTCCCTTCCGCCTGCTGGATTGTTCGCTACGGGGAGGCCCCACCAGCAGCAGCAACCTGCCTTCGGTGGAGGCCACCTGCATCACGGCCGGCAACAAGCTGTACATCCGGGTGTGGGACCGAAGCACGCCCGCCGCGTCCAACAGCAAATTCAGCATCGGGGTGATGGGCCAGCGCAACTCCACCATGGCCGACCGCGGTGCGGACGAAACGCCCTGTGCGGCACGGACCATTGCGGCGGTGGGCGCTTTCAGCAGCCTTGGCCACACCATTGATTACGTCTTCTCTTGCGATGAAGCGGGCTTTCTGTACACCACGCCTGAAAAGGCGGGCGGCGACCTGTGGGTGAAGTTGATCGTGCCAGCCACCGGCAATGTGCGCATCAAGCCTTCCAATTCCACTAGCCCTGCCAACATGATCGGGGGTACCAATCCCGGGGCCACCGTAACGGATGCCATGGGGGTCAGCGCCTACCTGGCCAGCAACTGTGCTGACTACGGCACCTTCAAGGAAGTGGGCAGCACCACCAGCAACCTCACGCCGGGATCCGCACCCAGCGGCTACCTGGACATCAAATGCCTGCCGCCGGGGGCAACGCTGTACCTTCGGATCTATGCGCTCAAGCAAGCTGCCACGGGCCTCAAGATCAAACGTTTCGGGCAGATGCGCCTGGAATGGATGGCCAGCACCGCTACGGGCACCCCACCGGCCAACTGCGACCCGTGCAATGCACCCTCCGTCACCGTGGGCACGAATGCCTGGGGCAGCGCCTGCGTAGCCCCGGTAACCGGCACCACGTACATGTCCTGCCAAGCTCCCGGCATGCCCGCGCCGGAATGCGGCGGCTTCAGCACCAGCTTGGGCAGCGTGTGGTACAAGTTCACGGCGCCGGTAAGCGGCACGGTGGTGATCGATGCCGCTGCGGGCAGCGCACCGGCCACGCAACCGGCCATTGCCTTGTACACCACCAACGATACGGCAGGCACGCCGGGCGCCGGCTGCAACCAGCGGATGAACGTGGTGAGCTGCGATGACCGGCAAGGTCCGGGGCCGGATGCGCGGATCGTGCAAAGCGGACTGCGGCCGGGACAGATCTACTACGTGCGCGTTTGGGCCCGCAACGGTGGCGCTGACGGCAACTTCACCCTGTGCATCAGCAGTCCGCCGCCGCCTGCGGGCAGTTGTTGGTACATGATCGACCTGTACGCCATGGCGACTTCGGGCTCCTTGGCCATGGAGGCCACCGTGCCGCCAAGCCCCATGGTGACGTACACCAGCTCCGGCGGCGACCCTTCGGAAACCTTCCTGGTGGCGGTGCCTGCCGGGGGCACGGCTGATTTCCAATTGGTGCCCGCTGGTGGCGGGATCGGCACAACGGGCTACATCTTCTGGGGGCTTTGGCAATTGGACGGCTCGGATACGTTGTGGTACAGTGATGGTGGCTACGCTGTGGCCGGCCCCACCGCAGGACCTGCCGATAACTACCATCTTTCAAATGCTTGCGCACCCCGGCCACGGCCGCGGACAGACTGCTTCGGCATGCGCACGATCTGCTTGGATGCCAGCGGCCCCACCCACCAAGTGACCGGCCAAATGGACTCCCGGGGCTGGCCGATCAGGGCGTACAGCAATTCAAAGGATGCATACAAAGGATACACCTTTCACCCCAACCGGGGCGGCCTGTACGATCTTGCAGGTGCCAACCTGGGGTGCTTGGACAAGGAATCCATGGGCATCCAGTGGATGGTGTTCCATCCCGATGCCGACGGTACCGTGGCGTTTGTGCTGGAAGGGTACAAGGTGTACCCCACACCCACGGTGAAAGCGGACCTTGATTTTGCCGTGTGGGACCTGGGCGTGCTGAATTACCAGGGCACGGTGCCGGACAGCCTGAACGGCGATGAACTCTGCCCGCCCAAAACCGCGCCCGTGCGGTGCAGCAGCGGCCGTGCGCAGCTCACCACGGGTATGGCGCCCGGCAGCACCGGCAGCACGGAAGGCCACGGCGGTTGGGGCTGGGTGGAGCCGCTGCCGGTGCAAAACGGCCACGGCTACCTGATCGCCATGGTGGCCCCCGTGGATACGGGCCGCATCAATTACAGCTTGAACTGGACGCTCTTCAAGAACACCTTGGGGGTAAGCGACCCCAGCATCATCGCCTGCGAACCACTGCTGCTTCCCGTTGAACTGCTCTTCCTGGCCGGCCTGCCGAACGGCAACGCGGTGGACCTTACCTGGGCCACGGCTAGCGAGAAGACCAGCAGCCATTTCACGGTGGAGCGCAGCAGCAACGGATTTGATTTCATGCCCATTGGCCGCGTGGCCGCCGCCGGCAACAGCCAGTACCGGATCGACTATGCCTTCACCGACCACGACCCGTTCACCGGGGTGAACTACTACCGGCTTAAGCTGGTGGACCTGGACGGACGCACCGATGTGAGCAACGTGATCGCAGTGGCCTTCAAAGGCAACGGGAGCAAGGTGATGGTGTACCCCAATCCCGCCATGGACCGGCTGAACTTGGCCATGGAATTGCCTGATGAAGTTCCGGTAACCTTGCGCATTCTGGATGCCACGGGACGGATGGTCCGTGAACTTCACCCCGTGGTGGAACCCGGCCGGTCC
>JAFDZG010000257.1 GCA_018267065.1 Bacteroidota bacterium
GCTCACCGTGGCCACGGTGCCGTGCGTCACCGCCAAGCGCGCAAATTCACTCGGGATGAGCATGCTGCTTTCCACGTGGACGTGCGCATCCACGAAGCCCGGCAGGATGAAGCCCTGCACCGGTTCGTGCAGTTCCGTGATCTTCGCAATACGGCCGCCCTCCACCACCACCGCTGCGGCAAAGGTCCGGCGCGCCAGGATGTCCACCAGATTCCCCTTGATCGTTGTTTGGCCCATGCCCGCAAAGTAATGGGAGCAGCACTACTGCCCGGTTCCGCTTGCAACCCGCCCGCCAAGCTTGATGTACCTGCGCCACACCCTGTGGCACATGCCCACGAAGGTGATGCCCCAAGCCAACCAGGCGATGCGCAGGAAGACCCAGGCAATGGATTGCAGCACCGGCAGATGAAGCATGCCCGCGAGTTCCCATGTGCAGAGCGTGTACACGCCCAACGGAAACACCAGCGACCAGTGGCCTGCGTGGTAGCGCAGCGGGATGATGGTGTGCCGCCAGATCTCCAGGAAGAGGATCACCGGGATCCACCAGGTGCCGGCCACCCAAAAAAAGGCACTGCCCAGCTTCAATAGGGGAATGAAGTCCGTGTAAATGCCGTGGCGGGCCATGGCATCCGCGAGCATGGTGCCCGCCAGCGTGGTGATGGCGGCGGCACCCATGTCGATCCAATAGCTGGGCTTGAACTCATCGGCGCGCATGTGGAAGAAGGTGGTGCGGTAGAAGATCATGCCGATGACCACCACATAGAACAGGCAGCCGAGCAGATACAGGAAAAGTGCCGCGAAGAGTGCATGGCGCAAGTACGGGGAGGCTTGGGGAGCGATCAGGCAACCCAAGATGGACAGAGCCTGAACGGAGACCACGAAGAGCAGCCAGGAGCCGTCAATGCCTTGCCCCAGGCCGGGCTTGCTGCGCCGGATGGTGACCAGGATGAAGAAGGAGTAGGAGAGCACCAGCCACGCGGTGAAGGCGGCGCACCACAGGGCAAGGGCGGCGCTGGCATTGGGGGCCAGCAACACGTGTTCGGTGCCGAGGATGCACAGCGCCGCCACAATGGTGAGGAAGCCCGCGCCTTTGTTGTGGGCTGCGAGGTCCTTGCGGAAGCTGGGGAAGTAAAGGACCACGCGCAGCAAAAACAGCAGCCCAAGCACGGCGATCTCCGCGTTGTTCAATCCGAAGAAGAAACGCGCGACGGCATCATTGCCCAAGGCATGCGAGGCAAGTGCAATGGCGCCGGTGGACATCGGCAACCCGAAGTACGCCGGGTCCAGCGTGCGGATGTCCGATCGAAGCGCACGGAGGTGCATGGATGGGTGGGGAACCCTCCAGCGGCTTCCCGGAACGGAAACAACCGGCACCCGCGTTTGGATCGGAAGCAGGGCCTGTTCAAGCCAACTTTCGCAAGCGGATGATGCCGAAGAGGTCCAGCACCTTGATCACCGGCCAAGTGGGATCAAACTCCCACCAATGCGTGCCAAAGTTGGCGCGGGCCGCATGGGTGTGGTGGTTGTTGTGCAGGCCCTCGCCCATCATGATCACGTCCAGCGGCATCAGGTTCTTGCTGGTGTTGTCCGTGGGGTAGTTCACGTAGCCGTACTTGTGCGCGTACCAGTTGATGATCATGCCGTGCAGCGGGCCCATCACAAACTGCAAGGGGAGGAGCAGCCATTGCCACCAGGCCGTGGCGAAGGTGAAATAGAAAGCGGCATAGAGCAGGCCCCATGCAATGCGCGAAACCCAGCTCTCACCGATCACTTCCATGGTCTTCCATCGCGGCAGGTCGCGCGTGAAGCGCTCTTCCGCCTTCAATTTGCCATAGAGCAGCCCGTTGTAATGGCCTGCCGTCTTCCACATCATTTTGAAGGGGTTCTCATCGAACTTGGGGGAATGCGGGTCCTGTTCGGTGTCGGCATACACGTGGTGGGCGCGGTGCATCATGCCGTACACGGCGGGGTTCAGGTAGCTGCTGCCCTGTGCCAGCCAGGTGAGCACATGAAACGTCTTCTCCCAGAACGGGCTCATGGTGAACATGCGGTGTGCCGCATACCGGTGCAGGTAGAAGGTCTGCACGAAGAGCGAGAGGTACCAGTGCGCGATGAAGAAGAGCACGATGATCATGGGGGCGCAAAGTTACCGGGCTTGGCACCGGGCCTGCAACGTGGAGCTGCGGTGCAGCCGGGTCAATTGGCGAACATCTCGCGCACCCGCTCAAAGAACCCCTTGTCCTTGTTGGTGGGCTTGGGCTGCATGCCGGGGCTGTCGCGGAGTTTCTCGAAGATCTTTTTCTCGTCCTTGCTCAGTTCGGTGGGCGTCCACACCATCACATGCACGAACAAATCGCCCACGCCATGGCGGTTCACGCTGGGCAGCCCTTTGTTTTTCAGGCGCAGCACGTGGTTGCACTGCGTCCCGGGATCGATCTTCACCTTGGCCTTGCCCGTTACCAACGGCACTTCAATGCTTGCTCCGAGTGCTGCATCCACCATGGTGATGAAGGCTTCGTAGTGCAGGTTGTTGCCGTCGCGCTTCAGTTCCGCGTGGTCTTCCTCCTCGATTACCACCAGCAGGTCGCCGGGAATGCCTCCTGCGGGCGCTTCATTGCCAAGGCCGCTCAAGTTGAGCTGCATGCCCTCCTCCACGCCGGCCGGAATTTTCACCGTCACCACGCTTTCCTCGCGCACCAGGCCGTTGGGGTCGCTGCCGGGGGCGCGCTTGCTCACTGTTTGGCCCATGCCGCCGCAGGTGGGGCACGTGGTCACCGTTTGCATCTGGCCCAGGAAGGTGCTCTGCACCCGGTGTACTTGCCCGGCACCCTTGCACGTGGGGCAAGGGCTGTATTCGGTGCCTTTCCCGCGCACCAGCTTTTGCAGCTTCAGCTGCTTCTCCACTCCTTCGGCGATTTCCGCCAAGGTGAGCTTCAGGCGCACGCGCAGGTTGCTGCCCTTTACGGTGCGCCGCTGCTGGCCGCCACCGCCAAAGTTGCCGAACCCTCCACCCGCGAAGGCTCCTCCGAAGATGTCGCCAAACTGGGAGAAGATGTCCTCCATGTTCATGCCACCACCGCCATGGAAGCCGCCACCACCGGCACCGGCATGCCCGAAGCGGTCATATCGGGCCTTCTTCTCCGGGTCGCCAAGGATCTCGTACGCGTTCGCTGCTTCCTTGAAGTGCTCTTCCGCGGCGTGGTTTCCCGGGTTCTTGTCGGGGTGGTACTTGATGGCCAGTTTGCGGTAAGCCTTCTTGATTTCGTCCGCGCTGGCGTTGCGGCTTACGCCCAATACCTCATACGGGTCTCGCTTGCTCATGGCCGATATGCTTCCCGGGTTGCTGGTGGAATACGGTTATTGGCCAACCACCACTTTGGCGTAGCGCAGCACCTTGTCCTGGATCGTGTAGCCCGTTTCCACCACGTCCAACACCTTGCCCTTCAGGTCGGGGGTGGGTGCCGCAACTTGGCTGATGGCCTCTTGGAAGTCGGGGTCGAACGGGTGGCCCTTGCTTTCCATGGGTTTCACGCCTTGGGCTTGCAGGATGGAGGCCAGCTTTTGCTGGATCAGGATGAAGCCCTGTTTCATGGCTTCCAGGTCGGTGACCTGGGCGTTGTGGGCAATGGCGCGTTCCATGTCGTCCATTACCGGAAGGATGCTTTTCACGGTATCGGCCCCGGCGGTCATGAGCAGTTCCATGCGCTCCTTGGCCGTGCGCTTGCGGAAGTTGTCGAATTCAGCGTGCAGGCGCACATACTTGTCATGCATCGTGGCGTGCTCGGCCTTTTGGGCATCGAGCTCCGCACGCAACCGCTCCGTTTCGTTCACTGCATCGGCAGTACCCCCGCCCGTTACGGCTTCGGGATTGGCTTCCTCTGCGCTGCCATCTTGCGGATTGATCAAATCTTCACGGACCTCCCCACTGGATTCGGCCCCGGTTCCTTGCGGCATCTGCTTTCTGTTTCGTTGGAATATTTTCCGCATGGCAAGTACAATGCCGCAGCCCGTTGGCCGGACAATGCGGCGCGAAGATCGGACAAATCGACAGCGCGACCGGCCTGCCCGGCCAAATGCGCAGGAATACAGGGCCTTATGCCCGGTTCTTTAGAAGCTCTTCACGAACGGATCCAAGGCTTGGTCCAATTGCGGCCCGCGCAGGTTCTTGGCGATGATCACCCCGTTGGGGTCGATCAAGAAGTTCATCGGAATGGAATTCACGCCATAGATGCGTGCACCAGCGGAGCTCCATGCGCCCAGGTCGCTGACATGGTTGGGCCAAGCAAGCTTGTCCTGGGCAATGGCGGTTTTCCAAGCGGTGCGGCTCTTGTCCAAGCTCACGCTGTAAATGGTGAAGCCCTTTCCGTTCTTGAACTTGGCTTTGCTGTATTTCTCGTAGGCCCGCACCACGTTTGGGTTTTCGCGGCGGCAGGGGCCGCACCAACTGGCCCAGAAATCGATCAGCACGTATTGGCCACGCAGCGAGGACAGTTTGATCACCTTCGTGCTGTCGGGATTGTAATAGGCCAGTTCCGGTGCCGTATCACCAATGGCGGTACCATTCTTTTCAGAGGGTGCACCGCTTCGCGCGGTGAAACCATAAACGGCGAGCAATGCTACACCGGCAGCAAGCAAAAGGCGGGTCTTGTTCATCAGGGATCGGGCGTTCATGGTGCTAATTTAAGGAGATGCCTGCCGGATTAGCCAGAATCATGCCGGGATCGGGCATCCAGTTCAGCTTGCTTTCTTCCGCTTCGATTTGCGCGCTTCCTTTTCCAGCTTTTTGCGGTCCTTTGCCAGTTGCTTTTCCTTCGCGGCGATCTTCGCGGGGTCGTGTTCCAAAAGGCCGTTCAGGGCCTGGTCCAGGTCATCGCCATGCAGGTCCGTGCCGATCACCTTGCCTTGGGCATCGATCAGCACGTTGGTGGGGATGTAGCGCACCTGGTAGGTGTTGGCGGCCGTATTGATCCCGCTTTGCACCGCGCTTACGTGCCAGGGCCAGTCTAATTGGTCCTGGGCAATGGCCTTGGTCCATGCATCCTTTCCGCCTTGCCGGTCCAGGCTTACGCTGAATATGCGGAAGCCGTTTGCGTTGGCGAAAGCAGTGTCCTTGTATGCGTGGTAGGTGGCGCGCACATGTGGGTTGTCCATGCGGCAGGGGCGGCACCAACTGGCCCAAAAGTCCAGCAGCACAATGTTGCCGCGCAACGAGGAAAGCCGCAACGTATCCCCTTGCGGGTTGGCCATGGCCACTTCGGGTGCCATGTCACCTACGGCCACACCGTCCAACCGCTGCTGGGCGAAAGCGTGGGTGGTGCAGAGCGCGAATGCAAGGCAAAGGGTCGCGGTTGATTTCATAGTGCGAAGATCGCTTGGTACCGTGGTTCTTGGGCGGGCATCAGCACATTTTGGCAAAGCCCTTCTTCCTTTTTCTCCTCCTGTCATTTTGTGCCGGGCGGGGCCGAAGGACGCTTTTGAGCATTTACAGCGGGGCTCCGTCCGGTTCACGGCAACCGCTCGATGCGTGCCCCCAATGCGTTTAGCCGCTCGGCGATGCGCTGGTAGCCGCGGTCCACCTGTTCAATGTTGTCAATGGTGCTGGTGCCTTCCGCGCTGAGCGCTGCAATGAGGAGCGAAACGCC
>JAFDZG010000258.1 GCA_018267065.1 Bacteroidota bacterium
AGCCTTGCCAGGCGAACTGGTAGTTGGTGCTGGCGCGGAAACCGTCGATCAAGGCATCGGGGGATCCGCCGGTGTACTTCGCGGCGGGCGGCGTGGTGAAGGTGATCTTCTTTCCCACGGCCAGGTCCGATACCACGCCGTTGCGCAGGTAGCTGCTGAATTGCTCCCGGTATTCATCGGGCGTGAGGCGCGTTTCGTGCAGCAGGATGTTGCCGTGCCGCTTGGCGCGCACCGTGAATGTGTCCAGCAGCGCCGTGTAGTAGGTTTTTGCTTTCCACTGGCCTTGGGCGTCCTTCTCAAAGAGGCCGTTCGGCGTTCCGGGCAGCGCGCGGGCGATCTCCAGCTCCGCGTACATCAGCGGGAGTTGCGCAGCCTCCACACGCCCTTGATAGATCGGGTCTTCGTCCATGGCCGCGGCCTCGGCGCTGGTGAGCAAGGTCTTGTACCGCGCCAGGTTCGCTGGGCTGAGGTAGCCGGCCTTGTGCGCTTGCGGATGCTCGTACAGCGTGAGCGGCAGTCCGCTCTTTTCCAGCTCATGTTCCAACAGCCGCGTGTACTCATCGATGTACGGGCCAGCCGCCGGGCCGTAGAAGCTGTTCATAAACGCCGTGCGCAGCGAATCCACGTTCAGGTCGGGGTTCCAGAGGAGGTCCGCCAGCAGCGTGGCGCGGAATTCGGGCATCTCCCCGCCGCTGTTGGAAAGCCCTTGCTCAAAGACCATCGGCACGCCCGCGTCGCGGAACAGCTGGATGTTTGGCTGCAGCACCTTCCAGTTGGGGAAGGGCGCCAGCAGGTGCCAGAAGTTGATCACGTAATCCCACACGATGATGTTGTGGGTGAGCTTCGACCACGCGTACAAATCGGCGGTGAATGAGCCGGGGCCTTCACGCGAAGCAATAGGCCTGCTGCGGTCCTCCTCGATGCTGCACAGCATGATGTTCACGTTGGGCCGGGGCTTGGTGAGCTTCGGTGCCGTGCGGCTGTACTGGTAGGCCAACGTGCTGATCACCTTGTCCGGGAAGCTGTCCGCCACCTGGTTCACGAAGCGGAGGATGCTGCCGCTGTGCGAACCTTCGAGGCTGTCGGTGCGGCTGCACTGCGCGCATTGGCAATAGTTGAAATTGTCCAGCTGGCTCACGCTCCAGTACTTGGGAACCGTCATTCCGGGCTTGACCCGGAATCGCTGCATCATCGCCCGCAGGCTGTCCACGGTGATGCGCAGCACCTCCTGGTTGCTGAAGCAGACTTGGTCGGGAATGCGGATGCCGTTGCGCTCGGCAAAGTATTCCGGGTGCGCATCGAGCAGGCTGGCGGGCACGAAGCGATGCATGGTATGGACCCATAGGCCCCAATCGGGGTCCACGCCATCGAAGCCGGGCGTCACCTTGCGCACATGGTGCTGCGCCGCCCATGCGCTGTCCGTGGCGGGGGAGTAGTACACCATGCGGAAGTTGAAGGGGGAGGAGGGGGCATGGGTGCAGCCGGTGAGTGAAAGCAGCAGAAGGGACACTGTCCAGGACACGTACGGTTTCCAATGCTGAAATGATGGAACCATCCCTTGGAGTGGCTTCAGCGCTTTTTCCAGGCGGTTCTCAACTTCTTGAAGTGCGCAATGCGTCTGTCGATCTTCATGATCTCCTTCGGATAGAACTCCAGCATGATCTCGCAGAATTCCAGCATCCAGTCTTTGCGCGGATTGTTCGGCAAAACTGTGATCTTGTTCGAGTTTGCGATCTGGATCTGGCCCCAGCCCAACGCGCCGATGGTCAGGCATTCCCAGGAGAGAAACTCGATCGGAACGAAATGCACGCGTCGCACCTCCACTTTGGTGCCGACCACATTGTACGCGATGGACAGGACAATGAAGAAGTTGTTGTCCGCCTCGTAGAAACGGGACAAGCGTTCCACCGAAGTCAGGTTGGGCATGTTGAAATGCGTGTCCAGCCGGTGGGTCTTTACATCCACCACGCAATAGTTGCCGGCACGGTCCTCGAAGGCCAGGTCGGCCATGGCGCGGCGCGCGAAATCAGCGGTGCAATTGCCGCCATGGTTGCCGATGATCGCGTGGAAATGCGCGCCCAGCACCCCTTGTATGGCATCACCGACGGCGCGGGTGCTGTTTGCACTCGCCTTGCTGATGAAATCCGGCTGCCCGTTCAAAAAGCGTTTGATCGCGGTTTCAACAGCCACGTAGTCCTTGGATCGAAAGAGCGGACTTTGGCTCATTCGCCTTGGTCACTGGTGGAGAACAAGCCGACTTCTTCCTGCTGCAAGCGCTTGGGCTTGGCTGCCGCCTTGCTTTGTTGAAGCCCTGAGTTCCGTTCCCAGAAAACGCCATCGGTATAGCCTTGAATGCCCGGGTCAACAAGGGCCATGCTTAATCGTTTTAGGGCAAGGCAGGCATAGTGCTCATCCACCTCGACCCCCACAAATCGGCGACCGAGCTTCCGGGCAACAACGGCCGTGGTTCCGCTTCCAAGGAAAGGATCGAAGACCACATCGCCTGGTCGCGAGCTGGCGAGAACCGCTTTAGCTACGAGCTTTTCAGGCTTTTGCGTAGGGTGGTCCGTGTTTTCCGGCATGCTCCAAAAGGGCACGGTCAGGTCCGTCCATAAATTGCTTGGGTGGGTGAGGCGGAATGAACCCTGTTCGCTGCGTTCCCAATCCTTCGGTGCGCCAGTGTCATCGGTGTACGGGGCCACCACCTTGCGTTTCAGCTTCACGGCATCGGCATTGAAGTGGTAGCCCTTGCCCATCGTGCAGAACCAGATATCCTCGCTGCTGTTCTTCCAGTTGCCCAACGCACCGCGGCCCTTCTCCCGCTCCCAGGTGATGCGGTTGCGCACCACGAAGTACTTTCCCGCCACGCGTTGGATCGCGGAACTGCTCTTCCAATCACCGCAGATGTACACGGATGCATCCTGCTTCAGCAACCTTACACATTTGCCGATCCACTCATCGAGCCATTCGGCGTACCGGGCATCGCTCATTTCCTTGAAGCGCTCCTCGCCGAACACTTTGTCCATGTTGTAGGGCGGGTCCACGAACAACAGGTCCACAAAGGCTGGTGGTAGAAGGTCCAAAACAGCGAAAGTGTCACCCAGGATCACTTGGTCCAGCGCTTCAGCAATGCACATATCACCATCCGCACGCAACAGCCGTCTGGCGATGACTTCCTGTTCTCCGTGATCCAATGTGATGGTGCGGTTTCGCCCGGCTCGGGGCTTTTCGGTTGGCATGGAGCGAAGATAGCGGTGAGGATGTTTCTGATATGGGAATGCGGCCTGCACTGCAAAGCTCGTAGGTTGAAATGTTCAGGTTGCCTGTTGACCCAAGGCTACAACAACAGCTTCACCACGTATATCCCACGCTTCGCGTTAGCCCTTGCAGCCTCTTTCACATGCACCTCCAACCGTTCCCTGTCCTGCTTTACGCGCAGCTTCCGCCCCGAACCCAACAGTGTGGCCTTGGGCAACCGGTCCCCGTGCCACGCGATCGACCACGGCGCATCACCGGCCTCGCCGAACAGGTAGATCGCCTTGTCGTCTTTGCGGCGCGTGCATCCGATGGCGCCTTGCGCATCCAGGTCGGCCGCGCGTGTGCCGTACACCGCTTCCCCGTTCACCTTCAGCCAAGCGCCCACTTCATGCAACCGCACGTAGGCCGTGGAATCGAACTGTCCGTCCGGCCGGGGGCCGATGTTCAGCAACAGGCTGCCTCCACGCGTCACCACCTGCGCCAGCGTGCGGACGATCTCCGCCGTCGGCTTGTACTGCTCGTTGGGGATCCAACTCCAACTGGTGCCCATGGGCATGCAGGTCTCCCACGGCACGCCGGGATCCTTCTCCGGCACATGGCCTTCGGGCGTCACGTAGTTCTCGTATTTGCCGCCCACGGTGCGGTCCACCATGAGGATGCCGGGCTGCAGCGGGCGCACCATCGCAGCGATGTGCGGCATGTCGATGTCCTGCACCACGGGGATCGCTTTCTGCCAGTCCACGGTGCTGTCCACCGTGTTCGCCGGGCGCACCTGGCCACCGTCCAACCACAGGATGTCCAGCGGACCGTAGCCTGTCATCAACTCCTCGATCTGCCCGTAGGTGAAGTCCTTGAATTGCCGCCATCGCTCGGGATATTTCGAAGGCAGGTAGTTCACGTTGCGGTCCTTCGGCGGGAAGTAGGGCCACCAGTAGTACGGACTGTGCCAATCGGGCTTGCTGAAGTAGGCGCCCGTCCACAGGCCCTCGTGGCGAAAGGCATCAAAGACCTCCTTGGCGATGTTGGCGCGCGGATCGCTGTGGAAGGGGCACTTCGCATCGGTGACGCGGTAGTC
>JAFDZG010000259.1 GCA_018267065.1 Bacteroidota bacterium
CGCATCATCTCCCTCGTTCCCTCACAAACCGAGCTGCTATACGACCTCGGCTTGGGCGATCGCGTCGTCGGCATCACCAAGTTCTGCATCCACCCGGAGGAATGGTTCCGCACGAAACCTCGTGTGGGCGGCACAAAGAACGTGGACTTCGCAAAAGTGCGTGCCCTGCAACCGGACCTGATCATCGGCAACAAGGAGGAAAATGCACACGCCGACATCCAAGCACTGGAGCAGGAATTCCCGGTATGGATGAGCGATGTGGAGGACCTCAAAAGCGCATTGATGATGATCAACATGATCGGGCAGCTCACAGGGACCACTGCCCGCGCTGCGGAGATCCATGCAGGGATCCGAGCCGCATTTGCGGGACTTGAGCCCTTGTCCTCCCCTATCGCAGCGGCCTACTTCATCTGGAAGGGCCCGTGGATGTTGGCCGGTAAGGGCACGTTCATTGCAGACATGCTTCAGCGTTGCGGATTTTCCCTTCCGGCCGGCATCGGCGACCGCTATCCGGAAGTCACCAATGCTGAGCTGCAAGCCCTGAAGCCCGCCGTGGTGCTGTTGTCCAGTGAGCCCTATCCGTTTGCGGAAAAGCACCGCTTGGAAATTGCAAAGATCTTGCCTGGCGTACCGGTCCATTTGGTGGATGGCGAGATGTTCAGCTGGTACGGCAGCAGGCTCAAACGCGCACCGGCCTATTTCGGCCAATTGCTGGAGCGGATGGCGTGACCGATGGCAAATGCCCGCCACTGCTGGGCCACTCCTACATTTGCCCAACCCGCCCCAACGGGCCTGAAGACGCAGGATGTTCCGTTCCATTTGCCTGATCATCGCCATGTACACGGGCATGGCGGCTTGCGCCCAGCGCGTTGGCGTGGTGCTGAGCGGCGGCGGTGCCGTGGGCCTCACGCACATCGGCGTGCTGATGGCCTTGGAGGACAATGGCATCCCGATCGATTACATCACAGGCAGCAGCATGGGCGCACTGGTGGGCGCCATGTATGCATCGGGCATTTCGCCGGATGAAATGGACAGCCTTTTCCAAAGCGACCTGTACCAACGGATGGCCACGGGCGAAATAGAGCCGAAGTTCAGCTACTTCTTCAAACAGGATGCGCCCGATGCCTCCATGATCACGCTGGGCTTGAACGTGGACACCACCCTGCAGATGTCGTTGCCCACCAACCTGCGCTCACCGGTACTTATCGATTATGAGCAGATGCGGGCATTTGCGGGCGCCGCTGCTGCTTCCGGCTACAACATGGACAGCCTGTTCGTGCCGTTCCGCTGCGTTGCATCGGACATCACCGCGCGCAAGGAGGTGGTGTTCTCCAAAGGTGACCTGGCCCTGGCCGTGCGCGCCAGCATGAGCTATCCATTCTATTTCAAGCCGATCCTGATCAATGGCCACCTGATGATGGACGGCGGCATGTACAACAACTTCCCCAGCGATGTGATGTACAACGACTTCCTGCCGGACTACATCATCGGGAGCAACGTGGCCTACAACGCGCCCCCGCCACAGCCGGATGACCTGATGAGCCAATTGAAGGCCATCATGACCCAGCCCACGAACTATGTGCTTCCCTGCGACCCGGGGATCATCATTGAACCCAAGACCGCAACCACCCTCTTTGATTTTGGCAACGCGAAACAAGCCATCGCGGACGGCTATGCCTCCACCATGGCGCAGATGCCGGCGATCCTGGCGGCCGTGCACAGCAGGCGCCCCAAGGCTGAAGTACAGCATGCACGGAGGCTGTTCCGCGCGAAATGCCCGCCGGTGGTGTTCGGCGACATCCATTTCGAAGGCTTGACCAAGGGGCAAGCATTGTATTGCGAACGATTGGTGAACAAGCACAACGAGCCCATCACCGCGGATGCGTTGAAGGCGAGGTATTTCCGCCTGTACGACGACAACAACATCAGCGGTTTGTTTCCAAGGGCCACCTATTCACCGGAACGGGGCAACTTCGACCTGGACATCCATGTGGTGCGCGAACGCCGCCTGGAAGTTCAATTTGGCGGCCTGTTCAGCAGCCGGCCCGTGAACATGGGCATGTTATCGGTGCGCTACCACCTCTTCGGCCGCACCAGCAGTTGGATCGATGGCAGCACCTACTTCGGCAAATTCTACACATCGGCACAATTGCGATGGCGCACGGACCTGAGTTCCCGCACGCCGCTGTACATCGAACCTGCATTGACATACAACCGCTGGGACCACTTCAGTGGTTTCACCTCGTTCTTTGATGAAGTGAAACCATCGTACATCGTGCGCAAAGAGTTGTGGGGAGGAGCGAATGTGGGGATGGCACTTGGCACCAAAGGCCTGCTTCGGTTTGACGGCAAGTACGCCCAGACCCTTGACAGCTACTACCAGACCAGCGATTTCATCGCCACCGACACGGCGGACGTCACCGAATTCAAATATGCCACCACGGGGCTCACGCTGGAACGCAACAGCCTGAACCGCAAACAGCAGCCCAACCGGGGCGAACTGCTGCGTGCCAGCATCCGCTACATCGGCGGTGCGGAAAATACGTTGCCGGGGTCGCGATGGACAAACCGTGACCCCGTTCGTGCCCGGCATAACTGGGTGGTTCTCAAGGCCACGCTGGACAAGTATTTCCTGCCGCACGGGATCTTCCGCTTCGGCGTGCTGGCCGAGGGGGTGTACAGCACCCAGCCCTTCTTCCAGAACTACACGGCCACCACCATCCAGACACCGGTGTTCCAGCCCACGCCGGAAAGCCGGACCTACTTCCTGCAGAATTACCGGGCCAGCCAATACTTGGCAGGCGGTATCCGGTGCATTACCGCAGTGGCCCGGAACAAATTTGACCTGCGGCTGGAGGGCTACGTGTTCCAACCATACAAGGCACTTCAACGCGTGAACAACAATTCGGTGGGCGAAGGCACCGCCATCAGCACACGGCATTACATCGCCAGTGGCTCCTTGATCTACCAGAGCCCGCTGGGGCCCGTATGGTTCAACACCAGCTATCTGGACGGACTTGCGCAGCCGTGGGCCTGGAGCTTGAACCTGGGTTATGTGATCTTCGCGCAGACTTCAAGGGAATAGCGCCAAAGCGCCGGAAAACAGAAGCCCCGGCTGATCACCGGGGCTTTCTTGTGTTTTCGAACACCACGGGTCACGCTTGGGCGTGCGGTCCGCCGAAGTTCATGGGGATCTCCGGCATTTCGCTTTCGCGGATGGAGCCGTGTACCGACTCAAACTTTTGCACATTGTCCGCCAAGGCACGCATGAGGCGCTTGGCATGCTGCGGCGTGAGCAGGATGCGCGACTTTACCTTGGCCTTGGGCACACCCGGCATCACGCGTACAAAATCCAGCACGAACTCCGAGTTGCTGTGCGTGATGATGGCCAAGTTGCTGTACACGCCATCGGCCACCTCCTCGCTGATCTCAATGTTGAGCTGGTTTGGGCGTGGTTGGTCCTTTTCGTCTGCCATTGTTCAAGTTTGTTCTGGGGAATGAAAGCGCCCCGTCCGCAAGGAGCGGAACGGGGCGCATGCCGTCATTCCTCAATTTCCTGGGCAGTGAGCTTCGCTGCCATGAGCTTGGTGTACTCGTCCTTGCCGTAGACCAAGTCCTTTTGGAACTGGCGGGTACCTGTTCCTGCCGGGATCAAGTGGCCCACGATCACGTTCTCCTTGAGACCGGTGAGCAGGTCTTCCTTGGCGGCCACGGCAGCCTCGTTGAGCACCTTGGTGGTTTCCTGGAAGGAAGCCGCGCTGATGAAGCTTTCGGTTTGCAGCGAAGCGCGGGTGATGCCCATGAGCAGTTGGCGGCTGGTAGCGGGCGTGGCCGGGCGGGTTTCCACCAATTTGCCGTCCTTGCGCTTCAGCACGCTGTTTTCATCGCGGAGCTTGCGCATGGTGATGATCTGGCCTTCCTTCAGGTTGGCGCTGTCGCCGGCGTTGGTAACCACGAGCTTGTCGAACATCTCGTCGTTCACCTCCATGAACTCGGCCTTCATCACGGCCTGCTTCTCCAGGAAGCGGGTATCGCCCGGGTCTTCGATCTCCACCTTGCGCATCATCTGGCGCACGATCACCTCGAAGTGCTTGTCGTTGATCTTCACGCCCTGCATGCGGTACACGTCCTGCACCTCGTCCACCAAGTATTCCTGCACGCGGGTGGGCCCTTGGATGTCCAGGATGTCGCCGGGGGCAATGGAACCATCACTGAGGGGTTGGCCCGCCTTGATGAAGTCGTTCTCCTGCACCAGGATGTGCTTGCTGAGCGGCACCAAGTAGTATTTGCGCTCGCCGGTGCGGCTTTCCACAATGATCTCGCGGTTGCCGCGCTTGATCTTTCCGTAGGAAACGATGCCGTCGATCTCGCTGACCACGGCGGGATTGCTGGGATTGCGGGCCTCGAAGAGCTCGGTAACGCGGGGCAAGCCGCCGGTGATGTCACCGCCCTTGCCGGAGCTGCGGGGGATCTTCACCAGGATGTCGCCAGCCTCCACCTTGCCGCCTTCGTTCACCACGATGTGTGCGCCCACGGGCAGGGAGTAGCTCTTGATCTCCTCCTTGCTCTTCGCATCCATGATGCGGATGGTGGGGTTCTTCTTCTTGTCGCGGCTTTCCACGATCACCTTCTCCGTGAAACCGGTCTGCTCGTCGATCTCCTGGCGGTAGGTAACGCTCTCCTCGATGCTCTCGAAGGCCAACGTACCGGCCAGTTCGGAGATGATCACGGCGTTGTACGGGTCCCAGGAGCAGATCAGGTCGCCCTTCTTCACCTGTGCGCCCACCTTTGAGTAGAACATGGCCCCGTAGGGAATGTTGCTGGTGGTGAGCACGATGCCGGTGTTGTTGTCCACGATGCGCATTTCGGCGCTGCGGCTGATCACCACTTCCGCCTCATCGCCCTTGCGGTCCTTCTTCTTCACGGTGCGCAGTTCCTCGATCTCCAGCTTGCCGTCGTACTTGGCGCTGATCTGGCTGTCTTCGGTGATCTTGCCTGCCACACCACCCACGTGGAAGGTACGGAGGGTAAGCTGCGTGCCGGGTTCACCGATGGATTGCGCGGCGATGACGCCAACGGATTCGCCGAGCTGGACCATGCGGCCCGTGGCCAGGTTGCGGCCGTAGCATTTGGCGCAAACCCCGTGGCGCTGCTCGCACGTAAGCACGCTGCGCACTTCCACTTCCTCGATGGGGCTGTTGCCGATGATGTCGGCAATGCGCTCATCCACGTTATCGCCACCGGCGATGATGAGCTCACCGGTTTGGGGATGGAACACATCATGCACCACGGTGCGGCCCAGGATGCGGTCGCGCAGGGATTCCACCTTCTCCTCGTTCTTGAGCAGGTCGGTGGCCACCAAGCCGCGGAGGGTGCCGCAATCGTCGTTGGTGATCACCACGTCCTGCGCCACGTCCACCAGGCGGCGGGTGAGGTAACCGGCATCAGCGGTCTTCAGTGCGGTATCGGCCAAGCCTTTGCGCGCACCGTGGGTGGAGATGAAGTACTCCAGGATGGACAGGCCTTCCTTGAAGTTGGAGAGGATCGGGTTCTCGATGATGTCCTGCCCGCCACCGCTCTTCTGGGGCTTGGCCATCAGGCCGCGCATGCCGCTGAGCTGGCGGATCTGCTCCTTGGAGCCCCGTGCGCCGGAGTCCATCATCATGTAGATGGAGTTGAAGCCCTGGTTGTCGCTTTCCAGGCGCTTCATCAGCGTAAACGTGAGCTTGCTGTTGGTGTGTGTCCAGATGTCGATGATCTGGTTGTAGCGCTCGTTGTTGGTGATCAGGCCCATGTTGTAGTTGCCCGTCACCTCGTCCGCCTCGCCTTGTGCAGCCTTGATCAGCTTGTCCTTTTCGGCGGGGATCACCACGTCGGCCAGGTTGAAGCTGAGGCCACCGCGGAAGGCGTTCATGAAGCCGAGTTCCTTGATGTCGTCCAGGAACTTGGCGGCCTTGGCGATCCCGCTTTCACGCACCACGCGGCCGATGATGTCGCGCAGGGAACGCTTGGTGAGCACCTCGTTGATGTAGCCCACTTCATCAGGCACCACGGCATTGAAGAGCACGCGGCCCACGGTGGTTTCAATGAGGGTGGTCTTGCCGTCGGGGTTCGTCCAGCGCACCTTCACCCAAGCGTGCAGGTCCAAGCGGCCTTCGTTCAGCGCGATGGTCACCTCTTCCGGGCTGTAGAACACGGAGCCTTCGCCCTTCACGGGGCTGCCTTTTTCGCTCTTGCGCCCTTTGGTGATGTAGTAGAGGCCGAGCACCATGTCCTGGCTGGGCACCGCGATGGGCGCGCCGTTGGCAGGGTTCAGGATGTTGTGGCTGGCCAGCATGAGCAATTGGGCCTCCAGGATGGCGGCATGGCCCAAAGGCAAATGCACGGCCATTTGGTCACCGTCGAAGTCGGCGTTGAAGGCGGTTGTCACCAGCGGATGGAGCTGGATGGCCTTGCCTTCGATCAACTTGGGCTGGAAAGCTTGGATGCCGAGGCGGTGCAGCGTTGGTGCCCGGTTCAGCAGCACGGGGTGGCCCTTGATCACGTTTTCAAGGATGTCCCAGATCACCGGCTCTTTCTTGTCCACGATCTTCTTGGCGCTCTTCACGGTCTTCACGATGCCGCGCTCTATGAGCTTGCGGATGATGAAGGGCTTGTAGAGCTCGGCGGCCATGTCCTTGGGCAGGCCGCATTCGTGCAGCTTGAGCTCGGGGCCCACCACGATCACGGAACGGGCGCTGTAGTCCACGCGCTTACCGAGCAGGTTTTGGCGGAAGCGGCCCTGCTTGCCCTTGAGCGAATCGCTCAGGGACTTCAGCGGGCGGTTGCTCTCGCTCTTCACGGCGCTGCTCTTGCGGCTGTTGTCGAAGAGGCTGTCCACGGCCTCCTGCAGCATGCGCTTCTCGTTGCGCAGGATCACCTCCGGCGCCTTGATCTCCACCAAGCGCTTGAGGCGGTTGTTTCGGATGATGACGCGGCGGTAGAGGTCGTTGAGGTCGCTGGTGGCGAAGCGGCCGCCGTCCAAGGGCACCAAGGGGCGCAACTCGGGCGGGATCACGGGCACCACCTTCACGATCATCCATTCGGGCTTGTTCTCGCGGCGTGCGTTCGCGCTGCGGAAAGCCTCCACCACGTTGAGGCGCTTGAGGGCCTCGTTCTTGCGTTGCTGGCTGGTTTCCGTGTTGGCCTTGTGGCGCAGTTCGTAGCTCAGGCTGTCCAGGTCCAAGCGCTTGAGCAAGTCATACAGGCCCTCGGCGCCCATCTTGGCGATGAACTTGTTGGGGTCGGTATCCTCCAAGTGCTGGTTGTCCTTGCCCACGGTTTCCATCACATCGAGGTATTCCTCTTCCGTGAGGAAGTCCAGGTACTGGATGGGCTCGCCTTCCTTGTTCTTGAGGCCGCCGTTGCCGGGCTGGATCACCACGTAGCGCTCGTAGTAAATGATCTGGTCGAGCTTCTTGGTGGGCAGGCCCAGCAGGTAGCCGATCTTGTTGGGCAGGCTGCGGAAATACCAGATGTGGGCCACGGGCACCGTGAGCTGGATGTGGCCCATGCGCTCGCGGCGCACCTTCTTCTCGGTAACCTCCACGCCGCAGCGGTCGCACACGATGCCTTTGTAGCGGATGCGCTTGTACTTGCCGCAGTGGCATTCAAAGTCCTTCACGGGGCCGAAGATGCGCTCGCAGAACAGGCCGTCACGCTCAGGCTTGTACGTGCGGTAGTTGATCGTTTCCGGCTTGATCACCTCGCCGTGGCTGCGCTCCAGGATCTTCTCCGGGCTGGCCAGGCTGATGACGATCTTGTCGAACTGGCTGTTCAGCTTCAGTTCCTTCTTGATCATGGTCATGGTGCTCAGGAATTCGTCTTGTTGTTGTTTTCACCCTCCGTTTCCAGGCTCACCTCCAAGGTGAGGCCGCGCAATTCGTGCAGGAGCACGTTGAATGATTCGGGGATGCCCGGGGTAGGCAGGGGATCGCCCTTGACGATGGACTCGTAGGCCTTGGCACGGCCCATCACGTCATCGCTCTTCACGGTGAGGATCTCCTGGAGGATGTTGGCGGCACCGAAGGCCTCCAACGCCCAGACTTCCATTTCACCGAAACGCTGTCCGCCGAACTGGGCCTTGCCACCGAGCGGTTGCTGGGTGATGAGGCTGTATGGCCCGATGGAGCGCGCGTGCATCTTGTCGTCCACCATGTGGGCCAGCTTGAGCATGTAGATCACGCCCACGGTGGCCGGTTGGTGGAAACGCTCGCCCGTGCCGCCGTCGTAGAGATAGGCTTTGCCGTAACGCGGGATGCCCGCCTCATCGGTTTGCTCGTTGATCTGTTCGATGGTGGCCCCGTCAAAGATGGGCGTGGCGTACGTGCGGCCCAGTTTCAGGCCGGCCCAGCCCAGCACGGTTTCGTAGATCTGGCCCAGGTTCATGCGGGAGGGCACGCCCAAGGGGTTCAGCACGATGTCCACCGGGGTGCCATCCTCCAGGAACGGCATGTCGGCATCGCGCACGATCTTGGACACGATGCCCTTGTTGCCGTGGCGGCCGGCCATCTTGTCCCCCACGGTGAGCTTGCGCTTGTTGGCCAGGTACACCTTGGCGAGCTTCATGATGCCGGTAGGCAGCTCATCGCCAATGCTGACCTGGAAATTCTTGCGCTTGAAGGCACCGCTGATATCGCTGTGGCGAATGGTGTAGTTGTGGATCAACTGGCGCACCAGCTCGTTGGTCTTTTTCTCGCTGGTCCAATCCGTGGGGTCCACGGTGATGTAATCCACGGCCAACAGCACCTTGGCACTGAACTTCACGCCCTTGCGGACCTGCTCTTCCTTGTACTTGTTGAACACGCCGTTGGAGTTCTGTCCGCCGATGAGCGTCATGAGCTTCTCCACGAGCAGGTTCTTCAGCGCGGCCAATTCCTGGGCTTCTTCTTTTTCCAATTGCTCCAGGATGGCTTTTTCGTTGCCCTTCACCTTCTTGTCCTTCACGGCACGGGCGAAGAGCTTCTTGTCGATCACCACGCCCTTGGTGCTGGGCGGGGCCTTCATGGAAGCGTCCTTCACATCACCGGCCTTGTCGCCGAAGATGGCGCGGAGCAATTTCTCCTCGGGGCTGGGATCGGTTTCACCCTTGGGGGTGATCTTGCCGATGAGGATGTCGCCCTCCTTCACTTCGGCGCCGATGCGGATCAGTCCGTTCTCGTCGAGGTCCTTGGTGGCCTCCTCGCTTACGTTGGGGATGTCCGCGGTAAGTTCCTCCTGCCCGCGCTTGGTGTCGCGGACCTCCATGATGTACTCATCGATGTGGATGGAGGTGAACATGTCCTCGCGTGCCACGCGCTCGCTGATCACGATGGCATCCTCGAAGTTGTAGCCCTTCCACGGCATGAAGGCCACCACCAGGTTGCGGCCGATGGCCAGCTCACCGTGCTCGGTGCTGTACCCTTCACAGAGGGTTTGGCCGGCGGTTACCTTCTCACCCTTCGTCACCAGGGGCCGCAAGTTCATGCAGGTGCTCTGGTTGGTCTTCATGAACTTGGTGAGCTTGTACTCCTTTTCGTCGCCGTCGAAGCTCACCACGCGCTGCTCATCGGTACGCTTGTACTCAATGATGATCTTGCTGCTGTCCACGTACTTCACGGTGCCATCGCCCTCGGCGGTAAGCAGCACGCGGCTGTCGTGGGCCACGCGCTCCTCCAGGCCGGTGCCCACAATGGGGGCCTCCGGGCGCAGCAGGGGCACGGCTTGGCGCATCATGTTGGAGCCCATCAGCGCGCGGTTGGCGTCGTTGTGCTCCAGGAAGGGGATCAAGCTGGCTGCGATGGAGGCGATCTGGTTGGGGGCCACGTCCATCAGTTCCAGTTCCTTGGGTTCCACCACGGGGAAGTCGCCCATTTGGCGCGCCTTCACGCGGTTGCTGCGGAACTCGCCGGTCTCCGCCACATCGGCGTTGGCCTGCGCGATCATCTTCATGTCCTCCTCCTCGGCGCTCAGGTAGATCGGGGCGGCCTTCAGGTCCACCTTGCCATCCTTTACCTGGCGGTAAGGGGTTTCAATGAAGCCGAGGTTGTTGATCTTGCTGTACACGCACAGGGAGCTGATCAGGCCGATGTTCGGGCCTTCCGGCGTTTCGATGGTGCACAAACGGCCGTAGTGGGTGTAGTGCACGTCGCGCACCTCGAAGCCGGCGCGCTCACGGCTGAGGCCGCCTGGCCCGAGTGCGGAGAGGCGGCGCTTGTTGGTGATCTCGGCCAGCGGGTTGGTCTGGTCCAGGAATTGGCTGAGCTGGTTGGTGCCGAAGAAGGAATTGATCACCGAGCTCAGGGTCTTGGCATTGATCAGGTCGGTAGGCGTGAACACCTCGTTGTCACGCACGTTCATGCGCTCGCGGATGGTGCGGGCCATGCGGGCCAGGCCCACGCCGAACTGGCTGTGGAGCTGCTCGCCCACGGTGCGCACGCGGCGGTTGCTCAGGTGGTCGATGTCGTCCACGTCGGCCTTGGAGTTCACCAGCTCGATCAGGTAGCGGATGATGGCAATGATGTCCTCCTTGGTGAGCACGCGCACGCTGAGCTCGCTCTCCAGGCCCAGCTTCTTGTTGATGCGGTAGCGGCCCACTTCGCCGAGGTCATAGCGCTGCTCGCTGAAGAAGAGCTTGTCGATCACGCTGCGTGCCGTTTCCAGGTCGGGCGGCTCGGCGTTGCGCAACTGGCGGTAGATCACCTCCACGGCCTCCTTTTCGGAGTTGGAGGTATCCTTTTGCAGGGTGTTGTAGATCAGTGCATAGTCGGCGGCGTTCACCCCGGCCTTGTGCAGGATGATGGTCTTGGCGCCGCTTTCTGCGATCTGGTCCACGTGCTGCTCCTCGATCACCGTTTCGCGGTCGATCAGCACTTCGTTGCGCTCAATGGAGACCACTTCACCGGTGTCCTCGTCCACGAAGTCTTCCACCCAGCTCTTCAGCACGCGGGCGGCCAATTTGCGGCCCACGGCTTCCTTCAGGGAGGCTTTGGTCACTTTAACCTCGTCGGCCAGGCCGAAGATCTCCAGGATCTGCTTGTCGCTCTCAAAGCCGATTGCGCGCAGCAGGGTGGTAACCGGCAGTTTCTTTTTCCGGTCGATGTAGGCGTACATCACGCCGTTGATGTCGGTGGCGAACTCGATCCAGCTGCCCTTGAAAGGGATCACGCGGGCGCTGTAAAGCTTGGTGCCGTTGGCGTGGCGGCTTTGGCCGAAGAACACGCCGGGGCTGCGGTGCAGCTGGCTTACGATGACGCGCTCGGCCCCGTTGACCACGAAGGAACCCTTCGGGGTCATGTAGGGGATCTGGCCCAGGTATACGTCCTGTACGATGGTCTCGAAGTCCTCGTGCTCCGGATCGGTGCAATAGAGCTTCAGCTTGGCCTTCAGCGGTACGCTGTAAGTAAGGCCGCGCTCAATGCATTCGTCAATGCCGTAGCGGGGCGGGTCGATGAAGTAGTCGAGGAATTCGAGCACGAACTGGTTCCGGGTGTCCGTGATGGGGAAATTCTCCATGAACACCTTGTAGAGGCCCTCCGTTTCCCTGTTTTCGGGAAGGGTCTCTATCTGGAAGAACTCCTCAAAGCTCTTCAGTTGGATGTCAAGGAAGTCCGGGTATTGCACCGGAATGAGGGTGGAACCGAAATTGATGCGCTTGTTCTTGCGCGGGAGGGGCTTCGTCTGGGCCATAATGGGAGTGCTGGGAGTTATCGAGCGACCGACGACCTACTGGTACCTTGAAAACCCCAGGTACACGGGGTTTGTTGGCGGGTGTCCGTCAACGGGTAAAAGAACCTTGACGGTCCGGGCAGCCGCCAAATTGGCGGCCTGCCCGGCCATCGCGGTTCTTTCTATCGGGGCGCTTACTTAACCTCAACTTCTGCCCCGGCTTCCGTCAGTTGCTGCTTCAGGTTCTCGGCATCCTCCTTGGATACGCCTTCCTTCAAAGGCTTGGGAGCGCCGTCCACCAGGTCCTTTGCCTCCTTGAGGCCCAGGCCGGTGAGTTCCTTCACCAGTTTCACCACGGCGAGCTTGTTTGCTCCGCCGGCCTTCAAGATCACGTCGAAGCTGGTCTTGGCCTCGGCTTCGGCGCCACCGCCACCGCCAGCGGCGGGGCCTGCAATGGCCACTGCGGCTGCAGCCGGTTCGATCTTGTATTCGTCCTTGAGGTACTGGGCCAGTTCATTCACCTCCTTTACGGTGAGGCCTACGAGCTGATCGCCCAAGTTCTTGATGTCTGCCATCTTTTGCTGTTGTTACTTACGGTTTGTTGGGAAGCTGACTGTGCGTAACGCGTTTTTGAAAGGGTGGCCGCCAAGGCATGCGCCCGGGAGGCACCCGTCCATGATCTTATGCTTGTGCGCGGCTTTCGAGTGCTTTGACAAGGCCGGCGATCTTGTGGCCACCACCGCCTTGCAGGGCGCTGATGACGTTCTTGATCGGGCTTTGCAGCAGGCCGATGATCTCGCCGATGAGTTCTTCGCGGCCCTTGAGCTCACTGAGCATCACGAGCTGGTTGTCGCCGATGAACACGGCCTCGTCGATCCAAGCGCTCTTCAGCAAGGGCCGGTCGCCCTTCTTGCGGAAGTCCTTGATCATCTTGGCCGGGGCATTGCCCTTCTCGGCAAAGAGCACTGCGGTCTGGCCGGCGAGGGTGGGATACAGTTCGCTGTAGTCCTTGCCTTCCACGCGCTCCATGGCCTTGCGGAGGAGGGTGTTTTTCACCACCTTCATCCGCACACCGCCCTTGTTGCAGGCGCGGCGGAGATTGCTGGTGGCTTCGGCATTCATGGAGCTGGCATCGGTGAGATAGAGCACGTTGGTGCCCTTGATCTCTTCCACCAGTTCAGCGATGGCTTGGTCTTTTTCTGCGCGGGTTGCCATTTGGTTGGGGTGCTGGGAAGCACCCTTGCTTTTTTGTTTATGCCACTGTTACTGCGCGGGTGTCCACTTTAACGCCGGGGCCCATGGTGCTGCTCACGAAGATGCTCTTGATGTAGGTGCCCTTGGCGGTGCCCGGCTTGAGCTTTACCAGGGTTTGCAGCAGTTCATTGGCGTTCTCGCTGAGCTTGGCGGCATCGAAGGAGGCCTTGCCGATCACCGCATGCACAATGCCGGCCTTGTCAACCTTGAAATCGATCTTACCGGCCTTTACCTCCTGGGTGGCCTTGGCCACGTCCATGGTAACGGTACCGGTCTTGGGGTTCGGCATCAGGCCGCGGGGACCGAGTACACGGCCCAGCGCACCCACCTTGGCCATCACGTTGGGCGTGCAAATGATCACGTCCACGTCCGTCCAGCCACCCTTGATCTTCTCCACGTACTCATCGAGGCCGGCCATGTCCGCGCCGGCGGCGAGTGCTTCTTCACACTTGGCGGGGTCCGCCAGTACAAGCACCTTCACCGTGCGGCCGGTGCCGTGGGGCAGGCTTACGGTTCCACGCACCATTTCGGTGCTCTTCTTGGGGTCCACCCCGAGGCGAACGGCAATGTCCACCGTGGCGTCGAACTTGGTGGTGCTGGTCTTCTTTACCAAGCTGGCAGCCTCCAACAGGTCATAGGCCTTGTTGGCATCGATCAGGGCTTCCGCAGCCTTGCGCTTTTTGGTCAGTTGTGCCATGGCTGCAAATTATTTGAGGGGACTTTCGCCCTTTACGGTGATGCCCATGGAGCGTGCCGTGCCGGCCACCATGCTCATGGCGCTTTCAATGGTGAAGCAGTTCAGGTCCGGCATTTTGTCCTCTGCAATGGCCCGGATCTGTTCCCAGGTCACGCTGCCCACCTTGTTGGTTTGGGGCACGCCGCTGCCGCCCTTCACCTTGGCCTGTTCCATCAGCTGCACGGCAGCCGGGGGGGTCTTGATGATGAAGTCGAAGCTCTTGTCCGCATAAACGGTGATCACCACGGGCAGCACCTTGCCAGCCTTGTCCTGCGTGCGTCCATTGAACTGCTTGCAGAACTCCATGATGTTCACGCCCTTGGCACCCAGTGCCGGGCCGATGGGGGGCGCCGGGTTGGCTGCTCCTCCCTTTACTTGGAGCTTTACCAGCCCCGTGATCTCCTTTGCCATGCTACTTGATTTATGTCCTGTTGGCGCCTTCCTTTCGGGTCGGCTCGGACGGGTTTAGTTTCTTTGTCCCATGCCGACCCGTTGGGCCGGCTTTCAGCATCTTTTAAACTTCCTTCTCCACTTGCATGAAGCTCAGTTCGAGCGGGGTCCTTCTTCCGAAGATCTTCACCATCACCTTCAGCTTCTTCTTCTCTTCATTGATCTCCTCAATGGTGCCGTTGAAGCCGTTGAAGGGTCCGTCTATCACCTTCACGCCCTCGCCCACGTGGTAAGGGTTGTAGGGGCTTTCGTCGGCATCCGCCAAGTCGTCCACGGTGCCCAGGATCCGGTTCACTTCGCTCTGCCTCAAGGGGACGGGGTCACCGCCCTTCTCGGCACCCAGGAAGCCGATCACATTGGTCATCTGCTTGAGGGTGTGCACCGTTTCGCCGCTCAGGTCCGCTTCCAACAGCACGTAGCCCGGAAAAAAATTCCGCTCCTTGCTCACCTTCTTCCCATCCCGGATCTGGTAGAATTTTTCCATGGGAATGAGCACCTGGGAGATGTAGTTGCCCATGTTGGAGCGACGGATCTCCGTATCGATGAGTTCCTTCACCTTCTTCTCCTTGCCGCTGATGGCGCGAAGCACGTACCACTTTTTGGTTCCGGTCGAGGCCATCCGCGTTATGCGATGAATTTGTAGATAAAGCCCAAGAGGCCCTTCCAGAAGTTGGAGTTGCCCATGTTGTGCACCCCGAACACAAAGTCCATGAGGAATACAATGAGGGAAACGATCAGGGTGGCGAGCAGCACCAAAAGGGAACTGTTCTGCAGTTCCTTCCAGGTGGGCCAACTCACCTTATGGACGAGCTCGTTGTAGCTCTCGCTCAGGTATGTCTTGAAGCTTGCCACTTGTTGTTCGTTTTAGCACGGGAGGCAGGAATCGAACCCGCAGCCTACGGTTTTGGAGACCGTCGCTCTACCAATTGAGCTACTCCCGTTCGATTCCTGTTTGTTGCTTGGTTTACCGGCGGCAAAGGCCGTCCGCCATGCGGCGGACGGCCCTGTGCGCGATTCCGGTTGTTGGATCACTTGATGATCTCCGTTACCTGGCCGGCACCCACGGTGCGCCCACCTTCGCGGATGGCGAAGCGCAGGCCCTTGCTCATGGCGATCGGCACGATCAATTTCACGCTGATGGTCACGTTGTCGCCCGGCATTACCATTTCGCGGCCGGCTTCCATGGTGATCTCCCCGGTTACGTCCGTGGTGCGGAAGTAGAACTGGGGGCGGTACTTGTTGTGGAAGGGCGTGTGGCGGCCTCCTTCTTCCTTCTTCAGCACGTAGATCTCACCCTTGAACTCGGTGTGGGGGGTGATGCTGCCTGGCTTGGCGATCACCATGCCGCGGCGGATCTGGTCCTTTTCAATGCCGCGCAGCAGCAGGCCCACGTTGTCGCCTGCCTCACCGCGGTCCAGGAGCTTCTTGAACATCTCCACGCCGGTGCAGGTGCTGGTGAGCTTCTCTTCCTGCATGCCGATGATCTCCAAGGGGTCGCCGGTCTTCACCACGCCCAGCTCGATGCGGCCGGTGGCCACGGTACCGCGGCCGGTGATGGAGAACACATCTTCCACGCTCATCAGGAGGGGCTTCTCGGTGTCGCGGGGCGGGATGGGGATCCAGGTGTCCACGGCGTTCATCAGCTGCATCACGGATTCCACCCACTTGGCTTCGCCGTTCAGGGCACCGAGGGCGCTGCCGCGGATCACGGGGGTGTTGTCGCCGTCGTATTCGTAGAAGGAGAGCAGTTCACGGATCTCCATTTCCACGAGGTCGAGCAGTTCAGCGTCGTCCACGAGGTCAACCTTGTTCATGAAGACCACGATCTTGGGCACGCCCACCTGGCGGCCAAGCAGGATGTGCTCACGGGTCTGTGGCATGGGGCCGTCGGTGGCGGCCACCACCAGGATGGCACCGTCCATCTGGGCGGCACCGGTCACCATGTTCTTCACATAGTCGGCGTGGCCCGGGCAGTCCACGTGTGCATAGTGGCGGTCTGCCGTGGAGTATTCCACGTGGGAAGTATTGATGGTGATACCGCGCTCCTTTTCCTCGGGGGCGTTGTCGATGGAGTCGAAGCTGCGTGCCTCGGACAGGCCCTTTTCGGCCAGCACCTTGGTGATGGCGGCGGTGAGGGTGGTTTTGCCGTGGTCAACGTGGCCGATGGTGCCAATGTTCACGTGCGGTTTGGTCCGCTGGTAGGTCTCCTTTGCCATGGTCCTTTCTGTGGTTGAGTCGTTTGTTGTTGGTCTTTCGTTCGCTTCGGGCCTGATTCCCCATGTTGTGCATGCCACCCTTCCGGGCTGATCTCCAATCTCCACTTCTGGAGCCTTTGGCGGGAATTGAACCCGCGACCTCTTCCTTACCAAGGAAGTGCTCTACCTCTGAGCTACAAAGGCCTTTGTTACGTTGGTTTCCCGCAGCCCTTGGAAGCAGGGCCGGAGAGGTAGAGCGGGAGACGAGATTCGAACCCGCGACATTCAGCTTGGAAGGCTGATGCTCTACCAACTGAGCTACTCCCGCTTGGTTACGGTGTTCATTCAGCTTGGAACCTGCCGGACGGCAAACTACCAACTGAACTGATCCCGTTTGGTGCCGGCCGCCGCGCCGATGGCGTGCTTCCGGATAATGGCTCCGTTTTTGTGGGGAGAGCAGGATTCGAACCTACGAAGTCGTAAGACAGCAGATTTACAGTCTGCCCCCGTTGGCCGCTTGGGTATCTCCCCTGTTCTGCTCACGGAGCCAATGAAGGGACTCGAACCCCCGACCGGCTGATTACAAATCAGCTGCTCTACCAGCTGAGCTACATTGGCATGTACAACACGAAAAAGAACGTTCCCGACCCGCCTCCGGAAGTGGTACCCCCGGAATTGGGCCTGCAAATGTATACAAAATACCGACCCGACCAAATGAAGTTGCAATGAACTTCAACCAGGTCGCCGCCAAAGGATGTAAACGGCTGGGTTCACCGGCTGCCAAGGGCTATCCGCGCACCTTGGCTTTGTCCTTCTCCACTTGGTTGCGCAAGGCTTCGATGGTGTTCACCGCAGCCTCTTCAAAGCTTACCGCGCGGCGCTTGGCGAAGAGGTCGTTACCGGGCACTGCCAGGCGGATCTCCACATGCTTGTTCTCGGGCCGTTCACCCTCCGGCCCCACGCGCAGGGTAACGTCGCCGGAAATGATGCTGTCGTGGAAAAGGGTAAGCTTGTTCAGCTTCTCCTTGATGAAGTTGACCAATTTGATGTCGGCGTCAAAATGGAGCGAATGCACGTTCACGTTCATGTCACGGTTCAATTTGGGTGGTCGTTGGTCCTGTGCCCCCGCGCGGATGGGCTTGGCGGTGGGCCTGTTTGAGCCTTTCAATGGTGTTATGTGTATACACTTGGGTGGCAGCAAGGTTCGCGTGGCCCAATAATTCCTTCACGGCGTTCAGGTCGGCGCCATGCTCCAGCATGTGGGTGGCAAATGTGTGGCGCAATACGTGGGGGCTTTTCTTGTCCTGGGTGGTCACCGCACTAAGGTAATGCTTCACCAGGGATTGTACGGTACGCCGAGGCAAGGGGTTGCCGTCAGCCCGCAGCAGCAAGGGTGAATTGGCGGAAGCGGCGCCGGGCAGCGCATCGCGCAAACCCAGGTAGTTCCGCAGCAGTGCCAGCAGCGGAGCCGCCAAAGGAATGATGCGCTCCTTGTTGCGCTTGCCGAGCACGCGCAGGGTGCCACGCCGCAGGTCGATGGAACCGGGGGCAAGGCCGAGCAGTTCTGCCAGGCGCATCCCGGTGCCATACAGCAATTCCATGATCAGGCGGTCCCGTTGGCCTTCGAAACCCTCCGCCCAGGGCAACTCATCCAATAATTGGCGCATGCTTCTTTCAGGCACGAATTCAGGCAGGCGCTTGGCTGTTTTTGGCGGATCGATCAGTTCCGTGGGATCGGCTTTCACGGCGCCAACGGTGCGGGCAAAACGGTAATAGGCCCGCAGGGCGCTGAGCTTGCGGTTCACCGAGCGGGCGCCGGTGCCTTGCTCCAGCAGGTCCATCATCCAGGCGCGGACGGCCTTTTCAGTTGCCGTTTCCGGACCGGTGCCGCCCAGTTGTTCGCGCAGGTATGCGGTGAACTGGGCCAAGTCCTCCCCGTAGGCTTTCACCGTGAGGGGGCTTGCGCGCCGCTCATAGGCAAGGTGTTCCAGAAAACGATCCACAGGCATGGCAGGGGCTCATGCAAAAAAGGCGAAAGGACCGTCCGGTCCTTTCGCCTGTGCTTGCATGTTGTCTACAGGAGACTGGTGAAAGCGGCTTATTGCTCGCCCCCGTACGTCTCCTGCTTGTAGATCGCACGCAGGCGCTCGGTGCGCTTTACCACGGAGGGCTTGGAGAAGGCCTGGCGCTTGCGCAAGGAACGCAGGGTGCCTGTGCGCTCGAACTTCTTCTTGAACTTCTTCAGCGCCTTGTCGATGGGTTCGCCTTCCTTCACCGGGATGATGAGCATGTTGCTTTTTCTGAAATGGGGTGCAAATATAGGGTTTTGTTGGATCGGTGCAACTTCGCTGCCTGGTAAGGGGAGTTTTGTTTTTTGGCCGCAAGCTTCACGCTGCACGCTTGCGGCTCCTCTTCCACGCGGCCGAAGGCCCGGTAAAAGCTCACCTGAGAATATCCCGGCTGATCACCAGCTTCTGGATCTCACTGGTGCCCTCGCCGATGGTGCAGAGCTTGCTGTCCCGGTAGAATTTTTCAACGGGGAAATCCTTGGTGTAGCCATAGCCGCCGAAGATCTGCACGGCATCGGTGCTCACCTGCACGCTCACCTCACTGGCGTAGTACTTGGCCATGGCGCCTTCCTTGGTCATGCGCTGGCCCTTGTTCTTCAGGTCGCCTGCGCTGCGGATGAGCAGTTCGGCGGCTTCGATCTTGGTGGCCATGTCGGCCAGTTTGAAGCTGATGGCCTGAAACTCGGAGATGGGTTTTCCGAACTGGTGGCGTTCCTTGCTGTATGCCACGGC
>JAFDZG010000025.1 GCA_018267065.1 Bacteroidota bacterium
CCTGCGGCGGCCGATCTTGTCGCCGCCCGGACTGGGGATGTACCCGCGGCCGAAACGGGCCAACGCGGGGCCGGCAACCATTACGCTGCCGCGCAGGCCGCCGCCCAAACGCTTGTACTCAGGGTCCAGGAAAAATTCCAGGTTCACGGTTTTGGCCTGGAAGCGGAACGAGCCGCCTCCGAGTTTCTCCACGCCCACGCCCATGGCACGCAGCAGATCGATCAGTTTGTTCACGTCCACGATGTCCGGCACGTTGTGGATCGTCACCGGCTCGCTGGTGAGCAGCACGGCGCACAGTATCTGCAGTGCCTCGTTCTTGGCGCCTTGCGGAACCAGTTCGCCCTGCAGCCGGTGGCCGCCTTCAATTTTGAAACTTCCCATGTTGCGAAGGAAAGGTGGCACGGGCCTCATTCGTGCCCAGGGTTCCACACGCTTTCAACAATGCAATGTCGTTGACGTCGGAAGGCAGCTACAACCGCCAGCAATACCGGAAAGTCATGAACAGCGAATAGTCGCGGAACCTAAGCCCCAAGTCCTTTTCCATGATCGAATAGCAGGTGACGGAAGTAGCGGCTTCAAGCGATAGGTCGGCATGGTCTTGATGCCAAATGCGCCCGGCTCCGGCAAGAAACGGGATGTAGGTGCTGTGGTCGGAATGATCGAACCGGGCCTGCACCCCGGAGTATTTGTAGGTCACCTCGCCTTCCGTTCGGTGCCGGTCAAAGGCGAAGCCCGAGGCTGCCGTACAGTACCACTCCATGGGTTTAGGCCGCCGGTTGAATGAACGTTGAAAGCCGATCAATACGGAAACATGGCTGGTGTGCAAGGTGCTCCGCCAAGTGGATGAGGTGGTGTCCCCGGTAGCCAGGTTCCGGGGACCCTGCACACGGATGTAATGGTCCAGATGCGGAAAATGATAGGTGGCATCTGCCGTCCAATGGTTCCGCTTGCGCGGGCTGTAGGTTGCGCTGGCGCCGATGCCGTATGCGATGTATCGGGGAAAACCGCGGAACAAGGCCAGGTCAGCCCTGGGCCCCAGCGCCCATTGCCCCATGGCGGACGGGACGGCCAATGGGAACAAGATCGCAAGGAACCATCCCCGGCACATGGATGGGAAACGAGGGCCTGCTTGGCCTATTGCCTCCTGCCGGAAACTCCGTGCTGCAAGTCTGCACCGTAGATCGAACCGTCAGCCAGTCCTCTGATCCCCTGATTGTCTGGTTGTCTGATCTTCTGATCACCTCAGTACCGGTTCTTCTTCCGGTTCCGGTGGCGCTTCTTGCCACCGCTGCCTCCGCCATTGTTGTTGTGGCGTTTGCGGCCGGTTTCCACGGCGTTGCGCGGGCCGTTGCGCTGGGTTTGAAGCAGGGCTTCAGTACTCGTCAATTGCTGGTCCGGTGCCAGTTTCAACTTTCCCTTGGAGAGTTCAGCGAGATCTTTCAGGATCGCTCCGTCACCCACGCTGTCACGGTTCCAGGTGAGGAATTGCTTCTTCATCTGGTTGGCGATGGCCAGGGTGAAGGCGGCTTTTTCCACACCCTCGGGTTTGGCGGTGCATTCCGCGATCATTCGCTCCACCAATTGCCCGTAGTGGCCGTATCGGATGGCTGTTTTGGGATAGCCCACTGGCTTGGGCTTGGAGGCGCGTTCCTCTGCGCTGGGCGGCGGATAGGGTCCGTCCACATCGAGCTTGTAGCCGGCCATCACGTGCACATGGTCCCAAAAAGTGCGGTCGCTGTTCTCGTTGCTGCGCAATTGCGGGTTCAACTTGCCGATGGTGTACACCACGGCGCGGGCCATTTTGGTCCGCTTTTCGCGGTCTTCCTCCTCCAGGCACAGTTGCACCATGCGCTGCACGTAGCGGCCGTATTCGGGGATGATCAACGCTTCGCGCTGGGTATTGTAATTGAGGTCGACTTGCATGGAAATCTAGTCGGATGAGAAGCAGTAGGCCGGAGGGAAGGGTGGCGTTCGCACAACCGGCAGGCACACGGTGCCCAAGGAGCGCAAATATAGCCCATGGCACCTTTACTGCATGTAAGTCGATTTCCTTGAACCCGGATCATGCAGTTGGGGATGTAGCGGAAGCTGGAAACGTACAGCCACAGGCCTTCCGGCCGGTAGGCAATTTAGTAAGGAAGACGGGACTCTATTACCCGGATTATGCAGTAGGGGGGCGTAGCGAGAGCCGGAAACGCACGGCCACAGCCATTTTCGTGACGAAGGCGGAGCTACGTTCCCGGTGAGGAGCGAAAATGAGTGAAACGCGCTGTGGCAAAGCGTTTCCGGGTCGTAGTAGTCGACCTACTGCATATTCCGGGTATTAGAAGTTAAAATGCATGAAATGCACCGTGGTAAAACGTGTTCAGGTTGTATTAGTAATCCTGCTGCACATTCCGGGTCGAATGCAATCCGACATGCCCGCTTAGGCCCTGTGAGTAATCTCCATCCAAAATCCCATAGCAGAAACATGAAAGAACCCTGAACATTTCCGCAGGCAAATGCAGTTAACCCTTGGCTTCTTTTCTTAAATCGGCCATGAAAATGGGGCCCCATGGGCAAGGCACCGATCGATGAGGGGTGCCTGTGAATGCTATCGCCCAAATAATCATATGAATATGGGATTATATCGAATATGCGTCCCAGTAGGTTTGCCGATGGTTTCGCCCCATGCCGGGCAGAACGCAGGAAATACCCGAATACACCCTGGCAGGTCCTTCAAAACCACTCCAAAACTCATAGACCCATGAAAAAGCAACTACTCCTATCTTTTGCGTTTGTCCCTGCCATGTGCATGGCTCAAGCCTTCTCGGATGATTTCGAGTCGTATACGGACGGATCGTACATTGCACAGAACTCGAACGGCGTTTGGACCACATGGAGCAATGCGCCGGGCGGGGCGGAAGATACCTTCGCATCAGGTGATTTTGCCCACAGCGGTTCCATTTCGGCCGAATTTGAAAGTACCTCAGCGAATGGAGGCCCCACGGATTTCGTGCACGATTTCGGCAATCTCACCTCAGGGCATTATATGCTCACCCTGTGGATCCTGGTCGTTGATGGGTCAGGTGGCTACTTCAACCTGTTGCACACCGGAGGCAACAATGCCGTATGGGCCTTCGCGGCCTATTTCGATGGTGACGGCAATGGGCACGTAAAGGCGGGTGCCACGGACTTTCCTTTCACCCATGCCCTTTCCGGTTGGAACGAAGTGAAGGTGGACATCGACATGGATGCCGACCAATGCGAGTTCTTCATGAACGGGGCCTCGGTGGGCAGCTGGCAGTGGAGCTATACCGAGACCAGCGTCGCCGGAGGCAGCAATCAGTTGGCATGGATGGACATCTTCGCGTATGGCGGAGCGAATTGGCTGGCTCATTTCTACATCGATGATGTCTCCTTCCAGCAAGTGATCTTTGACGGAGCTCAGGAGTTGTACCACAACGGGGAGGTATCGGCCTGGCCCAACCCTGTCCGTGATATGCTCCATGTGGACATGCGTGGGACGATTTCTGCCGACACCCATGTTGAACTGGTTGACCTTACGGGAAAAATCCTCGCCGTGCCCACTCGCCAAGAAGGTCAAGTGCTGCACATGGACATGGGCAGCCTGGTGGACGGAGTGTACTTCGTTCGTGCCACTGATGGGGCTATGCGGCGTGTAGGTCGGGTGGTGAAGCACTGAACCTTTGCATGTTGCCATGGGAAAGCCGCCTTCATTGGGCGGCTTTCCCATGATGTGTTGCCCGGTAAGCTTTTACCCTTCCACCACCCGCAGCTTCGCGAAGCGCAGCAGCAATTGCTTCTGCCCGGAGGAAGGGAAAAAGATCGTGGCCTTCTGGTCAGGTGGCACTCCCTCCACCTTCACCACCTTGCCCTTGCCGAACTTGTCATGGTCCACGGTGACGCCTTCCCGCAGGTCTTCCGGCGTGGCATAGCCCAGCGTGGCCGTGGCTTCCAAGGGTGCACCGGTCGGAGTGATCTTTTTCAGATTCCTGCGGGGAGCGGTGGCCGGTGGGGGCGGGGCCTGCTTGTTCCGTTCCGCAAATGCCGTGCGTTGCGGTGAAGGGGCGGGAGGACGCGGCGCAAAGCCGTTGCGTTCGGCGAAGCTCTCCCGCCTGCCGAAGGCATGCAGTTCCTGACTGCCGGGAAGTTGCAGGTATTTTGAATCGATCTCTTGCAGGAAGCGGCTGGGCTCGGCGCCTTGCAGGGTGCCCCACTTGTAACGGCTCACGGCATAGCTCAGCGTGCAGCGTTTTTCGGCGCGTGTAATGGCCACGTAGAACAGGCGGCGCTCTTCTTCCAGGTCCGCACGGCTGTTCATGGCCATCAGGTTCGGGAAGAGGTTCTCCTCCAGCCCCACGATGTACACGTACGGAAATTCCAGGCCCTTGGCGCTGTGGATGGTCATCAGGCTCACACGGTCCTGGTCGTTCGGGTCGTCGTTGTCGGCATCGGTGAGCAGGGCCACATCGATCAGGAAGTCGGGCAAGGAGCGTAGCACGGGTGTACCGTCGGCATCGGGGTCGGCACCGGGTTCGGTGGCTCCGCCGCCACTTTCGGGGTTGCTGAATTCCTTCATGCCGTTCAGCAGGCCCTGGATGTTCTCGTACCGGCTTACGCCCTCGGGTGTCTTGTCCGCGAAGAGGTCCTGCAGCAGGCCGGTGGTGCGTGCGATGTACTCGCCCAGTTCGTAGGCGCTGCGCGTGTCCAGCATGGTCTGGAAGCTGCGCACCATCATCACGAAGTTGGCCACCTTGGTCCGCAAGCCTTGGTGCAGGTCCAGTTCACCAAGGTGCCCGATGATGGTGTCCCACAGGCTTTTTTCATGCTGCCCCGCCACCACCGTCAGCTTGTCGATGGTGCTTTGGCCGATGCCGCGCGCCGGGTAATTGATGATGCGCTTGAGGGCCTCGTCGTCGTTGGGGTTGCAGGTGAGGCGGAAGTAGGCGATCAGGTCCTTGATCTCCTTGCGCTGGTAGAAGCTCAGCCCGCCGTAGATGCGGTAGGCGATGTTCATTTTCCGCAGCGCTTCCTCCATGCTGCGGCTCTGGGCATTGGTGCGGTACAGGATGGCGAAGTCCTTGTTGTGCAGTTGCCCGTGCATCTTGGTGCTGAAAATGTCGTCTGCCACAAAGCGCCCTTCCTCGTTGTCGCCCGGGCTGCGGTTCACCACTAGCGGCGCGCCTTCCGGGTTTTCGGTCCATACGGTCTTGTCCAAGCGTTCCTTGTTCTTTTCGATCAGGCTGTTGGCGGCACCCACGATGTTTTTCGTGCTGCGGTAGTTCTGCTCCAGCTTGAAGACCTGGTGCTCCGGATAGTCGGTCTTGAAGTTGAGGATGTTCTGGATGTTGGCGCCGCGGAAGGCGTAGATGCTTTGGCTGTCGTCGCCCACCACTGTGAGGTTCTGGTGGCGTGCGGCCATGGTGCGCACAATGTTGTACTGGGCCAGGTTGGTGTCCTGGTACTCGTCCACCAAAATGTACTGGAAGCGCTGCTGGTACTTCAGCATCACGTCCGGGTGGTCGCGGAAGAGGATGTTGGTGAGGTAGAGCAGGTCGTCAAAATCCATGGCCCCTGCGCGGTAGCAGCGCGCGGCGTAGTGCTGGTAGATGGTGCCGATGTGCGGGCGCAGGTTGGCCGTGTCGCTGGCCATCAGTTCAGGGTTGGCCAGGTATTCCTTGGGCCCGATGAGGTTGTTCTTGGCGATGCTGATGCGCCCATGCACCTGGTTGGCCTTGTAGAGCTTGTCGTCCAGCTGCAGTTCCTTCACAATGGCGCGGATCACCGAGCGGCTGTCGTCGGTGTCGTAGATGGTGAAGTCCTTGGGGTAGCCGAGCTTGTCGGCCTCGGCGCGCAGGATGCGTGCAAAGACGCTGTGGAAGGTGCCCATCCAGAGGTTGCGGGCCTCGGTGCCCATGCCGGGCACGTCGGCGAGCAGCTTGGCGATGCGCTCCTTCATTTCCTTGGCGGCCTTGTTGGTGAAGGTGAGCGCCAGGATGCGGAAGGCGTCCACGCCCTTCTCCATCAGGCGGGCGATGCGCACGGTGAGCACCTTGGTCTTGCCGCTGCCCGCGCCGGCGATCACCATGGTGGGGCCGTCGGTGGCCTCCACGGCGGCGCGCTGGGCGGAATTGAGTCCTTGCAGAATGTCCATGGGAGGTTGCGAAGGTAGCCCGGCCCATCGGGGTTGCCGGGGCGGATTATCAACAGATGGGGAGCGGCGGGCCGTTTGCTCCGGGGAAAGGCCTGCGGACGTGCCCGGCACGGCATCAATCAGGATCACATTTGGCACACATAAAATATGTATCATAAAATATGTAGCATGTAAACCGCGACATAAAACACGTACATTTGGGCGATGGAGGAAGACGACAACCCCTTTCTGCTCCAAGGCTATGCAGGGGCCGGCACCTTCTGCGACCGGGCGGGTGAAACGGCCGCCTTGCGGGAGGCCATGGCCAACCAGCGCAACGTCACGATCATTTCGCTGCGCCGCCTGGGCAAAACGGCCCTGCTGCGGCACTTCTTCGCCAACCAGCGCAAGTTCACCCCCGTCTTCGTGGACCTGTACCGCACCACGGACCAGCAGGGCATGGTGCTGCGCATCGTGCAGGAAGCGGTGCGCACGCTGGGCAAGCCCACGGGTTCGTTGCTGAGGGAAGTGGCGCAGGCCATGCGCTCCATGGAGTTCAGTCTGGGCATCGACGCCATCACCGGCATGCCCGAGCTGGGCGTTTCCATCCGGCCGGGCAAGCCGCAGGTCGTGGCGTTGGATGAGCTTTTCCGGTATCTGGAGCGGCAACGAAAGCCGGTTGTCATTGCGCTGGATGAATTCCAGCAGATCACCGGGTATCCGGAGCGGAACACCGAGGCCTTGCTGCGCGAACAGGTGCAGAAGCTGCGCAACGTGCAGTTCATCTTCTCAGGCAGCGACCGCCGCATGATGCAGGCCATCTTCGCCGACGGCAAACGCCCCTTCTTCCAAGCCACCGAGCCCATGTACCTGGGGCCGATCCCGGAAGATGCCTACACGGAGTTCATCCAGCGGCATTTCAAGGCGGGCAGGCGGCGCATCGATCAAGCCGTGGTCAGGGACGGGCTGGCCTGGTGCCGCCGCCACACCTATTACGTGCAGTACCTCTTCAACAGGATCTGGTCCACAGGCAACCGCCAAGTGGGACCGGCCGACCTGGAGCGAACGAAGGCGAGCATCCTCAAGGAGCGCGCGCCGGAATACATGACGCTGCAACGCCTGCTCAGCCCCAACCAGGCGGCGCTGCTTACCGCGATCGCCAAGGAGGGCGGGGTAAAGGCCCCCACGGCCATGCAGTTCGTGCAGAAACACCGGCTCAGTGCCTTGAGCACGGTGCGGCAAAGCTTGGGCGTGCTGGTGGAGAAGGAATTGGTGTACCAGGCTGAAGGGGCTTACGGAGTTACCGATGTGTTCCTGGGACACTGGCTGGCCGAAGCGTGAAGTACAGAGGTGGTTCGCTTTTCAGCTTCGAAACTTCATCGGCGATCCGGAGGATGCAAGGAGAATGCACGGGGGCCTGGTTACTGATTTAGGGCCGTGCGTGGGGCGGAAAGCGGGCGATTTGCGCTTTGCGAAGTATCACGAAATGGGCCAATAGGATGTGACCCTTTTAGTGCCTGCCTTGGCTAATTGTCCGCGTGCCACAGCATCGGCAAGGTCGCGACTGGCCGTGGCGGGGGAAAGTTCCGGAAACATGCGGCGGTAGTCCTTTCGGCTGAAATGGCTGCGGTCCTTTGCCATAAGGAACGTGTTTATGCGGTCGCTTCCGGTGAGCAGGGTCCGCTCCCGCATCAACAGCTCGTGCAGTGCCTCGTCGATCCGTTCCAGCATGTAAGAGATGAATCCCCCGCTGTCCTCCTGCCTGTCCGCGAACTCCAGCGCGGCATAGTAACCATTGCGCCCACCCTGGATGAATCCCTCAAGCGGCAAATAGGCGAATACCGGCCATTGCTTCATCAATGCCAGTTTCTGCCAGAGCCTTGCTATCCGGCCATTCCCCGCCGTAAATGGCCGAAGGTGGATCAGGCCGTAATGCAGCACGCAACTGGTAAGCAGCAACGGGGCCTCATCGTTCTCCACGTAGTGCAGCAGCTGCTCCACCTGGCTGGAGATGTTGCCTGCTGCGGTCCTTCTTCGGCGGGTGCCGTCGGCGTAAAGTACCTCCATGCTCCCGGTGCGGTACGTTCCGGGATCCAAGGCCAGGCCATGCATCAGTTCGCCATGGGCTTGCCGGAGGTCTTGCCCTGTGAATGGGTCCAAAGCTGGCAGCATATTGTACAACCGGTTGGTGTTCAGTACTTCCAGCTCCGCAGGCTGGGCTGGGTCGGGGTTGCGGCCATCCAGCAGTTCGGCAATGGCCCGCCGGTCCAAGGGATTGTCTTCCAGCGCAAGGGTGGCGTGGATGGAGCTGACACGATGGGCGCGTAACAGGGTGGGCCCGGGATGATGGAGATGGGCCGCGTTCACTTCACCCAACCGCTCGGACACGGAAGCGAGGAGGGCCAGGGTGCGGGGCGGGATGGAATAATTCATGGGGATCATGATAGCCTCATTTGAGGCTAAAATTAGTTGAAAATCTTTTTGCGAACCAATCCACCCAATGGTGGACGGGAACAGTACAGGAGTCCGGACGATGTTGCGTAACATTATGACAATCAGTGTATAAGGACTACCACGGTAAAAAGAAGAAGGAGCCTTTTCCGAACACAAAAAGGGGGAGCTAAAAGAAATTGCCCACCGTGCCTTGGTGGTGAAGGATAAAAACCTACATTTGCAGCCCCAATTTTGCCTGCATTGGAAAGCGGGCGGAAGGGACAGACAAACAGGACGAAACGGAGCTTCATGCCAACTATCCAACAGCTGATCCGCAAAGGCCGCAAGGACCCGGTGTACAAGAGCAAGTCCATTGCCCTCACCGAGTGCCCCCAGCGTCGCGGCGTATGCACCAAGGTTTACACCACCACGCCGAAGAAGCCTAATTCGGCCCTTCGCAAGGTGGCCAAAGTGCGCCTTTCCAATAAGATGGAGGTGATCGCCTACATCGGCGGGGAAGGCCACAACCTGCAGGAGCACAGCATCGTGCTGGTGCGCGGCGGCAGGGTGAAGGACCTGCCCGGCGTGAAGTACCACATTGTGCGTGGGGTGCTGGACACCAGCGGCGTGGAAGGCCGCAACCAGCGCCGCAGCAAGTACGGCACCAAGCGCAAGAAGGCCGGTGCCCCCGCAGCGAAGAAGTAGTAACCGTCGACGAGATACACGATGCGCAAGAAAGCAGCCAAGCACACCACGCTCCCCGATCCCAAGTTCGGTGACGTGCAAGTGACCAAGTTCGTGAACAACCTGATGTACGACGGCAAGAAGAGCAAGTCGTTCGACATCTTCTACAGTGCCATCGACATGGTGGCCGAGAAAACGGGCGAGGACGGGATGGAGACCTTCAAGAAGGCACTGTCCAACGTAACCCCCCAAGTGGAGGTGCGCAGCCGCCGCGTGGGCGGGGCCAACTTCCAGATCCCCCAGCCCGTGCGTGAAAGCCGAAAGGAAAGCCTGGCCATGAAGTGGCTCATCGGCTTCAGCCGCAAGCGCAACGAGCGCAGCATGGAGCAAAAGCTCGCCAACGAGATCATGGCCGCCGCCAAGGAAGAAGGTGCGGCCTTCAAGAAAAAAGAAGAGGTGCACAAGATGGCCGAGGCCAACAAGGCCTTCAGCCACTTCCGCTTCTAACAGCAAAGAACCAGGGAACCCATTATGGCCCGCGACCTTAAATACACGCGCAACATCGGCATCATGGCGCACATCGATGCCGGCAAGACGACCACGTCCGAGCGCATTCTCTATTACACCGGCCTCACCCACAAGATCGGTGAGGTGCACGACGGTGCCGCCACCATGGACTGGATGGCGCAGGAACAGGAGCGGGGCATCACCATCACCAGTGCCGCCACCACCACCTACTGGAACTACCGCGGCAACAAGTACAAGATCAACCTGATCGACACCCCGGGCCACGTGGACTTCACCGTGGAGGTGGAGCGCAGCCTGCGCGTGCTGGACGGGGCCGTGGCCCTATTTTGCGCGGTGGGCGGCGTGGAGCCCCAGAGCGAAACGGTGTGGCGCCAGGCCAACAAGTACAAGGTGCCCCGCATCGGCTTCGTCAACAAGATGGACCGCAGCGGTGCCGACTTCTTCCGCGTGGTATCCCAGATCAAGGAGCGCTTGGGCGCCAAACCGGTTCCCTTGCAAGTGCCCATCGGCGCAGAAGCCGAGTTCAAGGGTGTAGTGGACCTGGTGAACAACCGCGGCATGGTGTGGAACGAGGCCGACCAGGGCATGACCTGGACCGAAGTGCCCATCCCGGAGGACCTGAAGGAAGCCGTGAAGGAATGGCGCGACAAGCTGATCGAGGCCGTTGCCGAGAGCGACGACAAGCTGATGGAGAAGTATTTCAATGATCCCGACAGCCTTACCGAGGCGGAGATCATGAACGCCATCCGCATCAGCACCATCAACATGACCATCACGCCGGTGCTCTGCGGCTCCTCCTTCAAGAACAAGGGGGTACAGACCATGCTGGACGCCGTGATGGCCTACCTGCCCAGCCCGGTGGACATCGAGGCCGTGGTGGGCCACGACCCGGACAGCGGGGCGGAGATCATCCGCAAGCCCAGCGTTGACGAGCCCATGGCCTCCTTGGCCTTCAAGATCGCCACCGATCCCTTCGTGGGCCGCTTGGCCTTCTTCCGTTGTTACAGCGGCAAGGTGGACGCGGGCAGCTACGTGCAGAACATGCGTACCGGCAAGAAGGAGCGCATCAGCCGCATCTTCCAGATGCACTCCAACAAGCAAAACCCCGTGGAGGCCATCGAAGCCGGTGACATCGGCGCGGCCGTTGGCTTCAAGGACATCCGCACGGGCGATACCCTCTGCGACGAGAACAAGCAGATCGTGCTGGAGAGCATGAGCTTCCCCGAGCCGGTGATCGGCATTGCCATTGAGCCCAAGACCCAGGCCGACCTGGACAAGATGGGCCAGGCATTGGCCAAGCTGGCCGAGGAGGATCCCACCTTCAAGGTGCACACCGACGATGAGACCGGCCAGACCGTGATCAGCGGCATGGGCGAACTGCACCTGGAGATCTTGGTGGACCGCCTCAAGCGCGAATTCAAGGTGGAATGCAACCAAGGTGCTCCCCAAGTGAAGTACAAGGAAGCCATCACCGGCACCGTGGAGTACCGCGAGCTGTACAAGAAACAGACCGGTGGCCGCGGTAAGTTCGCGGACATCCACGTGCGCATCGAGCCGCAAACGGATGCCACCAAGACCGGACTGGAGTTCATCGATGCCATCAAGGGCGGCGTGATCCCCAAGGAATTCATCCCGTCCGTGCAGAAGGGCTTCGCAGCCTCGTTGCAGAACGGCGTTCTGGCGGGCTATCCCATGGAAAGCCTGAAAGTGACGCTGTACGACGGCAGCTTCCACAACGTGGACTCCGACGCACTGAGCTTCGAGATCGCCGCCAAGGCCGCCTTCCGCAATGCGTTGCCCAAGGCCAAGCCCATCCTGTTGGAGCCCATCATGAAGATCGAGGTGATCACCCCCGAGGAGAACATGGGCGACATCGTGGGCGACCTGAACCGCCGCCGTGGCCAGATCCAAGGCATGGAGGACCGCAGCGGGGCAAAGGCCATCAAGGGCACCGTGCCCTTGAGCGAAATGTTCGGCTACGTCACCTCCCTGCGTACCCTGAGTTCCGGCCGTGCCAGCAGCACCATGGAGTTCAGCCACTACGAGCAGGCCCCCAACAACATCACCGAAGCCGTTCTGGCCAAGGTCCGCGGAAAAGTTTCAGCCTAAGACGCCCCCAATTCGATGACCCAAAAGATCAGGATCAAGCTGCGGTCTTACGATCACAATCTCGTGGACAAGAGCGCCGAGAAGATCGTGAAGACGGTGAAGAGCACCGGTGCCGTGGTCAGCGGCCCCATCCCTTTGCCCACGCACAAACGCATCTTCACCGTGCTGCGTTCCCCGCACGTGAACAAGAAGGCCCGCGAGCAGTTCCAGCTGTGCAGCTACAAGCGGCTCATGGACATTTACAGCTCCAGCAGCAAGACCATTGACGCGCTGATGAAACTGGAACTCCCCAGCGGCGTGGACGTGGAGATCAAAGTCTGACGGATAACAAGACCAAGCGATGAGCGGATTGATCGGAAAAAAGGTTGGGATGACCAGCCTCTACGACACGGAGGGCAACCTGCTGGGTTGCACCGTGCTGGAGGCGGGCCCCTGCGTGGTGACCCACGTGAAGACCGTTGAGAAGGACGGCTACAGCGCCGTGCAACTGGCCTTTGGCGAGCGCGGCGAGAAGAACGCCACGGCTGCGGCCATCGGGCATTACAAGAAGGCGGGCACCACCCCGAAGGTGAAGAGCCACGAGTTCAAGGAGTTTGAGGAAGAGCTCAAGCTCGGCGACAAGGTGGACACTGGCATCTTCGAGGAAGGCAGCTACATCACCGTGACCTCTGCCAGCAAGGGCAAGGGTTTCCAAGGTGTGGTAAAGCGCCACGGCTTCAGCGGTGTGGGCGAAGGCACGCACGGCCAGCATGACCGCAGCCGCGCCCCCGGTTCCCTGGGCGGCTCGTCCTATCCCTCGCGCGTGTTCAAGGGCCTGCGCATGGCCGGCCGCACGGGCGGAACCAAGATCACCACGGAGAACCTGCGCGTGGTGAAGATCGACAAGGAAAAGAACCTGATGGTGGTCCATGGCTCCATTCCGGGGCCCAAGGGCGGCTACGTTATCCTCTGGAAGTAAGATGGAACTGGACATCCACAGCGCGGACGGCAAGTCCACCGGCAAGAAGGCCAAGCTGAACGACGCGGTATTCGCGATCGAGCCGAACGACCATGCCATTTGGCTGGACGTGAAGCAGCACCTGGCCAACCGCCGCCAAGGCACGGCCAAGACCTTGGAGAAGAGCGAAGTGAGCGGCTCCACCAAGAAGCTGCACCGCCAAAAAGGCACCGGTGGTTCCCGCAAGGGTTCCATCAAGAGCCCACTGTTCAAGGGCGGTGCCCGCGTGTTCGGCCCCAAGCCGCACGACTACGGCTTCAAGCTGAACCGCAAAGTGAAGGACCTGGCCCGCCGCAGCGCCTTGACGCACAAGGCCAAGGCCGGTTCCATCTCCGTGCTGGACGGCAAGGGCATGGACAGCGCCAAGACCCGTGACTACGCGGGCATGCTGAAGGCCTTCAACCTCACCGGCCGCAAGGCATTGGTGGTGCTGGCCGCCAAGAACGACAAGGTGCTCCTGGGCACGCGCAACATCCAGGGTGCGCGCGTAGTGACGGCCAGCGAGGTGAACACCTATGACATCATGAACGCCAACCGGGTACTGATCACGGTGGACGCCATTGCGCCACTGGAAACCACCCTTAGCAAGTAATCCGCAATGAGCAGCATCATCATCCGTCCGCTCATCACCGAAAAGATGACGGCCCAGGGCGAAAAGGAGGGCCGCTACGGCTTCGTGGTGGACCGCCGCAGCAACAAGGTGGAGATCCGCAACGCGGTGGAAAAGGAATTCAACGTGAAGGTGACCGGCGTGCGCACGATGATCGTGCGCGGCAAGGAGCGTACGCGCTACACCAAGAGCAACATCCTGCGCGGTGCCACCAGCACTTGGAAGAAGGCCATCGTAACCCTTGAAAAGGGCGAGACCATCGACCTGTACAGCAACCTCTGACCCTTGAACAAGAGCAGATCATGGCAATCCGTAAAATGAACCCCGTAACCGCAGGCACCCGCCACAAGGTGGCCCTGGGTTTCGAGGAAGTAACGGCCAGCACCCCGGAGCAAAGCCTGCTTCGCGGACGCGCCAAGAAGAGCGGTGGGCGCAACAACCAAGGCAAGATGACCATGCGCTACATCGGCGGTGGGCACAAGCAGCGCTACCGCGTGATCGATACCAAGCGTGACAAGACCGGCATCGCAGGCGTGGTGAAGACCATCGAGTACGATCCGAACCGCAGCTCGCGCATTGCGCTGGTACACTACCCCGATGGCGAAAAGCGCTACATGCTGGCCCCGGCCGGCCTGAAGGTGGGCCAAACGGTGGTGAGCGGCAAGGGCGTGCCCCCGGAAGTGGGCAACGCGCTCCCCTTGAGCGATATCCCCTTGGGCACCCTGGTGCACAACATCGAGCTCCAGCCCGGCAAGGGCGGTTCCATGGCGCGCAGCGCGGGCACCTTTGCCCAGCTCAACGCCCGTGAAGGCCGTTATGCCACGCTGAAGATGCCGAGCGGCGAGGTGCGCATGGTGCTGGTGAGCTGCATGGCCACCGTGGGCACCGTGGGCAATGCGGAGCATATGCTGCAGCGCAGCGGCAAGGCGGGCCGCACCCGCTGGCAGGGCCGCCGCCCGCGCGTACGTGCCGTGGTGATGAACCCTGTGGACCACCCGATGGGCGGTGGCGAGGGCCGTGCGTCCGGCGGGCATCCGCGCAGCCGCAAGGGCTTGCTGGCCAAGGGTAAGAAGACCCGTGCCCCAAAGCGCACCTCCAACAAGTTCATTATCCAGCGTGCCAACCACAAGAAGGTCGCCTGATCACCCGATAGCCGATGAGCCGTTCACTCAAGAAACCCCCCTTCGTCCACTACAAGCTGGCGAAGCGCGTTACCGACATGCAAAAGGGCGGCAAGAAAGCCGTTCTCAAGACCTGGTCGCGTGCGAGCACCGTCACCCCCGATTTCGTGGGCTTGACCTTCGCCGTGCACAACGGGAACAAGTTCATCCCGGTGTACGTCACGGAGAACATGGTAGGACACAAACTGGGCGAGTTCGCCCCCACGCGGACCTTCCGCGGCCACTCAGGCAACAACAAGAAGTAACCATGGGATCGCGCAAGAGAATAGCCGCTGAAAAGCGCAAGGAGGCCAAGAAGGCCGTAGCCGTGGCCAGCCTGCGCAAGGTGCCCACCAGCCCGCGCAAAATGCGCCAGATCGCGGATACCATCCGCGGCGTGGAAGTGGAACGGGCCTTGGGCCTGCTGCGCTACAGCACGCGCCACGCCAGCAAGCCCATGGAGAAGCTGCTGATGAGCGCCATTGCAAACTGGGAAGCCAAGCACGAAGGCCAAAAGGCCGGGGACACCAAGCTGATCGTGAAGACGGTGATGGTGGACGAGAGCACGGGCCTAAAGCGCATGCTCCCCGCTCCCCAAGGCCGCGCCTACCGCATGGTGAAGCGCAGCAACCACGTTACCCTGGTCGTTGATACCGCACCCGCACAACCCGCCGAGAACAAAGCATAATGGGACAGAAAGCAAACCCGATCGGCCAGCGCCTGGGCCTTATCAAAGGCTGGGACAGCAACTGGTACGGCGGCAACAACTACGCCGACAAGCTGGTGGAGGACGAAAAGATCCGCCAGTACCTGATGGCCCGCCTGAAGAAGGCGAGCGTGGCCCGCATCATCATCGAGCGCACCCTGAAGCTGGTCACCGTGACCATCAACACGGCACGCCCCGGTGTGATCATCGGCCGCGGCGGCACCGAGGTGGACAAGCTGCGTGAGGAGCTCAAGAAGTTCACCGGCAAGGACGTGCAGATCAACATTTTCGAGATCAAGCGCCCCGAACTGGACGCCCGTTTGGTGGCGGACAGCATTGCCCGCCAGTTGGAAGGCCGCATCAGCTTCCGCCGAGCCATGAAGATGAGCGTTGCCAGCACGATGCGCATGGGCGCCGAAGGCATCAAGGTGCAAGTGAGCGGCCGCCTGAACGGCGCCGAGATCGCGCGCACCGAGAAGTACCGCGAGGGCCGCGTGCCCCTGCACACCCTCCGTGCCGACATCGACTTCGCCATCACCGAGGCGCACACCAAAATGGGCCGCATCGGGGTGAAGTGCTGGATCATGCGCGGCGAGGTTTACGGCAAGCGCGACCTCAGCCCGAACCAAGGCCAAGTGAAGGGCCCGGGCGGCATGCGCATGGGCGGCGGCAATGAGCGGCGCGGCGGTGCCGGCGGAGAGCGCAGGGGCGGCGGCGAACGTCGCGGCCCGGGCGGAGCCGGCAGGGAACGCCGCGGAGGCGGAGGACGGGAACGTGGAGCAAACCGGAATAACAACTAAGCATCATGTTGCAACCCAAGCGCAGCAAGCGCCGCAATATGCACAAGGGCCGGATGAAGGGCGAGAGCCAGCGCGGCCATCGCGTGGCCCTCGGGTCCTTCGGCCTCAAGGCCATGGAGAGCGTATGGCTCACCAGCCGCCAGATCGAGGCCGCCCGCGTGGCACTTACCCGCCACATGAAGCGTGAAGGCCAGGTATGGATCAAGGTGTTCCCGGACAAGCCGGTGACCAGCAAGCCCGCGGAAGTCCGCATGGGTAAAGGCAAAGGTTCACTGGACCACTGGGTGGCAGTGACCCGCGCCGGCCGCATCATCTTCGAGGTGGACGGCGTGCCCAGCGCCACGGCCAAGGAAGCCCTGCGCCTGGCCGGCCAAAAGCTGCCGATCCGCACGAAGTTCGTGGTACGCGAGGATTACGACGGCCAATAAGCAACGGCGATGAAGAAGAAGAAAGACGACCTGAAGGACCTGACGGCACTGGAGCTGCAGGATAAATTGCAGTCCGAGCGCGAAGCCCTCGGCAAGCTGCGGTTCAACCACGCGGTGAGCCCGGTGGAAAGCCCGGCCCGCCTGAAGAGCACCCGCCGGAACGTGGCACGCATTCTCACCGAGGTACGCCGCCGCGAAATCGCCAACAAAGCACAAGCATGAGCACCGAAACCACTGCCAACGCGGAGAACAACGGCCGCAACCTGCGCAAGGAGCGCATCGGCATCGTTACCAGTGACAAGATGAACAAGAGCATCACCGTCACCGTGGAGCGCCGCGTGATGCACCCCAAGTACGGGAAGTTCGTGAAGCTCTCCAGCAAATTCATGGCCCACGACGAAAAGGGCGAGGCCCATGTGGGCGATACGGTACGCATCACCGAAACCCGGCCGTTGAGCAAACTGAAGCGCTGGCGCTTGGTGGAAATTGTGGAACGTGCCAAGTAAGCAACACCGGACAGAACCATGATCCAACAGGAATCCCGGCTCACCGTGGCCGACAACAGCGGGGCCCGCGAAGTGCTCGTCATCCGCGTGCTCGGCGGCACCGCCCGGCGCTACGCCCGCATCGGCGACACCGTGGTGGTGTCCATCAAGAACGCATTGCCCAACGGAGCCACCAAGAAGGGCAGCGTGAGCAAGGCCGTGGTGGTGCGCACCAGGAAGGAAACCCGACGCAAGGACGGCAGCTACATCCGCTTTGACGACAATGCGGTGGTGCTGCTGGACGGCGCGGGCGAGATGAAGGGCACCCGCATTTTCGGCCCCGTGGCGCGCGAACTGCGCGACAAGAAGTTCATGAAGATCATTTCACTGGCACCCGAAGTGCTCTGAGAAAAGACCAAAGCTGGTGGTACGCCACCGCAGCACGATGCAGAACAAGACACACATCAAGAAGGGCGACCTGGTAAAGGTGCTCGCCGGCGAGGAACGGTCCAAGCAGGGCCGCGTGCTGGAGGTGGACCGCACCCATGGCACCGCACTGGTAGAGGGCCTGCGCATCAACAAGAAGCACAGCAAACCCACCACGGCCACCCCGCAGGGCGGCATTGTGGAGAAGGAAGGCCCCATCCACATCAGCAACCTGATGCTGATCGACGCAAAGACCGGTGAGCCGGGCCGCGTGGGCCGCAAGGCCGGCAAGGACGGCAAGCTGGAGCGCTACGTGAAAGTGAAGAACAAGAAAACCGCGAAGAAATAATGGCCACTTACGTTCCGCGTCTGAGGACCAAATACTCCAACGAGGTTGTTCCCAGCCTCCAGAAGGAGTTCAAGTACAAGAGCTCCATGCAGGTGCCCCGCCTGGTGAAGATTTCCGTGAACCAGGGCCTGGGCAGCGCCGTGGGCGACAAGAAGGTGGTGGACAACGCCGTGGAGGAGATGACCATGATCACCGGCCAGCGTGCGCAAGCCACCATGTCCCGCAAGGACATCAGCAATTTCAAGCTGCGCAAAGGCATGCCCATCGGTGCGCGCGTCACCCTGCGCGGCGCACGCATGTACGAGTTCCTGGACCGCCTGATCGCCGTATCCCTGCCCCGCACGCGTGACTTCCGCGGCGTGAAGTCCACCGGCTTTGATGGTCGGGGCAACTTCACCTTCGGTGTGAAGGAGCAGATCATCTTCCCGGAGATCGACATCGACAAGACCCCGCGCATCCAGGGCATGGACATTACCCTGGTGACCACCGCGAAGACCGACGCGGAGGCCAAGGCACTGCTGGCCGCATTCGGTTTCCCCTTCACCAAGTAAAAGCGGGAACGCCCCAACAAGCAAGACAATGGCAAAAGAATCGATGAAGGCCCGCGACCGCAAGCGCGCCAAGATGGTGGAGAAGTACGCGGCCAAGCGTGCGGCGCTGAAGGCTGCCGGCGATTGGGACGCACTCCAGAAGCTGCCTGCCAACAGCAGCAAGGTGCGCATGCACAACCGTTGCCAGATCACCGGCCGCCCCAAGGGCTACATCCGGATCTTCGGCATCAGCCGCAACACCTTCCGTTCCATGGCCTTGGACGGCAAGATCCCGGGCGTGACAAAGAGTAGCTGGTAAGGACGCGGGATTCCGCTCCCCCCAATAGACAAAAGACCAATGACCACAGATCCCATCGCAGACTACCTCACCCGCTTGCGCAACGCCATCATGGCGAACAAGAAAGTGGTGGAAGTGCCAGCCAGCGGCCTCAAGAAGGACATCACCCGCATCCTGTACGACAAGGGGTACATCCTGAGCTACAAGACCGTGGAGGACGGCAAGCAGGGTTTGATCAAGATTGCGTTGAAGTACGGCCCGGACCGCCGCAGCGCCATCCGTGAACTGAAGCGCGTGAGCACTCCCGGCCTGCGCCAATACACCGATGCCACCGGATTGCCGCGCGTGCTCAACGGCCTCGGCGTGGCCATCATCAGCACCAGCCGCGGCGTGCTTACCGACAAGGAAGCGCGCACCCTGGGGGTGGGCGGTGAAGTGATCTGCTACGTCAGCTAAGATTCAAGAAGACCATGAGCCGCATAGGAAAAGAACCGATCCGGATCCCTGCAGGGGTGGAGGTTACCGTAAGCGACAAAAACGTCGTTACGGTGAAAGGCCCCAAGGGCAGCCTCGTCCAAACCTTGGACCCGGCCATCAAAGTGATCAAGGAGGAAGGCAAGCTGAACTTCAGCCGCCCCACCGACCTCAAGCACCACCGCTCCATGCACGGTTTGTACCGTGCGCTGGTGGCCAACATGGTGGAGGGCGTTACCAAGGGCTTCACCAAGGAGCAGGAACTGGTGGGCGTGGGCTACCGCGCCACCGCCAAGGGCCAGCAGCTCCAGCTCTCCCTGGGCTTTTCGCACAACGTGGTGATCGACCTGCCCAAGGTGATCAGCGTAAGCGCGGTCCAGGAGAAAGGAAAGAACCCGGTGATCAAGCTGGAAAGCATTGACAAGCAACTTTTGGGCGCCGTGGCGGCCAAGATCCGCGGCTTGCGCAAGCCGGAGCCCTACAAGGGCAAGGGTGTCCGTTTCGTGGGTGAGAACATCCGCCGCAAGGCAGGCAAGGCCGCGGGCAAATAACATAGACGATGGCATTCAACAAGACAGCGCGCCGCGCACGCATCAAAACCAGCATCCGCATCAAGGTACAGGGTACTGCGGAGCGTCCCCGACTGACGATCTTCCGGAGCAATTCGGAGATTTATGCCCAAGTGATCGACGACTCCCAGGGGCGCACATTGGTAAGCGCAGGGAGCCTGAAGGACAAAGGGGCGCATGCCGCCCCTGGCATCGAACAGGCGAAGCTCGTCGGCAAAGCGATCGGCGAGAAGGCCAAGGCTGCCGGCATCGAACGGGTGGTCTTCGACCGCAACGGATACCTCTACCATGGACGCGTGAAGGCCTTGGCCGACGCCGCCCGCGAAGCTGGCCTCAACTTCTGAACCTCATACACGCAGCATGTCAGACATCATTTCCAAAACGGTTAAGAGCAGCGACCTTGAGCTGAAGGACACCGTGGTCCACCTGAACCGCGTCACCAAGGTGACCAAGGGCGGACGCACCTTCACCTTCGCGGCCATCGTTGTGGTGGGCGACGGAAACGGCGTGGTGGGCCATGGCCTTGGAAAATCCAAGGAAGTGCAGGAGGCCATAGCGAAGGGCGTGGAGGATGCCAAGAAGAACTTGGTGAAGATCCCCCTGCGCAAGGGCACCATCCCCCATACCCAGGAGGGCCGCTACGCCGGGGCCAAGGTCCTATTGAAGCCTGCAGCAAACGGTACCGGTGTGATCGCCGGAGGTTCCATGCGTGCGGTGCTCGAATCCGCAGGCATCACCGACGTGCTGGCCAAGAGCAAGGGCAGCAGCAACCCCCAGAACGTGGTGAAGGCCACGATCCAGGCGCTGGCCAGCCTGCGCGATGCCAATGCAGTGGCCCGCCAGCGGGGCATTGAACTGGCTAAAGTGTTCAACGGATAAGCAAATCACCTCCGCCTGAATTCGGAGGACGAAGCCATGAGCAAGATCATCATTACCCAGACCAAAAGCCAGATCAAGTGCCCCAAGCGCCAGAAGGACACCTTGGTGGCCCTGGGCCTGGGCCGGATCGGCAAGAAGAACGAAGTGGAAGGAACCCCGCAGGTGCGCGGCATGGTGGCCAAGGTGCAGCACTTGGTGAACGTGACCGAGGCCTGAGGCCCAAACAAGATACAGCGATGGAGGACCTGAGCAAATTGAAACCCGCCGCCGGCGCGGTGAAGAACGTGAAGCGCATCGGTCGCGGCCAAGGCAGCGGCTATGGCGGCACCAGCACCAAGGGCCACAAGGGCCAGAAGGCCATTTCCGGTTACAACCGGAAGCGCGGCTTCGAAGGAGGCCAAACCCCCATGGTGCGGCGCCTGCCCAAGTTCGGCTTCACCAACCCCACCCGCACCGAGTACAAAGGGATCAACCTGGACACCTTGCAGGCCCTGGCCGACAAGACCGGTGTTGCCGTGATCGACTTTGAGACCCTGCGCAAGAACGGACTGGCTTCCGGGAACGACCTGGTGAAGGTGTTGGGCCGTGGCGAGCTGAAAGCCGCCATCGAAGTGAAATTGCACGCTTTCAGCGCAACGGCAAAGGCCGCCATTGAAGGCAAGGGAGGGAAAACCGAAATCATCGGCACCCACTAATGAAGAACTTCATCGAAACGGTAAAGAACATCTGGCGCATCGAGGAATTGCGCAACCGCATCCTCATTACGCTGGGGCTCCTGCTGGTGTACCGTGTCGGTAGCTTCATCGCGCTGCCGGGCGTGGACAGCACGCGCCTGGGCAGTGCAAGCGGCGCAGGTTCCGGCCTGGTGGACCTGCTTAGCATCTTCACCGGAGGCGCCTTCACGCGCGCCAGCATCTTCGCCTTGGGCGTGATGCCCTACATCAGCGCCAGCATCATCATGCAGCTGGCCGGCATTGCCGTGCCCATGGTGCAGAAGATGCAGAAGGAGGAAAGCGGCCGCAACAAGATCAACCAGTGGACCCGCTACATCACCATCATCATTTGCGTATTCCAGGCTCCCGGCTACCTATACACTTACGTGGATGCCGCCGCGCGCCCGGAGGGCCAGTTTTGGATGATCACCAGCGTGATCATCCTTACGGCCGGCACTTTGTTCGTGATGTGGCTGGGTGAGCGCATCACCGAGCGCGGCCTGGGCAATGGTGTTTCCTTGATCATCATGATCGGCATCCTGGCACGCCTTCCGGAATCCTTCCTCCAGGAGTTCATCGGCCGTACCACCGGTGGCGGCGGCATGGTGGTGATCCTGCTTGAAGTGGTGATCTGGCTGGCCATCATCGCCTGCAACGTGATGTTGGTGCAGGGCACGCGCCGGATCCCGGTGCAGTTTGCCAAGCGCGTGCAGGGCAACAAACAGTTCGGCGGCGTGCGCAACTACATCCCCCTCAAGGTGAACGCCGCCGGCGTGATGCCCATCATCTTCGCACAGGCCATTGTGCTGGTGCCGATGTACGTGGCGCAGATGCCGGTGTTCAAGGGCAACCCGCCCATGTGGCTGCAGCAGTTCACCAACTACGAGAGCTTCTCCTACAACTTCTTCCTGTTCCTGATGGTGGTTGCGTTCACCTATTTCTACACGGCCATCACGGTGAACCCCAACCAACTTTCGGACGACCTGCGCCGCAATGGAGGCTTTGTTCCGGGCATCAAGCCGGGCAAGCAAACAGCAGGCTACATCGACGACCTGCTCAGCCGGATCACCCTGCCGGGTTCCATTTTCCTCGGCATCGTGGCCATCCTTCCCGCCTTTGTGATGATGGCGGGGGTGAAGCAGGGCTTCGCGCAGTTCTTCGGAGGCACTTCCCTGTTGATCATGGTGGGCGTGTTGTTGGACACGCTGCAACAGATCGAAAGCCATTTGTTGATGAGGCATTACGATGGCCTCATGAAGACGGGACGCATTAAAGGAAGAACGAGTTCAGCCTTTGGAATGGCAGGATAATGTCGAAGGTGGTGAACAAGTTGGGTGAGGAGGAGATCGAGCTGGTCAGAAGAAGTTCTTTGCTTGTTGGTAGGACCTTGGCCGAAGTGGCCAAACGGATCGCACCCGGGGTAAGCACCGGTGAATTGGACCGGATGGCCGAAGAGTTCATCCGGGACAATGGCGGCATTCCGGGCTTCAAGGGCTTGTACGGATGCCCATCCACGTTGCTCATCAGCGTGAATGAGCAGGTGGTGCATGGCTTGCCCGGCGAACGCACCCTTGCTGAAGGCGATGTGGCCAGCGTGGATTGCGGCGTGCTGATGAACGGTTTCTACGGCGACAGCGCCTACACCTTCCAGGTGGGTGAAGTTGCCGCGGAAGTGCGGGAACTGCTGCGGGTAACGCAGGAATGCCTGAAGCTCGGCATTGCGCAGGCCGTGGCCAATAACCGCACGGGCGACATCGGTTATGCCGTTCAGCACCATGCGGAAGCCCACGGTTACGGCATTGTGCGCGAGCTGGTGGGGCATGGCGTGGGCAGAAAGCTGCATGAAGCACCGGAAGTGCCCAACTACGGACGTCGCGGGCATGGCGCCAAGCTCAATGAGGGCATGGTGATCGCGATAGAGCCGATGGTGAACATGGGCGTGAAGGAGGTGAGCCAGTTGGACGACGGCTGGACCGTGGTATCACGGGACGGCAAGCCCAGCGCCCACTTCGAGCACACCGTTGCGGTGCGTGCCGGCAAGGCAGAGGTCTTATCAACGTTCAGCTACATCGAGGATGTGCTGAAGGAAAGAGGAATGGCGGTGGAGGAACCAGGATGGGAGAAGCAGTGAAGAGGAAAGCAGGAAATTGAGTTAGGGAACGTGAAAAGAAGATAGAAGGAAGCATGAGCAAAACGGGAAACATAGAGCAGGACGGCGTCATCAAGGAGGCGCTGAGCAATGCCATGTTCCGCGTGGAGCTTGAAAACGGCCACATGATCGTGGCGCATATTTCGGGAAAGATGCGGATGCACTACATCCGGATCCTCCCCGGTGACAAGGTGAAGGTGGAAATGAGCCCGTACGATCTGAGCAAAGGGCGCATCTCCTTCCGTTACAAGACCTGAAGAACAGCAGAACACTCCGACCCAAATGAAGATCAGGGCCTCGATCAAGAAGCGTTCAGCGGACTGCAAACTGGTGCGCCGCAAAGGACGTCTGTACATCATCAACAAGAAGAACCCGAAGTTCAAGCAGCGTCAAGGCTGATAAACCGAAGAGCATGGCACGTATTGCAGGCATCGACCTCCCCAAAACCAAGCGTGGCGCCATCGGCCTCACGTACATCTACGGCATTGGCCGCAGCATGGCCCTGACCATCCTTGAGAAAGCCGGCGTGGACCCGGACGTCAAGGTGGAGGAATGGACCGATGACGACCAGGCCAAGATCCGCACGTACATCAACGAGCACATCAAGGTGGAAGGTGCCCTGCGGAGCGAGGTGCAATTGAGCATCAAGCGCCTGGTGGACATCAACAGCTACCGCGGCACGCGCCACCGCAACGGCCTGCCCGTGCGCGGCCAGCGCACGCGTACCAACAGCCGCACCCGCAAGGGCAAGCGCAAGACCGTTGCTAACAAGAAGAAGGTGACCAAGTAAGATCAGTTGCCAGTTGTCAGTTGCCAGTAGGCAATACTGACAACGGACAACGGACAACCGACAACTGAAGACAATGGCAAAACAAGAGAAAGGCGGTGCCGCCGCCGGCAAAAAGAAGAAGAAGAACGTGGTGGTGGAAGCCTTCGGGCAGGCCCACATCCTGGCCACGTTCAACAACTTGATCGTGAGCCTCACCAACAACAAGGGCGAGGTGATCAGCTGGAGCAGCTCCGGAAAGATGGGCTTCCGCGGCAGCAAGAAGAACACGCCGTACGCCGGCCAGGTGAGCGCCGAAGAGGCTGCCCGCGAGGCTTTCGAGCTGGGCCTGCGCAAGGTGAAGGTCTTCGTGAAGGGCCCCGGCGGCGGACGCGAAAGCGCCATCCGCGCACTGCACAACAGCGGCGTGGAGGTAACCGAGATATTGGACCTTACGCCCATGCCGCACAACGGCTGCCGCCCACCCAAGAAACGCCGCGTTTAAGAGAAACTAACCGTAGGGAGCACAAAGCATCCCGTTGTTGGTGCGGAAACCGCACCCAAAACCAAGAAGAATGGCACGTTACATTGGACCCACTACCCGGATCGCCCGCAAATTCAAGGAGCCGATCTTCGGACCCGACAAATGGATGGAGCGTAAGCCCCATTCCCCAGGCCAGCACGGCCTGAACGCCCGCCGCCGCAAAAAGGAAAGCGAGTACGGCCTGCAGTTGAACGAAAAGCAAAAGGCCAAATACACCTACGGCATCCTGGAGCGCCAGTTCCGCAAGATGTTCCAAACGGCGGCCAGCAAGAAGGGCGTTACCGGCGCCATTCTGTTGGGCCTTTGCGAAGCACGCCTGGACAACACGGTGTTCCGCCTAGGCATTGCACCCACGCGCCGCGCCGCCCGCCAGTTGGTGGGCCACGGCCACATCACCGTGAACAAGGAAGTGGTGAACATTCCCAGCTTTACGCTTCGCCCCGGTGATGAGATCGCCGTGCGTGAGCGCAGCCGCAGCCTGGAAACGATCACCAACAGCCTGGCGGTGAACACCAACCGTTTTGATTGGCTGGACTTCAACCCGGCCACGATGACCGGCAAGATGATCTCCATGCCAGAGCGCGCGCAGATCCCGGAGACCATCCGCGAGCAGCTCATCGTTGAATTGTACTCCAAGTAAGCAACCCAAACAGACCGAGCAACCATGCCAATCCTGGATTTCCAAAGACCTGACAAGGTCTCGATGATCGAAGCCGACGACAAGCA
>JAFDZG010000260.1 GCA_018267065.1 Bacteroidota bacterium
TACAACGGTCCGCATGTGCAACTGGTCACCAACAGCTACCTCGGCGGCGCACCATTGTGGATGATCGAGGCGGCGGAGCGGGGCTACATCGTCTTCACCCTGGACGGACACGGCAGCAGCAACCGCGGGCTCGCCTTCGAGCAGGTGATCTACCGGCAGTTAGGCATCACGGAAGTGAAGGACCAGCTGCACGGGGCGGACTACCTGAAGAGCCTGCCCTACGTGGACGGCAGCCGCATGGCCGTGCATGGCTGGAGCTTCGGCGGGCACATGACGGAGGCCCTGATGCTGCGCGCACCGGACGTGTTCCAAGTGGGCGTGGCCGGCGGTGCCGTGCAGGACTGGCGCTTGTATGAGGTGATGTACACCGAACGCTACATGGACACGCCGCAGGAAAACCCGAAGGGCTATGATGAAACGGCACTTCCCCCCATCGCCGACCAATTGCGCGGACACCTGCTGCTGATCCACGACAACATGGACGAGACCGTGGTACCGGAACATGCACTGCGCTTCCTGAAGAGCTGCGTGGACAAGGGTGTGTACCCGGATTTCTTCTACTACCCAGGCCACCCGCACAACGTGCGCGGCAAGGATCGGGTGCATTTGTACACGCAGATCTTGGATTACATCGACCTGCAACTTGGTGTGAAGAGGTGAAGGCAGTGGAGGCAGTTGTTAGTTGTCTGTTGTTAGGGCATAGTTCGTGGTTCGTAGGGAAGAACTGACGGTCGTCTTGCTGTGGACACGTATCCAGGACCCATGCGCGGAGTGGCATGCGCGTGGCATTCGGTCCTGGCGACCACGGCGGGATCGTACAAAAGCGAAATTCAATCCTCCCCGAAGCGTCGGTCAAGGCATCACAACCAAGCGCTGGACGGCGTTCTGCACTCCGGTAGCTCGCACCAGGTACGTGCCCGGTGCAATTCCGTCCAAGGCGATCCGTTGGCTGGCAACCGGCATGGGCCACTCCTGGACCACGCGCCCCGTCGCGTCCAACAGCAGCAGATCCGTGCGCTCCGCCCCTGCCCCATCAAGTCGCAACTCCACGCTGCCATGCGCGGGATTGGGCCACAGCTCGAACACGGGCTGCGCCTTCATTTCATGAATGTCCAAAGGCCCCGCCGGCACCGCCAGCACCGCCAACGTGCCGATGGCCAGCCGCGTGAGGCCCTCCCAGTACGTGGTGTCCATGTATTGCAGCTCATCCGTGGGTGAATGGTAGTGCGGATTGGGATCATCGTCGAAATCCTCGATCACCAGGATGGCACCGTAGCCTTCGTCCCAGAAGGAGGCATGGTCGCTGTACGTCTCGCCGGGATCGTTGATCGCGATCGGCAGGTCCAAGCCGTAAGTGGTGTTCACCACCAGGGCGGAATCCTTGATGGCGATGCTGCTCCCCACGGCACGCGCGTGGATGCGCATCAGGCCGTCGCCGTTGCCGTCGTAGCCGATGGCGTCCATGTTCACCACCGCAGTGATCTGTTCATCGTTCCCCGCTGCGGCGCTGGCGTAATAGGCACTGCCCAGCATGCCCTGCTCCTCCTTGTCCCACAGGGCAAAGACCACCGTGTTTTCAAACTCCTGCCCGGCCATCACGCGCGCCGCCTCCAGCACGGCGCACACGCCGCTTCCGTCATCATCCGCGCCGGGCGCGGTGGTGCCGCCCGGCATCGCATCGTAGTGGGCACAGATGATCACCTTCCGCTCCGGATGCACCAGGCCCGGCTTCTCCGCCAGCACGTTGGCACCATTGCCACTGAACGCCTGCACCGTTGGCGCATAGCCCATCCGCGAAAACTCCTGCTGCAGCCATGCCTCCGCCAGCGCATTGCCCGGCTGAAAGGAGTTCCGCGACACGATCGTTTGCGCGCCGCTGCCCACGTCCACCGCCACTTGCCCGGTGAGCCGCTGCGCCCACCACACCAGCGAATCCGCGTTCACCGCATCCAGCAATTGCTGCACCGCAGCAACCTGGGGCCGTGCCGTGAGGCAGGCGAAAAGCACGAAGGGCAGCAGGAAGTTCCGCATGGCCGAAAGTTAGGCTCCCCCGGCAGCACCGACCTTTGCACCATGGCTATGTGGCACTACCCGCCCTGCGGTCTCACCGGTCGTTCATCCGTGTGCATCCGTGTGCATCCGTGGTTCAAACCCTTGAATGAATGCGCCGCCAGGCGCATGGCTCATCTCGGATAATCCCGTTCTGCACCATGCCCACCCTCACCGTCCGCAACATGGTCTGCGCCCGCTGCGTGGCCGCCGTGCAACGCGTGCTCAATGCCAACGGCCTCGCGGCAAAGCACATCGACCTCGGCGAAGTGGAGTTGGAAAAGGAACCCACGGCAACCCAGCTCACCGCCCTTGGCGCAGCCCTGCAACGCGAAGGCTTCGAGCTGGTGGATTCCCGCGACGCCGCCACCATCGCCCGCATCAAGGCCGCCATCGTGAAGCTCGTCCACCACAGCGACGAGGCCGCGCCCAAGGTGAAGCTCAGCGAACTGCTCAGCGGCTTGCTGCACAAGGAGTACTCCAGCCTCTCCGCGCTCTTCACGCAGGTGGAAGGCATCACCATCGAGCAGTTCTTCCTGCTGCAACGCCTGGAGCGCGTGAAGGAACTGATCCGCTACGACGAGCTCACCCTCAGCGAGATCGCCTTCCGCACGGGCTTCAGCAGCGTGGCCCACCTCAGCGCGCAGTTCAAGAAGCTCACAGGAATGACGCCCTCGGCGTTCAAGGGGATGGGGCATGGGCGGGTGGGGCTGGACCGGGTGGGGTGAGGAGAAACAACCACGGGTGTCCATTCACCACGGATGCACATGGATGGACACGGATGATGACCTCGTTGTCCAACCCATCGATCCTTGCTGCCCTGAGCCCGTCGAAGGGCAGCTGCCCCCCATCACCCACTGGCTATTGCCTATCTTTGAGCAACATCAGGGCACATGAAAACCACAAGGGAGCTCACCGCCATCATTGAGCGTGAAGGCAACGGCTATGTGAGCCTGTGCCCCGAACTGGATGTGGCCAGCCAGGGCGATACCATCGAGGAGGCGCGTGCCAATCTGGTGGAGGCCTTGGAGCTGTTCTTCGAGACAGCCTCTCTTGGCGAAGTGCGTGAAAGGCTGCACGAGGAAGTGCTGGTGACCCGTGTGCGCGTGGCCGTGTGATGCGCACGCTCAGCGGGAAGGAAGTATGTGCGATCTAAAGGAAGCACGGCTTCGACCAGGTGCGCCAGCGCGGAAGCCACATCATCATGCAGAAGCAAGTGCCAAGTTCCACGATCACCGTACCGGTGCCGGACCACAAGGAATTGCGCATCGGCACCTTGATGTCCATCATCCGCCAAAGCCGGTTGGACCGGTCGTTGTTCGCGTGAACAACGGTTTTCGGCGATCAAGACGAAGCGCACGGGGATGACGCCCTCGGCGTTCAAGGGGATCGGGTCCCGCATGCCAGCGGGAGGGAGGGTGGGGTTGGATGAGGTGTGAGCACACGAGTGGCCCTATCTTTGAAAAGTAATGGACATCCAAGCGCTCAAGCTCGAACTGGTCGGCGCCTTGGTGAATACCAACGATGCCACCGTGTTGACGAAGGTGAAGCGCCTGCTGGAGTTGCTTCGTGCCAAATCACCGGGTGGCCGCGATGAACACGAGGAAGAGCTGATCGCGGCATCCGCCATCTTCGAAGCATCAGCTTACGGGGATGACGAGCCTGACATCAGTGGGCTGGTATTGAAGGAGCCGAACCCGGACTACGGGAAATGAAGCCGGGCGACGTGGTGCGCTGGGCCTTTGTGCAGGGCGATGGGCAACGAAAGATGCGCCCGGCGGTCATCGTCGCGGTGGTCCCACCGTTCAACGACCTGTTGGTATGCGCAGTCAGCACGCAGGTGCACCGGGAAGTACGGGATCTGGATATGCTGGTGGATGCGAAACACCCGGACTATTGGCGCATGGGCCTTCAATTCCCGAGCCTGATCCGTGTTGCGCAACTGGCCACCTTGCCGAGCAAGGTGATCCAAGGAAGCATCGGAGAGGTTTCCGAGGCCACATTCTCCGAGATCCGCAAGCGCCTGCGGAACTGGTTGGCCTGATCGCCTTCCGCACCGGCTTCAGCAGTGTGGCCCACCTCAGCGCACAGATCCCGTCCCGCTCCAGCGGGATCAAGAAGCTCACGAGGATGGCGCCCTCGTCGTTCAAGGGGATGGAGAAGGGGAGGACGGGGTTGGATGAGGTGGGGTGAGGAAGAATGCCTCCTTTACCTCCTCTACCTCCTGTACCTACCTCCCAGCATTCACCGGCTCGCCTATCTTTGGGCAACATCAGGCTCCATGAAAACCACACGTGAACTCACCGCCATCATTGAGCGTGAAGGCAACGGCTACGTGAGCCTGTGCCCCGAACTGGACGTAGCCAGCCAAGGGGATACCATCGAAGAAGCACGCGCGAACCTGGTGGAGGCGCTTGAGTTGTTCTTCGAAACCGCCTCGCCCGGCGAGGTGCGCGAGCGCTTGCATGAGGAAGTGCTGGTGACCCGTGTCCGTATCGCGGTGTGATGCGTACATTGAGCGGGAAGGAAGTGTGCGCGATCTTGAAGAAGCACGGCTTCGAGCAGGTGCGCCAGCGCGGCAGCCA
>JAFDZG010000261.1 GCA_018267065.1 Bacteroidota bacterium
CCGCCTTTGCCGCGCGCCCACTGGTAACGGCTGCGCCTTTCGGGGTTGTTCTGCAGGTTTTCCCAGGCCTTCACCGGATCGCCCCCGGCCTGCTTCTTCTCCTCGCGGAAGAGGTCCAGCAGGGCACCGCGCATCAACGGATACTTCACGCGGATGGGGCTGTACAGGTACCAGGAATAGGAGATGCCCCGCTGGCAGCCCCGCGGCTCATAGGGCGGCAAGCCCTCTTCCAGCAGCGGATAGTCCAGCGCCTGCATCTCCCACACCACGATGCCGTCCTTCACGTGGATGTTCCATGAGCACCCGCCGGTGCAGTTCACGCCGTGGGTGCTGCGCACCACCCGGTCGTACTGCCAGCGGTTGCGATAGAACTCCTCCCACTTCCGGGTCTTGGGTGAAATGATGTCCTCGATCCAGCTCATGGCTTTGCTTGTTAGGTGTTCCCTGATGTCCGTTTAGTTTCAAATGGTGCGCAGTTGGCGTGCGTTGATGTCATGCTTCACCGACCTGCGCAGCCTGCGGTTCCACACCAGTGACACCACAAGCAAAATGGCCATCAGGCCGCCCAGGCCCCACAGGAGCATGGTGCGCTTGCTGCCTGCTTCCTGTACGTCCGCATTGCTGTCCGCATGCATCAGGAAGGCCGTTAGTTGGTGTACTTCTTTGTCCGTAAGTGCCGCCCGCCCGTTGAATGCCGCCGCCATGGCGGGGAATGGCGGCGCCCCCAGAATACCCGCGATGCCTTGATCACCGATTCGCCCACCCACATGGGTGAGGTCCTTGGCCAACAAGCCGCCGGGGATCACGCCAGGGTCGTTCACATGATGGCATGTAACACAGGAGGGGCCGCCGCCGGAAGTCCGGTGTTGGAACAGGAAGCGGCCTTGTTCCACGTCCGCCGCCGTAAAGACCATCGGCGGCTCCGGTGCGGTTGCAGCAGCTGTGGCCCCGGCTGCAGGCTGCTTATTGATGCTTCCCAAATATCCCAGGAGTGCCGTGAGGTCCGCGTCGGAGAACGGGAAGTCCGGCATGGTGGTCTTGTTGAACTCTTCCCAGATCGCCACGGCATCCTTGTCACCGGACTTTACCATGCCCTGCGAACTGCGGATGAACTTGCGCAACCATTCATCGGACTGCTTCCCGGTGACACCGGTGAGGTCCGGCCCCACCAGGCGCGCACCGATCTTGTGGCACGCCGTGCAGTTCTGTTTGAAGATGGCCGCTCCGTCCTGGGCGCTGGCCACCGATACCAGCACCAGGGCCATCAAGGAAGCGATCAATTGCGGTTTTGGGCGTGTCATGAATGCGTTGATTGGTTCTTGGGCTCGCTACCTCCACTGACTTGGGAGCGGTCTGCTTGAACGGTTCCAAACACGCGCCCACTGGCAGGCAATACTATCAACCACACATTGCCGTATTATGATTTAGATCATCTTTTTCTTTATATTCAATCTAAATTATTTCCAAAGCCCATGATTCCTCCTGGTGCATCCATCACCCGTACGCTTGATCCCTCCGCCCCACCATTCCACCCAGGCAGGGACTAATTTTGCGGAGCTTCCGCGGAACGCCTTTGGCCATGTCCCTATTCCGTTACAACAGCCGGCATAAGATCATCACATTTGTTGTGGTGATCATTGCAGCGGCCGTTGGATACTACCTGAACCAACGGACACTGCCCACCTTTGAAAACGGCCAGCCGAAACGCACCGGCAGCTTGGTGGACGGGCGCAACCAAGGCCATTGGTCCTGGTACTACCCCAATGGCCGCATGAAGATGGAAGGCGATTTCGATGGCGGCAAGCGCACCGGCCGATGGATCACCTACTCCCCCAATGGTGATACGCTCACGGTTTCCCTCTACCGCGATGACAAGCTCAACGGGCCGCACACGGAATTCGGCACGGACGGGCGCCCGGCCGTGGTGACCACCTATGCCAACGACCTGCCGGTGAGCACCGCCGGTGGGCATTAGCCCTGCATTAGCCTCCTGCAACCGTTGCACGCATCGGGACGTGCATGCCCTGCCGACCCCAAGCACGCCCGGGCCGGATCAATCCACCACTATATGATCTTTATCATATCCCGGTCCTGAAATTGTTCGTCCTTTGGTCCAACGCCAGGACGGGACCTCCTAGCCCCTGGCGGGTCCATAGACCATGGAGCGGACAACGGGAAGTGCCCACCGCATGCTGTTGCTGAGCACCTTGGCGTTCACGGTGTGCATCGCAGCATGGCTGATCAACGGCGTGCTGGTCACGTACCTCACCAACAACGGTGTCTTCACCTGGACCCCGGTGCAATCCGGTTGGTTGCTCGGCATGCCCGTACTGGTAGGCTCGGTACTGCGCTTACCGGTGGGCATTCTTTCGGACAAGTACGGCGGCAAAAGGGTGATGATCACCGTGCTTCTGATCAGCGCACTGCCGCTGTACCTGCTCTCCTTGGCGGACAGCTACGGGGCCTTCCTGGGCCTGAGCATCGCCTTCGGCCTTGCGGGCAGCATCTTCACGGCAGGCGTGGCGTACGTGGTGCTGTGGTACCCCAAGGCAAGGCAGGGCACGGCATTGGGCATCTTTGCCGCGGGCAATGCAGGGGCGGCGCTCACCACGCTGTTCGCACCGCGCCTGTTGACCTGGCTCACGGACAACAACACCGCGTTGGAAGGTTGGCGCACCCTGCCCAAGCTGTATGCGGGGCTGTTGGTACTGGTGGCGATCACGGTGCTGCTCTTCGCGCGCAACAAGGTCCCCGCGGCAGCCAAGTCCCTCAGCCAGCGCATCCGGCCGCTGAAGGCGGTGCGGGTGTGGCGCTTCGGCCTGTACTACTTCTTCATGTATGGCAGCTTCGTGGCCCTCTCCCAATGGCTCATCCCCTACTATGTCAACGTCTATTCGCTTTCGATCGTGGCCGCCGGCATGATGACCACTGCCTTCAATCTGCCCGCCGGGCTGTTGCGCATCGCGGGCGGCATGCTGTCCGACCGGTACGGAGCACGCATCGTGCTCTATTGGGTGTTCGGCGTATGCCTGGTGGGACTGCTCTTCCTGCTGCCGCCGCGCGTGGAACTCCAAACTCCGGGCAGGGGCATTCTGGCCACCGGCCCCGGCATCGTGGAATCCATCACCACCGGCGGGATCACCGTGGTGAATGAGGCCGATAATCAGGACCGCGTGGTTTACGCCTTAATGACGGCCGAGGAGATGGACATCCGATTTGGCATCCACCGCAACGAGGAAGGATTCCTGCCCATGCCGTCCACTTCCGTGCGCCAACAGCCGCAAGTGCACGTGGGCGACCGTGTGGGCAAGGGCGACCTGCTGGCCAAGGGCACCACCCACATTTACTTCCAAGCCAACCGCTGGATCTTCACCGCGCTGGTGTTCCTCATCGGCGCCATGATGGGCATCGGCGGGGCCGCTGTGTACAAGCACATCTCCACCTACTATCCCGAGGAAGTGGGCACCGTGGGCGGCATCGTTGGCGTACTGGGCGGCCTCGGCGGATTCTTCGGCCCCATTCTCTTCGGCTACCTGCTGGATGCCACCGGCGTGTGGACCACATGCTGGGCGGTCCTGTTCATGGTGGCCTTGATCGCCCTCGTATGGATGCGTTCCACCATCGGCCGCATGCAGCGCAGCCAAACACCAGCCCCCCACGGTAGTCCCGCCCCATGAAACGGCGCCTGCACCAAGCGGTTCGCGACCTCTCACCGGCCTATTTCGCCATGGTGATGGCCACCGGCGTGGTGAGCAGTGCCGCCCATTTCATGGGCATGGATGCCATCTCCCGGCCACTGTTCGCGGCCAACATCTTCTTCTATGCGGTGCTGTGCGGCTTGGCCGCGATCAGGGTGCTGTGGTTTCCCGATCGGGTGCGGGAGGACCTGCTGGACCACCTGCGCGGCATGGGCTTCTTCACCGCACCAACGGCCACGGCCGTGTTGGGCGCGCAATTCATCCTGCTGGAAGAGGCCTTCCCCATCGCCATGGGCTTGTGGATCATCGCCGTATTGCTATGGACGCTGATCACCTACACCGTGTTCACCAACCTCACGATCAAAGGCCAGAAACCCTCCTTCTCCGAAGGCATCAACGGCGCATGGCTGCTATCGGTGGTGTCCACACAGAGCCTGGCCGTGCTCAGCGCCAAGCTCTCTGTGCATTACGTGGACCATAAGCTGATCCTGAACTTCTTCAGCTTCGCCATGTGGCTCTGGGGCGGCATGCTCTACATCTGGATGATCTCCCTGATCTTCTACCGCTACACCTTCTTCAAGTTCAATCCCGGCGACCTTACCCCGCCTTACTGGATCAACATGGGCGCCATGGCGATTTCCACGTTGGCGGGTTCGCTGCTGATCCTCAATACGCCGCATGCCCCTTTCCTCCTCTCCACCCTCCCCTTCCTCAAGGGCTTCACCATTTTCTACTGGGTCACCGGCACGTGGTGGGTGCCCATGCTCTTCATTCTCGCCATCTGGCGCCACGGCTACAAACGATTCCCGCTCCACTATGATCCGCTATACTGGGGCGCGGTGTTCCCGCTGGGCATGTACACGGCCGCCACCTTCGAGATGGCCCAGGCCATGGACCTGCGGTTCCTGCTGTTCATTCCCCGGTTCTTCATATACGTGGCCTTGGCTGCCTGGGCCGCCACCTTCTACGGTTTCCTGCGCTCGTTCGTGAAGAAGGTGCTATTGAAACAGCGTCCGGGGCCCACGGGTGCATCGGCATGAGCGCCGCTGGCCGGGTGTTGTGCTCACGGAAGCTCAAACCGGGTCTCCCAATGCGTCCCTGATGCCAGGTGCTCCGCCTGCACCAGCAGGTATTCATCCTTGTCCTCGCGCATCAGCGCACGCTTGCGAACAACATTCTCCCCGGTGCGCCCCTCCAATTCCCCACCATTGATCCGATCACCGACACGCGGCAGAAAGGGAAACCGGAGCGTGAGCATCTCATCCTCCGACCGCACCAGGCGGATGGCCTCATGGAACATCAGCTCCTCGAACTTTCCGAAAGCCGTCTCCTCGTTGATCTCCTCCATCGCCTTCGCGTCCAGCTTCACGAGCCAATGATTGAAGGCGGCTGGTACCAGTTCCCGTAATTCATCACGCAGGTATGGCGGGAAGGGCGATCGTACATGGTCATGGTCGGCGAACCAATAGGTGAATGCCTGCCGGACCATGCCGCTCGCACGCAATTGATCCAAGGTAATGGCGGTGCTGTCCGGTTTGTCCATGGGCCGTCCCGTGCTTGTTACAGGCACCCAATGTAGCAGGCGTTTATCCGGTTCGCCCTGATCCTTGTCAATGTGAACGCACCGATCAACGGCCTTGCCGCGCAAACTCCATGCACAGCGCCGCAGCGGCAGCGGCCACGTTCAGCGATTCCGCCCCGCCGAACGCCGGAATGGCGATGGAACGCCCGGCCCCTTCCCGCACCGCCTTGGACAAACCGTGTGATTCGCTGCCCAGCACCAGCACCGCCGGGCGCATCAAGCGTTCCTTGAATACGTCGTCACCCGAGGCTTCGGCCTTGTACACCTGCACGCCACCTTGCGCGGCCTTGGCCAAAGCCCCGGCCAGGCCGCCATGCACCACGGGCACGCGGAATATGGACCCCATGCTGGCCTGCACGCATTTGGGGTTCCACACCTCCACGCTCTCCGCCGAGCACCAGAGCTGCGAAGCACCGAACCAGTCCGCGATGCGAAGCAGGGTGCCCAGATTACCTGGATCGGAAACATCGTCCGCAGCCAACACAAAACCATTTTCACCGGGCATCGCATGGCGGGCAGGCTGGGGCTTGCGCACCACCGCCACCACCTCATTGCCGTGTTCAAACGTGCCCATGCGTTCCAGATCGTACGCGGGAAGTATGTGCGCCCCGTGCAGCGCCAGTTCATCCGCGGCCAGTTGGGTGGCATACAGATCCAACGGCTCCATGGACGAGGCCAGCAGTTCGCGGACCAACTTGCGCCCTTGCACCAGGAACACACCTTCCGCATCGCGGTTCTTGCGCTGATGCAGTGCCCGCACCCGTTTTACATGGGCCGCTCCGCTCATTTGCCGAATATCTTCGCCCGCCGTGGCATGGTCCTTTCAGGATAAGCCGCGCAAATTAGCCCCGCAAGCCTCTCCGTGCGCTTCAGCAAGGTCCATATTCCACTGTTGGTGGCGATCGTTGCGCTGTTCACAGCCTGCAACCCCGCCAAGCGCGTCCCCAAGGGCGAGTACCTCCTGGTGCGCAACATCGTAAAATCCGATGCCAAGGACCTTACGGACGACGAACTGAAGTCCATCCTGAAGCAGAAGCCCAACAACAAGGTATTGGGCCAGCGTCTCTACCTGCTTCTCTACAACATCCCGGACCCGGGGAAAGCAATGCGGCGCAAGGCCGAGGAAGATTCGCTCTGCGCGTTGCGGAATGAAAAACGGGCCCAAGAGGCCGAAGAACGAAATGCCCGGCGTGCTTCCCGCGGAAAAGCCGGCAAGCCATTCAAGGCGAAGGAATGCCGGCAAACCTGGCGAATGTGGCTGCGCAACAGCGTGGGTGAAGCCCCGGTGGTCTTGGACAGTGCACAGATCAAACGAAGCGTGGACCAGCTCGGGCTGTACCTCAGCAAGGAAGGCTATTTCAATGCCCATGTCGCTGACACCGTGTATTTCAACAGCGTTCGTTTTCTGCCCAAGTACTTTCCTTGGATCTTTACCGAAAAGCGCGGCAGGCACTACAAACAGCCCAAGGCGGAGGTGGAATACCGCATCAGCGCCGGCAGGCCGTATACGTTGTGCAGCTCTTCCTGGAGCGTGGACGATGCCGCCATTGACAGCCTGATGCGGGCTTCCCATGCCTCCAGCCTGCTGGTGAGCGGCATGCGTTTCGACGCGGATGTGCTGGACAAGGAGCGCACGCGCATCACCGACCTGCTGCGCCGCAACGGATATCTGTACTTCAACAGGGACCTGTTGCAATTTGTGGCGGACACCAGCGCGGGAGACCATGAGGTGGACCTTCAATTGCGGTTTGAACGGCCTGCCGCACGCGGCAAGCGCGGCCTTGCCGGCACTCCGGAAGGCACCGTGTACCGCATCAACCGGATCACCGTGGACATTACGGGCGGCAAGGAGTTGGGGCCCGGGCCGGCAGCAGTGGATACGGCAACCTACAAAGGTGACAGGTACCTCTACTCCGGAAGAAGGCCGGCGTACAGGCCCAAGGCACTGGCCGGCAACATTCCCTTGGACACCGGCACGGTGTATAGCCAGACCATTAACGACTGGACCTACCGGCGGCTTACGAACCTGCGCGTTTTCGATCGCGTGGACATCGCCTATGACACCACCGGCGCCCTTGACCGCAACTTGGCCAATTGCCGCATCACCCTGTTGCCTTCAAAGCGGCAAAGCCTCAGCCTGGAAGGTTTCGGAACCAACCGGGGCGGGTTCCTGGGCACATCCGTAAGCCTCAACTACCGCCATAAAAACCTGTTCCGGAGCATGGGCCTCATCCAGGCCAAAATGTCCCTGGGGCTGGAGGCACAGCAATCCTTGGACGGGCGTGGCCCCACCACCGAAGCCAGCACCGACGTGGGCCGGGAGGTGCTCTTCAATACCGTGGAACTCGGCCCGGAGGTCACCATCCGCTTCCCGCGTTTCATCATTCCATTCCTGAACACCGCCGACCGTTGGCCCAAAACGTGGGGCAGGCAAACGGCGGTGAACATGCAGTACAATTACCAGCGGAGGCCGGACTATACACGAACCTTGGCCAAACTGAATTTCGGCTATGAATGGAACAAGAGCCGTAGAACCGCCGTGGAGCTTTATCCGGCTGAATTCAACATCATCCGCATTCCCTTGGTGAGCGAAGGCTTCCGTACGTTCATCCGCAGCTCGCACGATGCCGTGCTCCGCGACAGCTACACAGACCACGTGATCGCCGGCGGCAGGGCTTCTGTTACCCTGAACACCCAGGATGCCTCGGCACACAAGCGCAATGTGTTCTTCTGGCGGCCCATGCTGCAAACATCCGGCAACCTGCTCCGCCTGGCCAACGAGGCAACCCACCAGGAACAGCAGACGGACACGGCGGGAAACAGTTTTTACACACTGGCCGGGGTCCGCTTTGCCCAGTTCGTGAAGTTTGAAAGCGACATGCGCTTCTACCACGCTATCCATGCCAAGAGCAGCTTGGCCTTCCGCGTGGACGCGGGCGTGGGCGTGCCCTTTGGCAACCTCGGCGTGCTGCCCTTCGAAAGCAGCTTCTTCGGCGGCGGAGCCAACGGCATGCGTGCATGGCGCGCACGTTCGCTGGGCCCGGGATCCTACAGCGCACCACTGGATGCGTATGACCGCGTGGGCGAAGTGCGCCTAGAGGGCAATGCCGAATACCGGTTCAAGCTGATCGGATACCTGGAAGGAGCCTTGTTCGTGGACATCGGGAACATCTGGGACCTGCATGAAAATCCCGCCAAACCAGGCAGCGGTTTTCAATTGGCCAAGGTGCCGGGCGAACTGGCCATCGGTTCGGGCATCGGCGCGCGGTTCAACTTCGATTTCTTCCTCGTCCGCTTCGACCTCGGCCTTCAAACAAAAGACCCGTCATTGCCCCCCGGGCAGCGTTGGCTCTTCCAGCCCAAGACACCGGCCCTGGCCACCTCATTGGCCCACAAGTTCAACCTCAACCTGGGCATCGGTTATCCGTTCTGATCGCGGTGATCCGCGATCGGCGAAAAGCGGCCGGGGGCGGCACTGTTCAACCCTTCATCCACCTTGCCCTAATTTAGCGGCCCGAAAAAAACCGCGTAGCCTGACATGAGCACATTGACCAAGGCCAAATTGAACGAATTGCTGGGCGCCGATGCGAAGAGCCTGTTGGAACACAGTTGCAAGACCATCACCAAGGACCAACTGAACCTTCCGGGCCCCGACTTCACGGACCGCTGCTTCGGCCTGAGCAACCGCTCTCCCCAGGTGATGCGCAGCATCCAGGCCCTTTACGGCAACGGCCGCTTGGCCAACACCGGCTACATGAGCATCCTGCCCGTGGACCAAGGCATCGAACACAGCGGCGGTGCCAGCTTCGCCCCCAATCCCATCTACTTCGACGGGGACAAGATCGTGGAACTGGCCGTGGAAGGCGGCTGCAACGCCGTGGCCTCCACCTACGGCGTGCTGGGCAGCGTGGCGCGCAAGTATGCCCACAAGATCCCCTTCATCGTAAAGATCAACCACAACGAACTGATGACCCTGCCGAACAAGTTCGACCAGGTGATGTTCGGCACCGTGGAAAGCGCGTGGGACATGGGCGCCGTGGCCGTGGGGGCCACCATTTACTTCGGCAGCGAGGAAAGCACCCGCCAGATCACCGAAGTGGCCGAGGCCTTCCAGTACGCCCACGAACTGGGCATGGCCACCATCCTCTGGTGCTACCTCCGCAACCCGGGCTTCAAAGTGGACGGCCATGACTACCACACCGCCGCCGACCTCACCGGCCAGGCCAACCACCTCGGGGTCACCATCCAGGCCGACATCATCAAGCAGAAATTGCCCGAAACCAACGGCGGCTACAACGCCATCAAGGGTTACGGCAAAACGCACAAGAAGGTATACAGCGACCTCACCACCGACCACCCCATCGACCTGTGTCGCTACCAAGTGGCCAACTGCTACATGGGCCGCATCGGCCTGATCAACAGCGGCGGGGCCAGCAGCGGTGCCAGCGACCTGGCCGAAGCCGTGAAGACGGCCGTGGTGAACAAGCGCGCCGGCGGCCAGGGCCTCATCAGCGGGCGAAAGGCTTTCCAGCGCCCCATGAAGGAAGGCGTGCAACTGCTCAATGCCATCCAGGACGTGTACCTGGACAAGGGTGTGACAATTGCATAGCTAAGAAATGTGAAAGCTGAACACCGGCTTCATCCGAAGACCGGCATTCGGTTTCAGCCATTCACTTTCAATTTTCCAATTTCAACGTCCGGCTTGCCCCTTCACTATCTTCGTTTCCCCGACACTCGTCCCATGGGTTGGTTCACACGCGTCAAGGAAGGCATCACCACCTCCACCGAGGATAAAAAGGAGACGCCGGAAGGTCTTTGGTACAAATGCCCCGAGTGCTCGGAGATCGTCACTTCGGACGATCACGCGAAGAACTTGTGGGTGTGCGCCAAATGCCAATACCACGAACGGATCGGCAGCGCGGAATACTTCAGCATTCTCTTTGACGAAGGCAAATTCAAGGAGATCGGCACGAAGCTCGTTGCTGGCGATCCGCTGAAGTTCGAGGATACCAAGAAATACACCGAGCGCTTGGTGCAAACGCGCAAGAACACCGGGCTCAATGATGCCCTGCGCGCCGCTGAAGGCAAATTGGACAAACAGCCCGTGGTGATCGCCTGCATGGATTTCCGCTTCATTGGCGGAAGCATGGGCAGCGTGGTGGGCGAAAAGATCGCCATGGCCGCCGATGCCGCGATGCGGCGCAAGTGCCCCTTGATCATCATCAGCAGGAGTGGCGGCGCACGCATGATGGAAGCCGGGTACAGCTTGATGCAGATGGCCAAGACCAGTGCCAAGCTGAGCCTGATGGCCCAAAAGCGCGTACCCTTCATCAGTGTGCTCACCGACCCCACCACCGGCGGCGTCACCGCCAGTTTTGCCATGTTGGGCGACATTAACATCGCAGAACCCAAGGCGTTGGTGGCCTTTGCCGGCCCCAGGGTGGTGCGCGAAACCATCGGGCACGACCTGCCGGAAGGCTTCCAAACCAGCGAATTCGTGCTTGAACATGGCTTTTTGGACCTCATTGTGGAGCGCAAAGAGCTGAGGACCAAGCTGTCCCAGTTCGCCACGATGTTCCGATCCTAAGCCGTGCGGGTTTTTCCAGCCTGAGTTCACCTTTACTTCGTGCAACCAACGTGGGTGGCCACCCACGTTGGCAACAATAGAACCGGGGACAAAGAAAAAGGCGTACATTCGCGCCCTCAACCGCCAAAGGGGCGGCTGAAAAGAGGCAGAACCAACGATCATGATCGCAACCAAAGAGGCCAAGCAGGAGATCTTCAAGACCCACGGCGGCAGCGCCACCAACACGGGCAGCGCCGAAGGGCAGATCGCCCTGTTCACCCAGCGCATCGAGCACCTCACCGAGCACTTGAAGACCAACAAAAAGGACCACCGCACCGAAGGCGCGCTGCTGGACCTGGTGGGCAAGCGCAAGCAGCTGCTCAGCTACCTGAAGAACCACGAGATCGAGCGCTACCGCGCGATCATCGCGAAGCTCGGCCTCCGCAAGTGAGCGCCGCGCAGGCCGCCATGGCCGGAACACGCGCGATCCATTGACCAACGAAAGGGCGATCGTAGGAACGGTCGCCCTTTCCATTTACCGCCGGGCCTGCATCGGCCACCAACGAGAAAACCAATCAAAAACAAAGGCACGAAAGGCGTGCCGGAAAGCAGATGAAACCAACAGGAATACAAAAGACCATCACCCTGCGTGATGGCAGGACCATCAGCCTGGAGACGGGCATCCTGGCCAAGCAGGCCGACGGTGCCGTGACCGTGCGCCTGGGCGACACCATCGTACTGGCCACCGTGGTGGCCAGCAAGGATGCCCGCGAAGGCATCGACTTCCTCCCCCTCCAGGTGGAGTACCGCGAGAAATTCAGCGCCGCAGGCCGTTTCCCCGGCGGCTTCTTCAAGCGCGAGAACAGGCCCCACGACGGCGAGATCCTCGTGAGCCGCCTGGTGGACCGCGCCCTGCGCCCCCTCTTCAACGACGACTTCCACGGCGACACGCAAGTGCAGGTCACCATGATGAGCTCCGACAAGGAGAACCCCGCGGATTCCTTGGCCTGCTTAGCCGCTTCCGCAGCCATCGCAGTAAGCGACATCCCCTTCAACGGGCCGGTGAGCGAGGTGCGGGTGATCCGCAACAAGGGCACTTGGACCATCAACCCCACCTACGCCCAGATGGAGGGTGCCGACATCGACCTGATCGTGGCCGGCACCGACAAGGACATCCTGATGGTGGAAGGCGAAATGCTGGAGGTTACCGAGGCTGAAATGATCGAGGCCATCAAGCTGGCCCACGACAGCATCAAGGACCAATGCAAGGCCATCAACGAAATGGCCGCGCTGGTGCCCAAGAGCCTCACCAAGCGCACCTACAACCACGAGGAGAACGACGCCGACCTGCAGAAGGCCATCTATGATGCCACCTTCCAGAAGTACTTCGACATCGCCGTGCACCCCAGCAGCAAGGAGGAGCGCAGCGCCGCATTCGCAAAGGTGAAGGAGGACTTCCTGGCCACGCTCACCGACGAGCAGAAAGCCAAGAAGGCCATGCTGGACCGATACTTCAAGAAGTCCCAGAAGGCCGCCGTGCGCCGCGTGGTGCTGGAGAAAGGCATCCGCCTGGACGGCCGCAAAACCGACGAGATCCGCCCCATCTGGAGCGAGGTGGACGTGCTGCCCGGCACGCACGGAAGCGCCATCTTCACCCGCGGCGAAACGCAGGCCATCAACCTGCTCACCTTGGGCTCCAAGATGGACGAGCAAACCGTGGACACCGCCGTGGTGAAGCGCAGCGACCGCTTTATGCTGCACTACAACTTCCCACCCTTCAGCACTGGTGAGACCCGCCCCATCCGCGGCCCCGGACGCCGCGAGATCGGCCACGGCAACCTGGCCTTCCGCGCGCTGAAGCCCGTGCTGCCCAGCGCCATTGAGAACCCCTACACCATGCGCCTGAACTGCGACATCCTGGAGAGCAATGGCTCCAGCTCCATGGCCACGGTGTGCTCCGGCACCCTTGCGCTGATGGACGGCGGCATTCAGATCAAGGCACCCGTGAGCGGCATCGCCATGGGAATGATCAGCGACCCCGACGGCAAATACGCCATCCTCAGCGACATCCTCGGCGATGAGGACCACCTCGGCGACATGGACTTCAAGGTCACCGGCACCAGCAAGGGCATCACCGCCACCCAGATGGACCTGAAGGTGGATGGTTTGAGCTATGAAGTGCTGGGCCAAGCATTGGAGCAGGCCCGCAAAGGCCGCCTGCACATCCTGGGCGAAATGATGAAAACCCTGGACAAGCCCCGTGCCGACTATAAGGAACATGCGCCGCGCATCGTGGCCATCGAGATCCCCAAGGAGAGCATCGGTCCGGTTATCGGGCCCGGCGGCCGTGTGATCCAGGAGATCCAGGCCGAGACCAACACCACCATCGTGCTGGAAGAGATCGAGGGCGTGGGCCACGTGCAGATCATGAGCGAGAACAAGGCAGGCATCGACGCCGCGTTGGCCCGCGTGAAAGCCATTGCCTTCCCTCCCACCGCCGAAGTGGGCGTTACCTACAAGGGAAAGGTGAAGACCATCATGCCCTATGGAGCCTTCGTGGAAATTTTCCCCGGCACCGACGGCCTGCTCCATGTGAGCGAGCTGGACTGGAAACGCATTGAACGCGTGGAAGACGTGCTCAAAGAAGGCGAAGTGATCGAATTCCAAGTGGTGGGCAAGGACCCGCGCACCGGCAAGCTGAAGCTGAGCCGCAAGGTGCTGCTGCCGAAGCCCGAAGGATACGTGGAGCGCGAACCTGCCTTGGAAGGCGAAGGACGCGAGCGCCGCGACAGGCCCCGCCGCGAACACCGCGACCGCAGCCCGCGCCGCGATAACTGACCGGCCCGATCTTTACTGAACGGCCAAGGGCCGCACCGCAGGGTGCGGCCCTTGGTGCTTTCCCGCCCCGGGCCGCGCCATTTCCCGGTTGGCGTAACCACACCGCATGCTCCGGCGTTGAACCGCTCCGACCACACTTTTCAACTACCGGGCGACATGGCAAGAATGCGACAACTGAAGATCTCCAAGCAGGTCACCAACCGCGACACACCGTCGCTGGACAAATACCTCACCGAGATCGGCAAGGTGAAGTTGATCACCGCCCAGGAGGAAGTGGAGCTGGCGCGCAGGATCCGCCAAGGCGACAACGATGCCTTGGAAACACTGTGCAAGGCCAATCTCCGGTTCGTGGTTTCCGTGGCCAAGCAGTACCAGGGCCAAGGGCTCACCTTGCCGGACCTGATCAGCGAAGGCAACCTGGGCTTGATCAAAGCTGCCGGGCGCTTCGATGAAACGCGCGGCTTCAAGTTCATCAGCTACGCCGTGTGGTGGATCCGCCAGCAGATCCTGCAAAGCTTGGCCGAGCAAGCCCGCATCGTTCGCCTCCCCTTGAACAAGATCGGTTCCATCAACAAGATCAACAAGGCCTTTGCCCGCCTGGAGCAAGAGCATGAACGCCCGCCCACCGCCGCGGAACTGGCCGAAACGCTGGAAATGACCTTGGAGGAGGTGAAGACCAGCATGAACAACACCGGCCGCCATGTGAGCATGGACGCGCCCCTGCGCGATGATGGCGACAGCGGAACCATGCACGACCTGATGCGCAACGACGACCTGCCCGATCCCATGGAAGCCCTCCTGTCGGACAGTTTGCGCCTGGAAATCGAACGCTCCCTGGAATCACTTTCAGGAAGGGAAGGCGACGTGATCCGCCTCTACTTCGGGCTCGCCGGGAACCAACCGCACACCTTGGAGGAGATCGGCCGCAAATTCGACTTGACGCGCGAACGCGTCCGCCAGATCAAGGAGAAGGCCATCCGCCGCCTGAAACAGGCCGGGCGCGGCAAGGCACTGCGCACCTACCTGCACGATTGAAACAAGCCGCCAACATGCACCGCAAGGCCGCCCCGCAAGGCGGCCTTGTCCGTTCCTACCTTTGCGGGGCATGGCACACATCATCGCCCCTTCGCTGCTTTCCGCCGATTTTGCCCGCTTGGAACAGGCCGTGGCCCTCGTGGAAGCCAGCCCCGCCCCTTGGCTCCACCTCGACGTGATGGACGGCATGTTCGTGCCCAACATCAGCTTTGGCCCGCCGGTGATCAAGGCCATCCGCCCGCTGTCCAAAAAGGTCTTCGATGTTCACTTGATGATCATGGACCCGGACCGCTATATCCATGCTTTCCGCGACGCTGGCGCCGAACGGCTTTCCGTGCATTACGAAGCATGCACGCACCTCCACCGCACCGTGCAGGCCATCAAGGCGGCAGGCATGAAGGCCGGTGTGGCCATCAACCCCCACACGCCCGTTCATTTGCTCGAGGACATCGTGGAGGACATCGACCAAGTGTGCATGATGAGCGTGAATCCCGGGTTCGGTGGGCAGCGCTTCATTCACGGCACCTACCGCAAACTGGACCGGCTGCGGGAACTGCGTGAATTGCGCGGTGCATCACTGCTCATTGAAGTGGACGGCGGCGTTTCCCTTGAAAATGCCGCTGAACTTGCCGACCACGGCGCAGATGTGCTGGTTGCTGGCAACAGCGTGTTCGGCGCGGCCGGCCCCGCCGCAGCCATTCGTGCGCTCAGCGCCTGACCCCTGTTTTGGCCCAACTCCTGTATTTTCGCATGATGAAGATGATCCCGCACCTTCTGGCATTGGCGGCAGCTTTGCCCATCACCGCGTTTGCCCAGAACAACTGCCTTTCCCGCACCATCACGGAGCGCTGGCTGCAGGAACATGGGAAGCACATGGACCTGGCCCAGGAGGCCGCGCAACTGGAATCGCAGGGAATCCGCGGAGGCAGTGGCACAATGACCATTCCCGTTGTGGTGCACGTGGTGTGGAACACCGCCGCGGAAAACGTGCCGGACCTTGTCGTCACCAACATCCTGGACCAGCTGAATGATGACTACCAGGCCTTGAATTCGGATTACGGCAATGTGCGACCGGTCTTTGCCCCGTTGCGGGCCAACGCCAACATCGACTTCTGCTTGGCCACGCTAGATCCCAATGGCAACGCCACCACCGGCATCATCAGGCAACAAACCAGTAAAACCTGGTTTAACCCCGATTCTGAAACCGATGACATGAAATACCCGCCGTACGGCAGCTCGGCCTGGAATACCAACAAATACCTCAACATTTGGATCTGCGACATCTCCAGCGGTGCCTCGGGCGGGCTGATCACTGCCGGATATGCCTATCTGCCCTATGGCGGCATGGTGGGCAGCCCGATCGATGGCCTGGTCCTGGACCGCTCATACGGCACCGGCCTTGGTGACCGCACAGCCACGCACGAAGTAGGCCACTACCTCGGCTTGGACCACCCGTGGGGCGACGGCAACTGCTCCCCCGGCGACGGCATCAGCGATACACCCGCAACCAATAGCCCCACATACAGCTGCACCAATACCAGCCTGATGAAATGCAATACGCTGACCCAGTATGAGAATTTCATGGACTACAGCAATTGCTCCATGATGTTCACCAATGGGCAGGCCGCTGTGATGTCCGGGGTTTTGAACGGCATGCGCAACCAGCTGATCAACTCCAATGGTTGTGGCGGCGGCACGGGGTCCGGCCTGTGCATTCCCTCCTCCGTGAACGGAACGATCGACGGGGATTTCATTGATGGCGTAGTGCTCGAAGGCATCTCCAACACCGGCACGGGTTCCACCAACGGCCCCACCTACCATGACTACACCGCAATGATCGCCACGCTGGACCGCAACAGTACCTACACGGTGGAAGTCACCAACGGGGAGTACTTCCAGGATACCGTGTCGGCATGGATCGATTTCAACGCCAACGGCACGTTGGAGACGAATGAACTCTTGGGAAGCACCTCCTCGACCAATGAATTTGAAACCCACTTCTTCACGTTCACCGTACCCGCCAATGCCGCCTTGGGAAGCACGGTAATGCGGGTGCGTTCCGTCTACCCCGATACCGGCGAGCCGAACGGTCCGGATCCCTGTGCGGATTTCAGTTGGGGTGAAACGGAGGACTACGGCATTGTGATCAACAATCCGGCATCCATTGTTGCAGAGCAAGCTCCCGCCATGCATACAAGCAACTTCCCGGGCCATGTGCTGGTGGAATGGGGCTTTGCGGCCAAGGAACGGCATGCCCTGGTGGTGGATGCGTCCGGACGTACCTTGGAAAGCTTCGTGCCTGCCGCCTCACAAGCGGATATTCCCACAGGCCAATTGGCCCCGGGCGTTTATCAGCTCGTGTTGACATTGGACGGCGCACGGGTTTCCAGCCGCTTTTTTGTGGCCGGGAATTAAGCACGTTTCCCGGCAAAAGCCAGCAGGCTGCCTCATTCGCAGCTTTATTGTTCAATTTTTTTTCTGCACGGCGGAAAACCTTGTGGCATGCTCCTGCGTAAAACTTCCCGCATTCCGAAAACCAATGAGCTTGCGACTGTTCCCTGCATTGGCCCTCCTGTTCACCTGCCCGCTCTTGCTTCAGGCCCAACGGCCGTCGCGGTCCGGCGTGGGCTTTATGGGCGGACCGCAGGTGGCAACATGGCAATGTGCGGGCGCCAAGTTCCGCCCGGTGCCCGGCTTTGTCCTCGGGTTTTATGCCCCGATATGGGTGGGCAACCGCGTAGAGATCCAACCCGACCTGTTGCTCTCCTTGCAGGGCATGGCGAAAGACCTTCCCGACGGGGGGCGCACCACGGTGAACAGCCTAAGTGCGGTAATGCCCGTGAGCCTGAAATTTTTCATCAACCGGTCCATAAACATTCAAGCGGGTGTGCAGGGCGGATACCTTTTGTTTGCCCGTTCCAACGAGGAACAGGACGTTTCCAATGAATTGAACACCTTGGACATGGGCGCGAACATCGGCGCGGGGATCGGCACCTCCTATGGATTGGACATCACCTTGCGGTATTACAACGGGCTCATGAACACCCTGAGGGACGACAACACGCTCTTCCCGGCCAACAGGACCCTTCAGCTCACCGTGGGGCACAGGTTCTCCCAGTTCTCCAACCACCGCAGGCGCCGGTAGGGAGGCCGGGCATTCCGGCGCGGGTATCTTCGCGCCATGGAACATGCCAGGCGCATCGCTTTGTTGGGTGGAGGGCAACTTGGCCGCATGTTCATCGAAAATGCACTTCGCTATGATGTGCAGGTAAACGTGCTCGACCCTGATCCGCAATGCCCCTGCGCACAATTGGCCTCGCGCTTTGTGCAAGGCCGGTTTGATGACCTGGAAACCGTATTGCGCTTTGCAGCTGGTGCGGAAGTGGTGGGCATCGAGATAGAGCACGTGAGCACGGAAGCAATGGAGCAGTTGGAAAAACAAGGCAAAACCGTGATACCGGCCGCTTCCGTGCTGCGGACCATCCAGGACAAAGGCTTGCAAAAAGAATTCTACCGGAGGCACGGCATTCCCTCCGCTCCCTTTGCGTTGGTGGAAAGTGCTTCATCCATTGCGAACCATGCCGCCTTGCTGCCAGCTTTCCTGAAGACACGCACAGGAGGCTATGATGGCAAGGGAGTAATGCCGGTGGATGCGGCCGCGACCGCCGTTCCCGAAGGATTCAAAGGTCCTTTTGTGCTTGAAAAACGGGTGGCCATCGCCAAGGAACTGGCCGTGATCGCCGTGCGCGGCGCCGATGGCACATCCGTTGCCTACGAACCCGTGGAGATGGTCTTCAACCCGGCATTGAACCTGGTGGACACCCTGCTTGCCCCGGCGCGCTGCGATGCAAGCATCGCCAATGAGGCAAAGAACCTGGCAATTCGCGTGGCCCGCGCATTCGGTTCGCCGGGCATTTATGCCGTGGAAATGTTCCTTACTCCCGAAGGCGAACTCCTGGTGAACGAAACCGCGCCCCGCGCCCATAATAGCGGCCACCATACCATTGAAGCCTGTGCCAGTTCACAGTACGACCAGCTGCTTCGTGCATACATGGGATGGCCTGCGGGGGATGTCCGCATGCACGGCATGGCCGCCATGGTCAACCTGGTGGGCGAAGGAGGCACTGGTACACCGCATTTGGCCGGGGCCAAGGAGATCCTTCGCCAATCCGGCACCTTCATCCATCTCTACGGCAAGCATGAAACGCGCACCGGGCGGAAAATGGGGCATGTTACCGTGCTGGCGCCCACTACGGCGGAAGTGGACCGGGCTGTATCCGCAGTAAAAGGCCATGCGAAAGTGGTACCGGCATCAACTCTTAAAACACAATCCACGCAATGATCGGGATCATTATGGGCAGCCGCAGCGACCTGGAGGTGATGCGCGAAGCAGTGGACACGATGACGGAGTTCGCCATTCCGTTTGAAGTGACCGTGGTGAGCGCCCACCGCACGCCGGAACGCATGGTGGAATATGCGAAAAGCGCCGCAGCACGCGGCCTGAAGGCCATCATTGCGGGTGCCGGCGGCGCCGCGCACCTGCCCGGAATGGTGGCCTCGCTCACCACCTTGCCCGTGATCGGTGTACCGGTGAAGAGCCGCAACAGCATTGATGGATGGGACTCCCTGCTCAGCATTGTGCAGATGCCGGCCGGGGTGCCCGTGGCCACGGTTGCGGTAAACGGTGCGCGCAACGCCGGCCTTTTGGCCGTGCAGATCCTTGCCACTTCAGACCCCCATTTGGCAACCAAGCTCGTCCAATTCAAACGGACCCAGGAGGCCAAGGTAATGGACGGTATCGGGGCCATGCGCCAGCAATTCCCGAACAGCTTCGACAAGTAGGCCATAAGGGTGGTTCGAAGTACCTCGCTCCGGCGGCACGATTGATATTTGGATGCGCGCCCCCGTTCGCTCATGCAGCGTTGCCGCTCCGTCGGATACTTCGTTCCATTATCCTCCCTTCGCTGCGCCTTGCCTGGGCGAACGATTGCTTCGCGTGCCATCCGCCTGACTGACGGAAGGCAGGTTCGAAGTACTTCGAGCCACCCATAAGCTTGTTGCTCTCCAACTGCCGCCCCAGCCGGGCCGCATTTCAATCGGCCGCAGGCTTCTTCCGTGCCAGATTAAAAGGCACCAGGAGCTTCACGGTGATGTTGCGGCCCATTCCGTAGATCCCGCTGCGGCCGGTACTGTTCACCGGGTGGTTGTCCATGTACTTCAGGCGGTCCATGTTGCTTTGGAAGCCAATGTCCGCCAGGTTGGTGCCGAGAACCGTCAAGGTCATCACCGTGCGCCCTTGCTTGTTCAACAGGTCCGCACCAAACCCCGCATCCAGCAACGTGTAGCCGGGCGTGGCCGTCTCGGTGCCACCAGCCGCCCAAAACCGGTGCTGCGCGGCATGGACTTGCACGCCGATCTTGGCGAACAGGTTCGTGAACCGGCCCGACCGCTTAGGAATGTCATAACGCAGTTCACTGCTGAAGTGCAACGGCGGGACCATGGGCAGATAGCGGGTGCTATCGGTGACGGGGGCGGTGCTCCCACCTTCGTTCTGCGCCAAAACCAGCGATACCGTGTTCCGGAAATGCAAGTGGTCCAGCGGGTGCGGATGGATGTCCACACTGGCTTCCCCCCCGTAAAGCCGGGCCGTTGTTTGCCGAAACTTGAATACCTGCAACCTGGCCCCATCCTGCTCCATCAATGAATCACCACCATGGATGCTTTGGACCACGGCATTGTATATGAAGTTGTCCACCCGGTTATTGAACAGCTCAACGCTGGCGTTGACATGGGATCCATTGTAAAAGAGGCCAAGGTCCTCCTGCAAGTTGGCCTCCGGCTTTAGGTCCGCATCTCCCAGTTGCGCGTAACCCGCACCGGGATGTATGCCAGCCGCCGTGGCCTCCGCAGCATTGGGGGCCCTGTAGCCCCGCCCGATGTTGGCCTTCAGGGTCCATTGGTCATCCACGCTCCAAGCCACGCCTGCACTCCCGCTGAAGCCACCGTACCGTTGGGAGAATGCCTCGAAGCGTTGTGTGGCAGCCGTGTCGTTCCCGCTTGCTTGATCGGTAACATCAAAACCGGTGGTGGCATCGCGCCGCGTATACATCGCCTCACTCCTGAAATCGCGTGCGTCATAGCGCAAGCCGCCGGAAATGTCCACATTGCCAAGTGTCCGCTTTGCGTGCAGGAATGGACCGAAATCCAACTCCGAGTAATTCGGCAGCAACAGCTCGGTGCCCTTGGAGGCATCGTTGCGTTGGAACATGCCGTTCAGTCCAGCCGTGGCCTCCCATCCCCTTTTCTCCATAAAATGGTACTTCAGGTCGAAAGGCCAGGTATCCAGAATGAGGTACAATCCCGGAATGTCGATGTGGTCCGGATGGTTGAACTCTCTTCTCACGCTGCGCGAGTATCCAAGTTTGGCTGCAAGCCTGCCCCCTCCGACCCCCAAACTACCCGTGCCATACGCCCGATAGTACTGGATGTGCTGGTGCAAGCCGTCAATGGCATAGGAGTCCATGCTTGCATCCGTAGCTGCGGCCCACTTCGTTCCTTCATCATTCACCGGATAGATGAAACTCCGCGTAAGACTGTCCCTGCTACCGTCGGGAACCTCCTGCAAGTTGTCATGGATGCTCAGGTCAGCACGGGCATAACCCCAATCGCGATGCACGCCCAAGTATCCATTGAGGTCTGCTTCCCGGTATTTCGTTCCATAGACCAGGCCGTCATACCGGTTCCTGAAATCCACGGCTGTTTTGGCCGAGGCTCTTCCGCCATAGACCATGTGCCCATTGTTGCCATCCATGTTCACTGACGATGCCCATGCCCTGTTGTTGCTGTCATACATGGCCAGGGCCGAACCCTTGGCAACCCCGGGGGCTACGGGAGGGGCTGGCAAGAGGTTCACCACGCCGGCCAGCGCATCCGAGCCATACATCAGGCTGGCCGGGCCTTTCACCACCTCAATGCGGTCGATGAGGAACTGATCTACCTCCACTCCGTGTTCCGCTCCCCACTGTTGCCCTTCCTGCCTCACCCCGTCGAACAAGGTGAGCACGCGGCTTCCCCCAAGCCCCCGAATAACTGGTTTCGAAATGTTCGGGCCTGTGCCAATGGTGCTGATCCCCGGCACGGTGGACAATGCATCGATGGCGTTGCCGAATGCATGATCCCTCAGGTACTGCCTGCCCACGAGCGTGGTAGGCACGGGGGAGCGTTTCAGCGCAGTGGCCTTGGATGTGCCTGTTACCACTACGTCGTGCATTTCCGTTACTGACTCAGACAGGTAGAAGTCCCGCTTTGTGGTCTCTGTCAGGTCAATTGTTGCCGTGAGCGGCGCATAGCCCATCATGCTCACCTTTACCAACATCTTGCCCATTGGAAGATTTTCCATTGCATAGTGCCCATCCATGCCGGTGACAACTCCCGTTTGCAGGTCGGGGAAGTATACCTCAGCACCGGGAATGGGCTGGCCACCGGCCTTCTCGAAGACTTTCCCAGAAAGAGAAGCCTTCCCAGGTACTCCCCGCCATGCCCAGAGGGGCAATGAAATGGCTATTGCAATGGCTAAACTGAACGATCGATTCATGGAATGCCTTGGGTGAAAAACCGCCTCAGTTGCACTTGCTGCACCCGGTACAACCGGTTCCTTGACGTTGCCAACAAGATGCCGGACGGTCAAGTTGAACATCCGCGCCCATCATGAAATGGGAAGAAAAAGCCTCCTTTACCGGAGGAAGCGCTCAACCGACCGCGGGAGGGCCCCGCAACTTCAACACCACCAAATCAGGCAGCGAAGCACAACGTTGTCCTACGAACACACGCTCACCAAGCAACGCCAAATGAACCCCGCCAAAAACTTGGAAGCCCCGATCACAGACCGGATAGGGAGTTTCGCAGACCGGGCAATGCGTATCGCCGTGCACTGCGGCCTTACGTGCATCCGAGCTCCAAGTGACCGACCCATGCGCACAATGGTGAAACCAGGTCCTGGGCAGAGCGGTGAACAGTACCAAGGCAAGCAATATGGATGCCGGTGAAAGGCGCAAAACAGCCCGGTGCATTTTGCAAAAGTACCTGTGATCCATGGCCAAGGCAGGAGCCGAGCTTTCCTTAGGATTATTTTTGCGCACTACCGCATGCTTCGTTTCAATCTGGCCATCATCCTATCGCTGTACTGGGGCGCAGGCATCCATGCGCAACAAGCCACGCCGCCCGGGCAATTGGCCGATGCCCTCTGCAATTGCTTGGGTTCCATCGATCCTGCTGCCGACAACCGGAGCTTCGACTTGGCGGTCCGGCAGTGCTTGAATACAACCATGCGCGAACATTCCGGGGAAGTGATCGAGCTGATGCGCCGTTTTCCCGTGCAGGACCGCCGTTATTACATCTTGGGCCTTGTGCTCGGCAGCTCATTGGACAAGGCCTGCCCGCAATATCCATTGATAAGGGACCGGCTCCGCAGCACAGTTGACGCTACCACGGATGCGCCAAACACTTGACCTGAAATGAGCTTTCGCCCTGCGCCGGCCCACATCGGCGTGCTCACTTCCGGCGGGGACGCGCCCGGGATGAACGCAGCCATCCGTGCGGTGGTTCGCACGGCGCGTTTCAACAACCTGGAAGTGAGCGGCATATACGGGGGGTATGAAGGATTGATCAAGAACGAGGTGCGCAAATTGAACGTGCGCGATGTGAGCAACATCATTCAACGCGGGGGCACCATGCTGCGCTCAGCCCGGAGCGCGGCCTTCAGGACAACGGAAGGCAGAACCGTTGCCAAAGCCACCATGGACCGCCACGGGATGGATGCCCTGATCGTGATCGGAGGCGATGGCAGTTTTGCCGGAGCAGCCATATTCCAAGCTGAACACGGCATCCCGGTGATCGGTATTCCAGGCACCATCGACAACGACCTGCCCGGCACCGATGCCACCATCGGATTTGACACCGCGACGAACACGGCCATGGAAGCCGTCGACCGCATCCGTGACACGGCATCATCCCACGACCGGCTCTTCTTTGTGGAGGTCATGGGCCGCACTTGCGGTGCCATAGCACTGCATTGCGGCATTGCGGCAGGTGCGGAATACATTATGGTGCCGGAGCGGCCCCAAGGCATCGATGAACTGATCACTGCTTTGGAAAACACGGAGCGCTCAAAATCTTCCGTGATCGTGATCGTGGCCGAGGGGGATGAAGAAGGAGGCGCCTACGAAGTAGCCCGCAAGGTAAAGGCGCGGTATGACCATTACGACACACGCGTAAGCGTGCTCGGGCATGTGCAGCGCGGCGGAAATCCTTCCGTGGCGGACCGTGTGCTGGCCAGTCTTACCGGTGTGGCCGCAGTGGAACGGCTGCTGTCCGGGGGCAGCGCCGAAATGGTGGGGCAAGCGAACGGCAAGCTGGTGTTCATTCCGTTCCGCTCCCTTTTGGACCAGAGCCAAGCATTGGACGGCGAACTGCTTCGGATCCTTGGGATCCTCTCCATTTAGGAGACCTGCCGCCAACAAGGTCAAAGCTTCACCAAGCGTACCCTTGCCAGTTGTTTGCCATTGGCATCCAAAGCAACAATGACATACGTGCCGGTAGCCAAGCCGGTGATGTCCAATTGCGGGGAGAACACCTTCTCCTCCACCATTCGGCCTGCCGGCTCAAAGATCTGGAGCGTTGCAGCATGGCCTGCGTCGCAGCGCACAAGCACGTGCTCACGGGCCGGGTTTGGCCAGAGGGCCATTCCTTCGCCAACAGCGGCTGTTTCACCAATGCCGGTGTTGATGCCCTGGCACGCGTCGCCTACACCGTCCTGGTCACTGTCCAGTTGGTCTTCATTGGCCACCCATGCACAGTTGTCGCAAGCATCCCCAATGCCGTCCCCATCAAAATCAGCTTGGCCTGGGTTGTAGATCGTCAAGCAGTTGTCTTCGCACGCAGCGAGGCCATCCTGGTCCACATCCGCGTTCGGCACAATGCCCGTGGAACCGCCTGAGCATATTCCGCAATCATCCAGGGAAGCGGAACCACCCGCCACTCCGCTGCAATCGATCTGTGAGATCATGCCCACGCACTCGCAATTCGCTTCATACTGATCGTTTATGGTTGCAATGTTCCCATCATCACATGGAGTGCCTGGCAATGCGCTGCCACCGGCCGTGCCGTTGCAGTCGATCACCTGTCCTTCGCATTCGCAGTTGGCAGTCCACATATCGTTGCCGGTGTTCGCGTTGCCGTCGTTGCACGCCGTGCCCGGAAGTGCAGGGCCGTTCGGCACGTTGTTGCAGTCATAGTTCGCCGGAACTCCCACGCATTGGCAGTTGCTGTTCCATGTATCGTTGATGGTGTTCGCATTGCCATCATTGCACGAGCTGCCG
>JAFDZG010000262.1 GCA_018267065.1 Bacteroidota bacterium
TCCGCCCAGCGCGTGGCCAATGCTCCGCTGCGCACGTTCAACAAGGTTGGTGCCCTGGATGCGGCCCTTCCGCAACATCATTCCGCAAGCAACAGTCTCCGCGACGGCCAGGACATCGTCTTCAGCGAAGACTTCGCAAATGGTTTTGATGGCAACAACGGCATTGGCCCTTGGACCACCGCCGGTGCCAACGGCAACATCTGGACTTACACCCATCTGGGCCCCATCGGCGCATACAGCCAACGCAGCCAGATCATTGCTTCGGCAACGGTGGGCAATGGCTTCGCCATTTTCAATTCTGACTCCGCCAACACAAACTGGGCGGATACCACCATCGTTGCCTCCCCTGTGGCTTGGGTGGGTTCCTTGGTCAGCCCGATCATGGACCTTACGGGATACCCCGCCGTTACGGTCAACTTTGCCCAGCGCATGCGCTATTGCTGCTCCAATGATACCCCGGGCCACTTTGTGGAAGTGAGCACGGACGGTGGCACCACGTGGCCCAACCGCTACCCTACTGAGAACGGCATCTTGGACAATGCAGACCCCGGTACGGTGAACATGTCCGTCAACATCGCTGGCGCGCTCGCCGGCCAACCCTTGGACAACGTGCAGATCCGCTTCACACAGGACGGTGCCAATGGAATTTCTCACTACCACTGGCAGATCGATGATATCGCGATCGTTTCCCTGGATGCGAACGACATGAAGATCACGAATGCCGCCGAAAGCATTTGGAACTTCAACACCGCCTACACGTTCGACTCAATCCCTTACAGCATCTTCCCCATTTCACAGCTCCGGGGCCGCGCGTTGAACATGGCGGTGTTCAACAATGGGTCAAGCCCTTCCACCAACGTGCAAGCGCACTTCACCACCACCGACGGCTATGACCAGACCGTTGACCTGGGAACCATCGCCCCTGGCGTGAACGACACGGCGTTTGCCCCGCTGTGGACCCCTACGGCCTCCATCGGCGACCATACCGTCTACTTCTCCCTCACCTCGGATGAAACCGACGACAACACCGCGAACAACTATGACACAGCCATGGTGCAGGTCAGCGACTTCATCTACGCCCGTGACCTCGGTGCCCGTACCGGCGGGTACAATGACAACGACCAAGGTGATGCCTTCCGCCTCGGTAACAAGTTCTACATCGCCAATGCCGTAACACTATATGGCATAGACGTGGCCTTCTCCTCCGTGTCTGCAACGGATGTTGAATTGAATGCCCAGTTGTTGGACGCGGGAGTCAGCGGCTATCCTCCCCTTGCCGAAACAGCCTACCACACCTTGCTCCCCAATGAACTCAGCCCTCTCGGTACTGGGAATTTTGTGAGCTTCATCTTCGACCAACCGGTTGACCTGGCTGCCGGTTCAGACTACCTCGCCGTGGTGCAGCACTTTGGCGGCGCCAACGTGCTGATCGGGGTTAGCGGCACCAGCCCCGCCCAAACCTCGAACTTCTACCGCGCTTCCAACAGCACGTGGTATTACGTAACCAGCACCCCGATGGTGCGCATGAACTTCAACAGCAACATCGGCATCGGCGAAGGCAACACGCACAACGGCGTGGGCTTGGGCCAGAACTACCCCAATCCGGCCAATGGCGGCAGCACCCGCATCGACTTCAGCCTGGACCAGGCTGCCCCGGTAACGATGGAACTGCGTGACATCAGCGGCAAGCTGGTGCAAACCTTGGTGAATGGCACCATGGCCCAAGGCGTGCACCACGTGGACGTGAACACCGCCAACCTCGGCGCTGGCGTGTACTTCTACACCCTCACCACCGGCAAGAACACCAGCACCAAGCGCATGACCGTGGTGCGCTAAAGTGTGAACCCAAGCTTGGCAAAAGGCCGCTTCGCTGGTGCGAGGCGGCCTTTTTCGTTGTGGGGACTGGAAAAACCAGTGGACCCGGGTGGACGCGAATTCGCGTCCATAACGGTCCATACCGATCAATACAACTGCCCCTCCCAAAACCGCCCCCGGTCTTTGGCCGGCCCACTTCGCCGTTCATCGGGCAGTTCCTTCCGTTCATGGTGCAGGCCAAATAATCCGGTCTGCAACTGTTACCTTTGTTTGCTCCGATTGAAACACAACCAACCAATCCCCTCAAATGAAGAACCTGTACGCTCTGTTGGCCGGTACGCTGGTTGCGGGCGGTGCCATGGCACAGTCCCACCCGCTGATGCATGCCAAGAAAATGGCCCTTGCACCGGCGCATCCGGTTGCCTCCGCCCACGCACCGCGTGGCGCTGCCATCTGGTCCGATGATTTTTCCGATCCCTCCACTTGGCAGATGGGCGGTGACGGTGCCAACGACTGGGTGATCGGCCAAGTGGCCCCCGCCGGAACCTTCCCCTCACCAGCCATTCTTTCCACCACCGCTTCCAACGGCTGGGCCATCTACGATTCCGACCTGTACTGCGCAAGTTCTGACGATGCATGGATGCAGAACGTTACTCCCATCGACCTCACCGGCTTTCCGGTGGTGCAACTGGTGTTTGAGGAGTATTACCGGAAATACCAAGACCAAACCTTTGTGGATGTGAGCAATGACGGGACAAACTGGACCCAGTATCAAGTGAACGCCAACATTTCAAGCAACAACTCCTCCACCAATCCGGCGGTAATTACCCTGCCTATTTCAAGTGTGGCCGGCGACCAATCCACGGTGTACATCCGCTTCCATTTCAAGAGTGTTGCCGGTTGCGACTATGCATGGCAGGTGGACGATGTGTCCATTGAGGCCATTGCGGGTTACGACCTGGTGAACGTGGCTGCCAGTAACACGGCTTACGAATACGTCAACACTACATCCTGGGATTCCTTGCCCTACACCATTTACCCCCTTACAGAGATCCGCCCGCTGCAGCTCAACATGATCTACACCAGCAACAGTGTGGCCGCCGAGAACGCCACCGCCACCATTTCCACCAGCGACGGATACAGTTCCTCCAATACGGCCTCGATCAACCCGTCCGATACGGTGCACTACTACGGCGCTCCGGATTACACGCCTTCCGCTGCCCTGGGCATCTACCACTTCAACTTCGCCTTGAGCGGCGAAAACACGGAGACGGACACCACCAACAACAACCGCTCTGATTCGGTGGAAGTGAGCACTGACATCTTTGCGCGTGACCGCGGTGCCTTCCAGTACTACTACAATAATGATGATCAAGGCTCCGCGTTCAAGATCGGCAACGGCTTCCACGTGGTCAATGACGAAATGCTCTACAGCATTGACGGAGTATTCTCCAACACTTCCGAAGTGGGTTCCGGCCTGGAAATGAACGCCCAGTTGCTGGACCCCAACACTTCGGATTTCTCGCCGCTGGCTGAATCCCAGTACACAACGGTTTTTGAAACCGACCTTACCGATGGTGGAGGTGCCAATTTCGTGCACTTCATCTTTAATCCCCCCGTGGCCCTAACGGCAGGCACGGATTATTTGGCCGTGGTGCAGCACTTCGGCGGTGTGCGCTTGGACGTGGCCGCCAGTGGTGATTCACCTGCCCAAACCTCGTTCATCTATCAATCCACTAATGCCACCTGGTACTATGTGACCAAAGCACCGATGGTACGCATGAACTTCAACTCAAACGTTGGCGTTGGTGCGGAAGATGTGCGCAACGGCGTGGGCTTGGGCCAGAGCTTCCCAAATCCCGCCAACACCACCACCAGCGTGAACTACAGTCTGGACAATGCTGCACAGGTGGCCCTGAACCTGTATGACATCAACGGTAAACTGGTGCGCAACCTAGTGCAGGGCACAGTAGGTGCCGGCAGCCACCGTGTGGACATCAGCACAGCTGACCTGCAGGAAGGCGTGTACTTCTACACCCTCACCACCGACAAGATGACCGCCACGAAGCGGATGACGGTGGTGCACTAAGCACTAACGCCCCAAGAAAAGGCCGCTTCGCTGGTGCGAAGCGGCCTTTTCTTTTGGCAGAAACATCATCATGTGGCCTCCTTGCCCGGATTGTTTTGGCCTTCGGCTCCGCTCAGGTCAAACTCATCAATTCCGCTAGTTGAAAAAGAGAGATTGGCCTGAGCGGAGCCGAAGGCCCAACCATGAGCCTGATAAGAAGCCACCTGCGGCACCATCATGCACAAATGCCCAAATCATGATGCGCGTGCTTTGGACCGGAAATGTCAAAGGACCTTCACCCCTCCTTCATCGCCTGTTTCACCTGGCGCATCAGGCTGCCAGCGAAGATGAAGGCGTTGAGCTCGGCGTTGTCGCTGCGCAGCAGCTCCTCGCGTGTGCCCTTCCACATCAAGCGGTGCTGGCTGATGAAGAAGATCTCGTCGGCGATGCCCATCACGGAGTTCATGTCGTGCGTGATCACCACGGTGGTGGTGTTGAACTCATCGGTGATCTCCTGGATCAGGTTGTCGATCACAATGCTGGTCTGCGGGTCCAGTCCGCTGTTGGGCTCGTCCACAAAAAGGTACTTGGGGTTCATGGCAATGGCCCGCGCAATGCCCACGCGCTTCTGCATGCCCCCGCTGATCTCCGCCGGGTACTTTGCATCCGCCCCTTCGATCTTCACCCGCTTCAGGCAGAAGTCCGCACGCTCGCGCATCTGCCGCTCGTTCATGGTGGCGAACATGCGCAAGGGGAACATCACGTTTTCCAACACGGTCAGTGAATCGAACAGCGCGCTGCTTTGGAACAACATCCCGATCTCCTGGCGCAACTGCCGCACCTCCTCCTTTTCCATGCTCTGGAAGGACTTGCCATCGTAGAGCACTTCACCGGAAGTGGGCGCGTAAAGGCCGATCACGCATTTGGCCAGCACGCTTTTACCGCTGCCGCTCTTGCCGATGATCTGGCTCACCTTGCCCTTGGCAAAGCACGCATTGATGTCCTGCAACACCTCCACGTCGCCGAAGCTTTTGCACAGGTTGCGGACCTCGATCATAGCAACAACAGTTGCGTGAGCAGGTAGTTGGCGATCAGGATCACCACATCACTGTACACCACGGCCTTGGTGCTGCTAATGCCCACCTCCCGCGTGCCGCCGGTGGTGTAGTAGCCCTGGTAGGCTGAAATGGAGGCGATGATCACGGCGAACACCACCGTCTTGATCAGCGAGTAGGTGACGATGTACGCGTCGAAATCATACTGGACGCCCTGGATGTAGTTGGCCGAGCTGATGATGCCGGTGAGCGTGCCCGCCATCCACCCGCCGAAGATGCTGAGGAACATGCTGATCATGATCAGGAACGGGTTGATCAGGGCACAGGCCACGATCTTGGGCAGGATGAGGTAGCCGGCCGAGTTTACCCCCATAATGTCCAGGGCGTCAATCTGTTCCCTCACCCGCATGGACCCGATCTCCGCCGCGATGGTGGAACCCACCTTGCCGGCCAAGATCAGGGAAATGATGGTGGGGCTGAACTCCAAAATGGTGCTTTGGCGCACCGTGAAACCCACCACATAAGCCGGGATCAGGGGCGAATCGATGTTGGTTTTGGTCTGGATGGCGATAACGGCCCCCATGAACAAGGAGAGCAGCGCCACGATACCTAAACTCTTGACACCCAGCAGGTCCATCTCCTCCAAGGTGCGCCTCCAGTACACCTTTAAGCGCTCCGGCTTGGAGAAAACCTCCCCCAGGAGCATAAAGTACCGGCCAATATGGAAGAGCAGCGCCATGGTGGGGGAAAAGACCGGCTAAAGTAGGTCTTCGGCCTTTGCCCAAAATCTTTGCCCGCAGGCTTTTGTCCACATGCCCGCTCCGCTACCTTTGCCTGCCTGCGCCCCCCAACGCCCGGCATGTCCTTGTACCGCTTCATCCATCGCCCTTCCACCCTGTTGCTCATGTTCGGCACCCTGATCCTCGCCACCGGCTGCGCCTCGCGGCCACGGTACGGTGCAGCACCCCGGCACAAGCGCGGCTGCGACTGCCCGAAGTGGAACGCCGCGCCGCAAGCCGCCGGAAAGGACGTGCATGCGCAAGTGACCGACCCGGACTTTCCCCCATTGACCAATGCCGCGCACCACTGACATCCTGGGCCTGCGTGCCCGATTGCCGCGCCGCGCATGGCCGGTGGTGGAGCTGTGGCTGCGCCGCAACCCGGTGCAGGTACGCATCAGCGCGCCGCGCACCACCAAGCTGGGCGACTACCGCGTGGCCACGCGCACCCAGGGGCA
>JAFDZG010000263.1 GCA_018267065.1 Bacteroidota bacterium
GTATGGTCGGCGGTGATGACAAAGAGCGTATTGGCGAACCAGGGCATGGTGCGCGCGGTGGCGAAGAACTGCCGCAGTGCGTCGTCCGTGTAGCGAAGCGTGGGCATAATGGGCAGCTCCCCGCCGGCAAAACGCTTGGCATCCGCGGGCAGCAGCTTGTAGGGGTGGTGGGATGAAAGCGTGAAGAGGCAGTCCACGAAGGGTTGCTGCTGCTTGTCCAGCTCGTGGGCGAAGAACTGGAGGAAGGGCCGGTCGCGGATGCCCCAGGTGCCGTCGTCGTCCTTGGCGTCCGGGTACTGGTCGCGCCCCACATAGCGTTGGAATCCGGCGGCCTTGGCAAAGGCATCGAAGCCCATGGTGCCGTTGTGGCCGCCATGGAAAAACGCCGAGCTGTAGCCTTCCTTGCCCAACAAAATGGGCAATGCGGTGAAGGCTTGTTGGGCGTAAGGCGATTCGATGAAAGCCTGGTCCATCATGCTGGGCAGGGAAGCCACTACCGCGGGGATGCCATCGATGCTGCGCCGTCCGTTGGCGTAGGCGTGTTGGAACCACAGTCCCTGGCCCATCAACGAATCCAGGAAAGGCATGTACCCTTGTCCCGTGCCATTGAGCCTGCCGCTGTATGCCGCGCTGAAGCTTTCAAGAATGATCACCACCACATTGGGCCGTGTGCCTGCCAGGGTGTCGTTGCCATAATGGTGCACCACGGGCCACAGGCGCTCTGCTTCCGCTTGCGGCATGTAATGCTCCTCCTGCACCATGGGCTTGCCGATGCTGGTCATAAAAGTGAACGGGGTGTTCAGCACGGCGGCCATGTATGCCGGTGGTGCATACTTCCCCGCGTCCAGCACGCCGAGCGGGATGTATTGCAGGCCGCCCCGGCCCAGCAGCACGATGAGCACAACAGCGAGGGCCCGCCACGCCCACCCTGTTCGGGGACTTTCGCAGCCCGGGGGAGGGGCCGTCCACCGGTAGCCCAATACCGCAATTGCCATGGAAGCAAGGAATGTGAGCGCCACGTACCAGTAATCCACCAGGAACAGCGGCGCGAGGTGGGCCATGTCGTTTCCGCCCGTTGCGATGCCGAACAGGTCCGCGGTGCTGCGCTTCAGGGTGAACTTGTAGTACTCCAGGTCGATGCAGTTCAGGAAGAAACAGGCGGCGCTGCTGAGGTGGAAGAGTCCTTTCTGGACCTTGGCGAAAACCGGGCCGGGCCTGGGGTTCAGGAGGAACGCAACTATCCAGGGCAGGAACAGCCAGGCAATGGCACTGAGGTCAAAGCGGATGCCGCCCAGGAAAACGGAAGCGGGCGGATCGGGGAATGTTGCGCCATTGAGCAGCACGAACAGGATGCGCTGGAGGGAGAACACCAGGGCGATGATCCCGAGGCGGATCAGCAGGACACGGAGGGGGCGCAGGTTGGGCACGGCGCGAAGTTGCACACGAACCCTTTCACGGGCACGGTTTCCCCGATCCATGGTGGAGGCGCTGCGTTGGCACTACTTCACGACAGTGCCATCGCAGGGTTGGATTTCCGTTGCGCCGAATCCGCGTGGAAGTGTTGAAGGGCGGGCATGGGAAGGATCATTGCCAGTTGCTGGTGAACTCCCATGGTCGCGTGCAATTCACTTGTATGCCACGGCAGCGCTGTTCGGCCCGGCGGGCGGGATCAGTTCCACCCGTTTGAATCCCGCGGTCTCCGCCCAGCCTTTGAAGTCGTTCAAGGTGAAGTTGAACCCATCCTGCGTCTCCATCAGCATGTTCAGGCTCATCAGGAAGCCAAAGGTGCTTTGGCGGCGGTCATCGTCAATGATGGTCTCCAAGACGACGAAGGCCCCGCCCGGGGGAAGCGCATCATAGGCTTTGCGCATCAATGCGATCTTCTTCTCCTCACTCCATCCGTGCAGGATGTTGCCCATGGTGATCACGTCGGCCTTGGGGAGCGTGTCCGTGAAAAAGTCCCCGGCTGCGGCAGTCACCCGGTGGCCCAAACCGGATTGCACGATGCTGGCATGCGCGATGGGGTGCACAGGTGGAAGGTCGAAGGAGATGCAGGTCATGTGCGGGTGTTGCTTCGCCACCATCAGGGAGAGCCGCGCATCCGAGCCGCCCAGGTCGAGCAATGTCTTGGCCTTTGAGAAATCAAATGAGCGGACAAAAGTGGTGAATGCCCCCATCTGGACACCGCTCATGGCCCTTGCAAATTCGCGAAGCCGCGCTTGGTCACTGTAGAGCTTGGCAAAGAAATCCTCGCCCTCCACGGCCTCGTTCTGTTGCTTGCCGGTGCGCATGGCATTGGCCAGGTTTGCCCAAATGCCATAGAGGCGGCTGTTTGCCATTTCCAGTATGCCGCCGATGTATGCGGGCTTCTTCTTGTCCAGGAAAAACGCGGTTTCCGGCCCGTTGTCGTATTTCGCTGCAGCCAACAGGCCCTGCCGATGCAGGAACCCAAGGCTGGCCAAGGCATCCAGGAAGTCAAGGACATTCCTTTCCGAGCAATGCAGTCCCAGTGATTTTCTGACCTGGGCGGCCGTCATCGGGCCTTGTGCCGCAAAGCGGGTGAACAATTCGAATTCCACGGCAGTGAGCAGGACCTTCGAGGCCCAGAAGCCCATGCCGATCTTCATGATGTGCTCCGGCGTAAGCGGGGCTTCACTTGTCGCGGACGAAATGGATGTCTTGGGGTTCACGGTCGCGGTTTCCATGGTGTCGGGCGATTGGTCGCCAAAGGACGGAAGACCCGCAGCCGAAATCCTTCACCGCGGTTAAGAAATGCGGTGCTCCCCAAGCATGCGTTTCCTGATCCTGCTCAGTGAGCCCGGTTCGATGTCCAGATAGCTCGCAATATCATGCAGGGCCACCCGCTGGAAGATCGCCGGACGGGCACGGGCAAGCTTCTCAATCCGCTCTTCCGGGCACATCGTCTTCACCTCGATCAAACGGTCCACCATGGCGAAGGTCATCTTCTTCTGCCTCACCTCAAACCATTCGTGCAGCGCGGGTACTTGAACCGTAAGTGCGTGGAAATCGGGCTTGCTGATGTACAGCAGTTCCAAATCCTCGATCGCTTGGATGAACTGCTTGCCTGGCTTGCCCGTCATATAGCTCTCGAAATCAGCCAGCCACCAATCCTCAAAGCCAAAGAAGAGTACATGTTCCTTGCCTTTCCGGTCCAGCACGAAACTGCGGGTACAGCCTGAATTCACATAAAACTTGCCCGTGGAAACATCTCCGGCATTCAGGAGGAATGTCCTTTTCTGGAAATGCCTCACCACGAAACGGGAAAGCACCAGGTTGTATTCAGCCTCCTTCAAGCCCAATTCCTTCCGGAAGAGCTGTTCAAAGGAAGGGCGGGGCAGGTTACTGGGAATGGCCACAGACGAAAGGTACGATCCCATCTTCACGGATGATGCTCCGTTAAAGATTCTTGGAGGATGCCCACCATGAAAGGTTCATGGCATCTGGCACCAGGATGGGCGCATAGCGTTTACACGGTGTAACCCACTGGATGCAGCGGCCAGGCAAGGGCCCCAATTCCGGTCCGGGTACCGGCTACATTTGTGGCCGAATGGCCGCGAATAGAACGGCCTCCCCGCCATGTTCCTGGAAACCATCGAGAAGAAGCAGCAAGCCTTTGACCGGAAGAAGCTGGCCGACAAGGAGCTGCTGGAGATCTACGAGCACCTGCTCCGCCCGCGCTTGATCGAGGAGAAAATGCTGAGCATGCTGCGCCAAGGGCGGATCAGCAAGTGGTTCAGCGGCATCGGGCAGGAAGCCGTGGCGGTGGGGGCTGCCTTGGCCATGGAGGCTGATGAATACATCCTGCCCATGCACCGCAACTTGGGCGTTTTTACCACGCGCGGCGTGCCCATGGCCCGGCTCTTCAGCCAGTTCCAAGGCACGGCCAACGGCTTCACCAAGGGTCGCGACCGCAGTTTCCACTTCGGCACGCAGGAGCACAAGATCGTGGGCATGATCAGCCACTTGGGCCCGCAGATGGGCGTGGCGGACGGCATTGCCCTGGCGCATAAACTGCGCAAGGAGAACAAGTGTACGCTGGTATTCACCGGGGACGGGGCCACCAGCGAAGGGGACTTCCATGAGAGCGTGAACACCGCCGCCGTGTGGGACCTGCCGGTGATCATTGTGGTGGAGAACAACGGCTACGGCCTGAGCACGCCAAGCAATGAACAGTTCAAATGCCGCTACATCAGCGACAAGGCGCTGGGTTACGGCATGGAAAGCCGCGTAGTTGCGGGGAACAACATCTTGGAGGTGGTACACACCATCCGTGAGGCGGCAGAAAGCATCCGCCGCCGCCCGCGGCCGATCCTGGTGGAGTGCATGACCTTCCGCATGCGCGGGCATGAAGAGGCCAGCGGCACCAAGTACGTGCCAAAGGAGCTGATGGAGGAATGGGGCCGCAAGGACCCCGTGGCCAACTACGAAAAGTGGCTGTTGGACCGGGGCATCTTGAGCGAAACCGTCAAGGATGCCACCCACCATGCCATCAAGCACGAGATCGCTGTTGCGGTGGACACCGCCTTTGCCGAAGAGCCCGTAAAGGCTGATCTGGCCACGGAACTGAACGACGTGTATGCAAGGCCCATCAGCCTTTGGGACCGCGCAGCGGCACAAGTGGAAGCCGTCCCGGAAGGCAAGGAAATGCGCTTCATCGATGCCATCAGCGACGGCATGCGCGAAAGCATGCGCAAGTTCCCCGGCTTGGTGCTCATGGGGCAGGACATCGCTGAATACGGCGGGGCCTTCAAGGTGACCGACGGTTTCGTGGCGGAGTTCGGCAAGGACCGCGTGCGCAACACCCCCCTGTGCGAGAGCGCCATCCTGGGCACGGGCCTGGGGCTCAGCATCAACGGCATGAAGGCCATGGTGGAGATGCAGTTCGCCGATTTCGTGAGCGAGGGCATGACGCAGATCTGCAACAACCTGGCGAAGGCGCACTGGCGCTGGGGCCAAAACGCGGACGTGGTGGTGCGCATGCCAACGGGCGCAGGCTCGGGGGCGGGGCCTTTCCACAGCCAAAGCAACGAAGCTTGGTTCTTCAAGACCCCCGGGCTGAAGATCGTGTACCCGGCATTCCCGGCGGATGCCAAGGGTTTGCTGTGTGCGGCCTTCGAAGATCCCGACCCGGTGATGTACTTCGAGCACAAGAACCTGTACCGCAGCCTGCATGGCAACGTGCCGGAAGGCTGGTTCACCGTGCCCATCGGCGAGGCTGCCCTGCGCCATGCGGGCAATGATCTCAGCATCATCACCTACGGCATGGGCGTGCATTGGGCGCTGGATGCGGTAAAGGAAATGAACCTGAATGCCGATGTGTTGGACCTGCGCACCCTATTGCCATGGGACAAGGAGCGCGTGCTGGAAAGCGTGCGCAAGACCGGCAAGGTGCTCGTGCTGCACGAGGACACGCTCACCGGCGGCGTCGGTGGTGAGATTGCAGCGGTGATCGGTGAGGAATGCTTCACCGACCTGGATGCACCGGTGATGCGGGTGGCCTCCATCGACACGGCTGTGCCCTTCTCGCATGCATTGGAAGAGCAGTTCCTGCCCAAGGCACGGCTGCGTGAAACGCTGGGGAAGCTGGTGAAGTGGTGAGCTGAACGCTTCCCGGCGTTCACAACTTCGCTAAGCAACCTGCTGCCACGCATTACCGGCCAAAGGCGCACCGGCGTCCTGGTTCATGCCTGGCACCGCACGGCGCGCTCATCCTCCTCACTGACCGTTCAACCTGCCGGAACATTTCCGGTTGGCGGCGGACGTGCATCTTTGTACAGCGCCGGAATCATCGGCCACACCAGATCAAAAACCCTCCCACATGAAACGTTCCACCATCATTCTACTTGTAGCCCTCGGTGCCATCGTGCTCTGGGCCATCAGCTTCCAACGGGGCATGGTGGGCATGAACGAGGGCGTGGCCGCGCAATGGAGCAACGTGGAGAATGCTTACCAGCTGCGGGCCGACAAGACCAAGAACATCGTGCAGATCATCAAGGGCTCCGCGGATTTTGAGCAGAAAACGCTCACGGACGTGATCGAGGCGCGGGCCAAGGCCACCAGCATCCAGCTGAAGGCGGACGACCTCACCCCGGAGAAAATGGCGCAGTTTGAGGCTGCCCAACAGCAACTGAGCGGCGCGCTGAGCCGCCTGATGGTGACCGTGGAGCGTTACCCCGACCTGAAGACCACCCAAGCCTTCCGCGATTTCCAGGCCCAATATGAAGGCATGGAGAACCGCATCGGCGTGGAACGCCGCAAGTTCAACGACTTGGCCCGTGCCTTCAACTCCAAGATCAAGATGTTCCCCAACAACCTGCTGGCCGGTATGTTCGGCTTCTCCGAGAAGGGCTACTTCAAGGCACAGGAAGGCACCGATGTGGCCCCGGACATCAACTTCGGCAAGTGAAGCAGCGCATTGAAATTGAGGACTGGCTTACCCGCGAAGAGCTGGCCCGCGTGCGCGATGCCGTGCAACGGGCAGAGAAGCTCACCAGCGGCGAGATCCGCGTGCACTTGGACGTGGCCATCATGGAAGATGTGATGGACCATGCCGCCTTTGTGTTCGGCAACCTGGGCATGGACAAGACCCGCGAACGCAACGGCGTGCTGCTTTATGTAAGCGTGCCGGGCCGCAAAGTGGCCGTGGTGGGCGATACCGGCATCCACGCCAAGCTGGGCACTGCCTACTGGCAGGGCGTGCTGGACACGGTGCTGGCGCACTTTAAACAGGACCGTTTTTGCGACGGGCTTTGCGAGGGCGTGCGCCTCCTTGGCGAAAAACTGCGGGAGCATTTCCCGCACCGGCGTGATGATCGCGACGAACTGAGCAACGAGGTCAGCTTCGGAAAATGAGGAAATTGCACCTGTTGCTGCTCGGCTTGGCCATGGGCACCTTGGCCCATGCGGCGGACGTGGACCCCTGCTTTCCGCCCAAGCCGAAGAACGAAGACCACCTCGTTTTCCAGTTCACGCATTTCCTGGATGCCCAGGATGCCGCCGCCCTGGACGCCAAGTTGGTGCATTTCGCCCGCGAAACCAGCAACCGCATTGCCATCGTGGCGGTGGATACGCTGTGCGGCTACCCGCCCTCCGACTTCGCCTTCCAACTGGGCGAGGCGTGGGGCCTCGGTAAAAAAGGCATTGACAACGGCGTGCTGGTACTGGTGAAGCCGAATGGCCAGGCGGGCGACAGGCACGTCTTCATCGCCGTGGGCTACGGGCTGGAAGGCGCCATTCCGGACCTCACCGCAAAGCGCATTGTGGAAGAGGAGATCCTGCCCAGCTTCCGCCAAGGCGACTTCTATGGCGGCCTGGACCAAGGCACCAACGTGCTGATGAAGCTGGCCAAGGGCGAGATCAGCGCCAAGAGCTACGGCAAGGAGCCGTTCCCTTGGGGCGGGCTGTTCACCATACTGATGTTCGGCAGCTTCATGGCACTGGGCATTTGGATGAAGGCCCGAAAGGCGAGCACCTACGCCAAGGTGAACCACCTGGATTTCTGGGCCGCATGGGCGCTGCTCAATGCGGCCAGTTCGCGGCACAGCGGCAGCTGGGGAGGCTTTTCCGGCGGCGGTGGTGGCGGGTTTGGGGGCGGTGGCGGCTTCGGCGGTTTCGGCGGCGGCGGTTTCGGCGGCGGCGGCGCAGGCGGTTCCTGGTAAATGTCGGGCTACAACAAGTGGATCTTCGGCAGCTTGGGCTTTGCGCTCACGGGCACGCCCATCGGTGCGGTGGTGGGCTTTGCCCTGGGCGCGTTGATGGACGGTGCCAAGGGCGCTGCACCCGTGCGGCAGCCGGGGCAGGGCGGCCCGCAATACCGCCAAGGCCCCTCCACCGGCAGCGACTTGGCCATCAGCCTGGTGGTGCTCACCGCCGCGGTGATGAAGGCCGACGGCAAGCCCACCCATGGCGAGCTGGGGCATGTGCGCCGCTTCTTCGTGCAGCAGTTCGGCCCCCAGCACAGCGCGGAACTGCTGCGTGTACTGCGCGACGTACTGAAGCGCGAGATCCCTTTGCGCGATGTGTGCCTGCAGATTCGCAGCCATCTATCGCACCCCGAACGCCTTCAGGTAATGCACTACCTCATCGGCCTGGCCCATGCCGACGGCATGATCCACATGGCGGAGCGGCGGGTGCTGGAGCGCATCGCCGCGGACATGGGCATCAGCGACAAGGACCTGGCCTCGCTGGATGCCATGTTCCGCGGGCCTTCCATCGCCAGTGCCTACACCGTGCTGGAGGTGGACCCCAAGGCCAGCGATGAGGAGGTGAAGAAGGCCTACCGCCGCATGGCCATGAAGCACCACCCGGACCGCGTGGCGCACATGGGCGAGGAAGTGCAGAAGGCCGCCGCGGAAAAGTTCAAGAAAGTGCAGGAAGCCTGGGAACGCGTGGAGCGTGAACGCGGGATCAAGTAGGGAACGGAGGCTGGCCCAACGGCGTGCCTGTTGAACGGCCCATGCGCTTCAGGGGCAGCTCGCGCCCGCCCTGGATCACCAGCGGAACTTGCTCCACCACGCTCACGTTGGGGTCCAGGCCCAAGGCTTCGCGGTCGCCCAAGGCCAAGCGTTTCAGCGCATAGTAGGCGTCCAAGATCAGGTCGTCGCGCAGGCTGAACTCGTTTTCCACGGATAGCACGCGTTCGGTGATCACGTACAGGATGTCCGTATGGAAATCACCCTTCTTGATGGACTCGTATTTGTTGCGGAAAAGCAGCTCCTGGTCGGCGTCCATGTCCTCCAGCACCCTGCGGAACAGCAGGTTCACGCGGGGCTGCACGCGGAACCCCAGGTCGAAGTCCACGCGGATCACCTTGTCGTCCACCAGTTCGCGCACGCGATACTCCATGGTGTATGGCTCGTCCGTGTAGTTCAGGTGGATGAACCAGTAGATCTCGGCGCGCTTCAGCTTGCGGGCCAGGATGGAGTTCATGATCTGCCGCTCCACCTGGTTGGGGTGGTCGGCCTTGGTGAGGTACACCAGGTGTGTGGCGTACTTCGGGATGTCCTTGTCGTTGCTGAGGTTGCGCAGGGCGTCCACAAAATCGGTGAGGGGCAGGAACTCGATGAAACGGTTGGTGATCTTCCGGGCGCGGTACCAGATGAACATGACGCCCACCAGGCCGAACGCGAAGACGATGAACCAGATCCGGTGGGTGATCTTCACCACGTTTGCCACGAAATAGGCGCTTTCCACGGCCAGGAACAGGCCCACCACCGGCAGCACCAGCACGAGCGCCCACTTGCGCACATAGTGCAGGTAGCCGAACATCAGCGTGGTGGTCATCAGCATGGCCACGCAGATGAAGAAGCCGTAGGCCGCTTCCATCAACCCGCTTTCGCGGAAGTAGAACATCACGCCCATGCAGCCGGCCCAGAGCATCCAGTTCACGCTGGGGATGTAGATCTGGCCGCGGACCACCGTGGGGAAGCGCACGCGCACGCGGGGCCAGAAGTTCAGCGTGATGGCCTCGTTGATCAGGGTGAAGGCACCGCTGATAAGCGCCTGGCTGGCAATGATGGCCGCGAAGGTGGCAATGATGATGCCCGCCAGCAGGAACCACGGCGGCATCAGCTCGAAGAACGGGTTGCGGCCCAGCAGGTGGGTGTCGTCCTGGTGCATTAGCCAAGCACCTTGGCCCATGTAGTTCACCACCAGCGCTGTTTTCACGAAGATCCAACTTACCTGGATGTTTCGGCGCCCGCAATGGCCCAGGTCGCTGTACAGGGCCTCGGCCCCGGTGGTGCAGAGAAACACGGCGCCCAGCAGCCAGAAGCCATGGGGGTAGTTGGCCAGCAGGTCATAGGCGTAATAGGGGTTCAGGCAGTGCACCACATGGGGGAAGTGCACGATCTGCCGGATGCCAAGGATCAGCAGCATGCTGAACCAAATGAACATCATGGGCCCGAACGCGAACCCCACGGCCTTGGTGCCGAACCGCTGCACAAAAAAGACGATGGAAAGGATGACGATAACCGTCCACACCGTGATGTCGGTGCCGGGGTCGAAGATGCCCTCGAAGGCCGGCAAGCCCCCCAAGCCCTCAATGGCTGATGACACGGTGATGGAGGGCGTGATGATGCCGTCCACCAGCAATGTGGCGGCCCCCAGGATGGCGGGGATGAAGAGCCATTTGCCAAAACGGCGCACCAGCGCGTAGAGGGAGAAGATGCCACCCTCACCGCGGTTGTCCGCCCGAAGGGTGAGCAGGATGTATTTGAAGGTGGTCTGGATGGTCAATGTCCAGAACACGCAGCTGATGCCGCCGAAGACCAGTTGCTGGGTGATCTCCCGCTCACCGATGATGGCCTTGAACACGTAAAGCGGGGAGGTGCCCAGATCACCGTAGATGATGCCCAAGGTGATCAGCACACCGGCCCATGTCAACGGGTGGGAATTGGATTTGCCCATCTGGGGTCCAGGGTTGCCTGAAGGCGGGTCCAAGGCCCCGTTTTTCCAGGAAGGCCGCGAATTTAGGCAGCAGGCGGTTCCGGGCGCAATTCCTTTCCTCCCCCAGGGCCTTGCGAAGCGGGCCTGCGAAAGCGCGGATCCACCATCATTCACCTGCTCAGCGCATGTCGTTCACCTCCACGCCCGGGTACTTGCTCTTGTCAAAGCTGAAGAGCGCGTCCACCATCTCCGCGTTGGGCGTGAATTTCTTCAGGATATAGGTCACCTCGTTGCCGTCCTTGTATTTCATCACCACTTTGCGCGGCTCCATCTTGGCCTTGTCCACCGTGAGGATCACGGTGTGGAAGGCTTTCTTCACCGGGTCCAGCGGGAAGAGCTTGATGGTCTCCACGGCCGTGCCGTCCTCGGTGCCGGCGCCCACATATTGGCTCTTGAAGCCCTTTTCATACACGTTGAAGAGGTTGGCGGGGTCCAGGGTGGCGTCCATGTCCTTCGGGTCGGAGATGGTTACCTCGTTGGTCTTTTTGCTGTAGGTCCAAAGCGCGGTGCCGTCGTTGATCACCGTGTTGTCCAGCAGGGTGAGGCGGAATTTGCGGTCCTTCACCTTCAGGTTGCCGTCCTGCTTCAAGTCCAGCTTGCTCGCGGTGTTCACCAAGCGGCTGCTGAAGTCGGCATCGAAGCTCTTGTAGGTCTTGTTCTTGGCGATGAGCTTGTCGATGATGGCCTTGCTGCGCGGGTCGTCCTGGCTGAAGGAGTGGAGGGCGAGCAGCAGTGAAGCGAAGAGGAGGAGGGTCTTTTTCATGGTTGGCCGTTGAACGTAGGGGGCAAAATTATTCCGGGGCGGCTTTGAAGCCTGTCGTCATTCATGGCCATCCATCCTTACGCAGGAGACCCTTTGGCCACATCATGTGGATTGATGGACATCAAACAACGAATCGGTGTCAGCAAGCGCCGTGCCAATTCAGGACGTGCGCCGCTCGTGGTTCTTTGGCTGCAGCAGGGTGCCTGTGCAGTTGGGGGAGCCGCAGCGGCACGCCCAGATCTTTTTCAGCCGGACGGTATGGCGCACCTCGAAGCTGATGCCGTAGTCATAGCAGAGTTCTTCCCCGGCCTTTACGTCCCGCATGGTTTCAATGATCACGCGGTCCTTGCAGTGGTCCGTGGCGTGCTCATGCAAGTAGGGGATGCAGTTTGGCGCACAGCTGTGGTTCATCCACCGGGCATCGTTGCCGCCCACGTTGGCGTCGATGATCCAGTCATCGTTCAGCGCGAAGAGGAAGGTGTGCCCCGATTCCATCTCGTCGGGATACAGCTTGTCGGCCTGCTTGGGGGTGATCAGGCGGCCTTTGTATGCGATGAGCTCGGTGCCGGCGGGGAGGTCCACTGCGGCGAACACGCCGTTGCCGTGCATGGGCGAGCGCCGCACAATGATCTTGCGGGCCATTGGCTAACTCGCTTTGGCCTTGCGTTTGGCGGGCTTGTCCACCTTCAGCATGCTGCCCGTGCAATTGGGCGCACCGCAACGGCAGGCCCAAAGCTTGCGCTCCTGCGCCGTGATGGGTCCTTCGATGTGGATGTCGTAATCGTAGGTGAGCTCCTCGCCCTTGGCAATGTTGCGCATGGCCTCTATCACCACCTTGTCCTTGCGCGGGTCGCCGCTTTCATCGCCGATCACGAAGGCTTGGCAGTTGGGCGCGCAGCCGTGGTTGATCCAGCGGGCCACGTTGCCGCGGATGTTGGCATCGATCACGTAGGTGTCGTTCAGGATGAAGAGGAAGGTGTGGCCGTTGTCCTGGTCACCGTATTCCTCGTCCACTTCATCATGGGTGCGCAGTTTGCCCTTGTATTCCACCACGGTTTCGCCTTTCCTGATGGGGGCGGTGGCGAATACGCCCTGGCCATGGATCTTGGAGTTGCGCTGTTCGATCTTCGTTGGCATGCGGAATGAAAAGAGGCGCGAATCTAATCGTCACCGGTTGCGGGTGGCCACTGCGGAAAAGACCATTGGCAACTTGCCTTGCATTCCTGCAATGCGGTACAGGCCGTCGGCCCCTTGCACGGTGTTCGCGAAGCAATTGTGCGGGGATCCGTCCATTTCCTCAAAGTGTTCAATGCGCAAGCCTGCGCCCAGCAAGGCCGTGAAGGTTTCAGCCAGGGAATGGTTCCACGTGTGCGATTCCAAATTGATCTGCGCGGTGTTGTCCGCGTAGGTGCTTTGTTCCGTTTCCACAATGCGCTGGCGGTTGAAGTAGGACCAGGCCACTTCCTTGAATTCGTTGTCGAACATCCACACCGCCGGATGGAACTCCACCAGCACCAGCTTGCCGCCCGGTTTCAGGTAGCGCGCGATGTTGCGTGCCCATCCGCCCAGTTCGGGCAGCCAGCCCAGCACGCCGTAGCTGGTGAAGACGATGTCGAACCTTCCTTCCAGCGCTGCTTGGAAGTCCAGTACATTGGCGGTGACGAAATTCGCGTTCAATCCCATGCGGGCAGCCAGCTTCCCGGCTTCGGCGATCGCCACGTCAGAGAGATCAAGGCCTGTGACCTGTGCGCCCATTCGTGCCAGTGACAAGGTGTCCTGCCCAAAGTGGCATTGCAGGTGCAGCAACTTTTGCCCCATCACATCACCCAGCAGTTCCAGTTCCTTCCCGCTCAGCGAATTCTTCCCGGCAAGGAAGCCTTCCACATCATAGAACTTGGAACCCGTATGGTGCTTGGTCCGCGCGTTCCACAAGGCACGGTTCACCTCAAACGGGTTCGCTTGGTCGTTCATGGCTGCAAAGGTGGGCCGATCAGAAGTAGAGTGAACACACCACGATGGCCGTGAGCACGCACACCAGGTCCACCAGCAGCATGATGCCCAGGGTATAGCGGGTGTTCTTCACGTTCACCGCGCCGAAGTAGAGGGCGAGCACATAGAAGGTGGTTTCCGCGGCGCCTTGCAGGATGCTGGAAAGCTGCCCGGTGAAGCTGTCCGCGCCGTAGGTCTTCATGGCATCCAGCATGAAGCCCCGCGCGCCGCCCGCGCTGAACGGCCGCATCAGGGCCACGGGCACGGCATCGATGATGGAGCGGTCCACATGGAACACAGCGAGCAGCTTGGAGAAGCCGTCCATCACAATGTCCATCAGCCCGCTGTTGCGGAAGATGCTCAATGCAGCAAGCATGGCCAGCATGTAGGGCAGTACGCGCAGCCCGGTGGTCCAGCCGTCCTTGCTGCCGTGGATGAAGGAGTCGAACATGTTGGTGCCCTTTTCCTTGAAGTAGCGCTCATGCAGGAAGGCATAGCCCACAATGAGCAGGATGATGCAGAGGAGCAGGCCGTTGCCCAGGTTGTCGGTGAAGTGGAACTTGGCCGCGCCGCCCAAGCCGCTGATGTAGGCCATCAGGCCGCCGATCACGGCACTGACGCCCAGCACGAACACCAGCACGGGGACATTGAAGAGGTTGATGCGCTGGCGGATGGCCACGAAGACCAGGGCGGCCAAGGTGCCCACAAAGCTGGTGACGATCATGGGGATCATGATGTCGGCCGGGTTGGCCGCGCCCATGGCGGCCCGGTAGCCGATGATGCTGGTGGGAAGCAGGGTGAGGCCCGCCGCGTGCAGGCACAGGAACATGATCTGGCTGTTGGTGGCCTTGTCCGGCGTGGGGTTGCTTTCCTGCATGCTCTCCATGGCCTTGAGGCCGAATGGCGTGGCGGCGTTGTCCAGCCCGAGGAAGTTGGCGGAGAAGTTGAGCGTCATGTAGCCGTAAGCGGGGTGGTCGCCGGGCAGGTCGGGGAAGATGCAGCGGAAGATGGGGGAGAGGAAGCGGGCCAGTTTTTCCATGGCGCGCGAATCCACCAGCAGGTTCATCAGGCCGCAGAAAAAGGTGAGGTAGCCGATCAGTGGCAGCCAGAGGTCCGTCACCGTGTTCTTGCAGGTTTCAAAGAGGCCGTCTGCTGCCTGCTTGCCTTTTGAGTAGCGCACCATGCCGCCTTTGCCCAAGGTGATCAGGGTATCGCCGTGCATTAGGCCAGCATCGCCTGCGGTGCGCAATTCCAGCAGCAAGGCGGTGCCCTGAAGATCGGCACTGTCCTTTTCGGCCACCATCAAGGGATCGCCCTGGTTGCCGTTCACCAAGGTGCCCAAGCTGTGCTGCCTGCCCGTGGCCAGCATCACCAGCGCATAGCCGATGCTGAGGATGAGGATGAAGGTCCAGAAACGACTGAGGGCCATGGGCGGCGGTTGCACCGCAAAGAAGGGGGGTAATGCAGTGCCCAAGGAGGTTCGGGCACGCTGGTGGTGAACAACGGGATGTGTACGACATCAGCCGCTTTTCCCTGTTCATAAC
>JAFDZG010000264.1 GCA_018267065.1 Bacteroidota bacterium
GGATAGGTGGTGTTGCCGTACATGCTGGTGACGAAGCCCAGCGAGACGAACAACTGCACCAGGCCCAGCGCCATGATGATGATGAAGGGCGTGCCCTTGAGCATGCCCAGGAAGTCCCGGCGGAAAAGCGTGGCGAACTGTGCACGCCGGGCCGCAGCGCCATGGTGCAGCTGCACGGTGGGCAAGGCCACCGCCGCCGTTGCCGGCACCCGCTCATCAGCCTCGGCCGGCCGGGCCTTCTGCTTGCGGTCCGTGAACCGGAAACGCATGTAACCGAAGATGAAAACGGCAGCTGCAACACCCAGCCAGATCAAACGGTTCCACAGCAGCACGCCGTCCAGTGGCAGCAAGCGCGTGTTCTTGTCGGCCACGGACCAGTACTTGGTGATGAGGTCGGTGGCCGCGCCCCCAAAGGGATCCAGCAACGAGGCCAGGTGCTGGTTGTCCATGTCGCTCATGAACGTGCCGGCCACGGAATAACCCACGAACAGCAGGATGGCCGCGATGAACGAGGCCATGGTGGAGCGCATCAGCACGGCCACGGCGAAGATGATGGCCGCGGCGAACAGGATGTTCGGCAAGGCCACCACCAACAAGGCCTCCAGGTGGGGAAGCATGTAATTGGGCCCCAAGCGAAGCGGGTCCACCGAAGGCCACCAACTGCCCAGGACGATGCCCAGGGAAACGCCTAAGAGCGGCAAGGTGGCGATGAAGGTGCTGCCGAGGAACTTGCCCACTAAGTAGCTGCGCTTGCTCACCGGCGTGGAGAAGACGATCTGCGCCGTGTCGCTGGTGAAGTCGCGGATGGCGGTGCCGTTCACGAAGGCCGTCACCATCAGGATGGCGATGAAGCTCATGGCCCCGTAGAACTGGTAGACCACGTAGGGCGCATTCTTGAACACGTTGCCGATGCCGCCGCCGATCCGCACATTGTCGCTGATCACGGCGAAGAAGGGCAGCAGGCCCAGGATCAGGAAGAAGATGTACACCATGGGCTGCCGCAGCCAATAGCGCACCTCGAAGAGGAAGAATTTCCGTGTCATTGTGCGGCGGCTTGGGCGTTGCTGCGGCTGATGGCCCCGAAGAAGACGTCCTCCAGGCCCGGCTCCACGGTGGTGAAGCCTTCCGCGGGGCGCTCATCGCTCAGCAAGTGGATCACGGGCACGCCGGCCACCAGGCGGTTGCTGATCATCTTGCCGCCGGTGGCATAGCCCTCCAGCTCGCTCTTGGCGATGCGTTTCTCCCACACCTTGCCCTGTATCTGCCGCAACGATTCCTCCGGCGGCCCGGCATAGAGCACTTTGCCCTTGTTGATGATGGCCATGTTGCTGCACAGCTCGCGCACGTCCTGCACGATGTGCGTGCTCAGGATCACCACCACGTTCTCGCCGATCTCGGTGAGCAGGTTGTAGAAGCGGTTGCGCTCGCCGGGGTCCAGGCCCGCCGTGGGCTCGTCAACGATGATGAGCTTGGGCTGGCCGATGAGGCACTGCGCGATGCCGAAGCGCTGCTTCATGCCGCCGCTGAAGCCGCTGAGCTTGCGTTTGCGCTGGTCCCACAGGTTCACGCGCTGCAGCAGCGCCTCCACCAGGTCCTTGCGCTCGCCCTTTGCCGTAACGCCCTTCAACAGGGCGATGTGGTCCAGCATCTCATATGCGCCCACCTTGGGGTACACGCCGAACTCCTGCGGCAGGTAGCCCAGCGTGCGCCGCACGGCATCCTTGTCCTTCAGCACATCGATGTCGCCGAGCTTGGCCGTACCGCTGTCGGCTTCCTGCAGGGTGGCCAAAATGCGCATCAGCGTGCTCTTGCCCGCGCCGTTGGGGCCCAGCAGGCCGAACATGCCAGTGGGGATGTGCAGGCTTACGTTGTCCAGCGCTTTCACGCCGTTGCCATAAGTCTTGCTGAGTCCTTCGATGATGAGGTCCATGGGGGACGTGTTGGGGTTTGAGCTGCCAAGATCGCTGACGGCTGGCAATCATGCCGGGCAGATCACATGAACGGCCCAGCACACAGTTGTCCGGTGTAATGACGAGGAACAGCTTCCAGAGTTACAGCTTAGGATACCTTGCACCCGCACCACGAACAATGCCATTCCAAGGAGTCACCCGCTTCACCGGCCATAAAGGCGCGGTGTATGCGCTGGCACCTGGTGCGGCGCCAGGCACTTTCATCAGCGGCAGCGGTGATGGTATTGTGGTGCGGTGGAAATTGGACGAACCCGATGCCGGCGTGGTGGTGGCCAAAGTGGGCCGTGCCATTTTCGCTCTCCATCCGGGGACGAACGGCCTGTTGTACATCGGTGATGAGGACGGCGGCGTGCATGTTGTGAATTCCGCTGAATTGCGGGAATTGCAGCTGGAACGCGCCCATGTAAAGGGTATCTTCAGCATCGCGGAATTGCCCGATGGACGGATCGCCGCCGCAGGTGGCGACGGAGCGCTCTCCATCTGGGCCCCTGCCACGGACCGCAGCGGAGCGATCGCTCTGCAGCGCAAGATCCCCCTTAGCGACGACAAGGTCCGCTGCCTTGCTGTTGATCCGGATGGAGATCAGCTCGCCGTGGCTTGTGGCGATGGCAGCATTCACATCCTTGGCACCACCGGACTGAACGAGTTGTTCACCCTGCCCGGCCATGATATCGGGGCCAACAGCCTCGCGTGGCATCCCGAAAAGCCCGTCTTGGTAAGCGGCGGAAAGGATGGTCATCTCCGCTTTTGGCGAACCGATGAAGGCTTCAAGCCCTTGCACGCCTTCCCTGCGCACAAAGACACCATTTACTCCATTGCCTTCAGCCCGGACGGCACCAAGCTGGCTTCCGCCGCGCGCGATAAAACCGCCAAGCTGTGGGATGCGGGCAATTTCAGCCCGCTGCGCCGTTTGGACCGCAACGCCGGTGGCCACGGCTATTCGGTGAATGCCCTGCTATGGATGAATGCAGGCACGCTGCTCACGGCAAGTGACGACAAGGCGATCGTGGCGTGGGACATTTAATGGGCAGCTCACGGCATGCCCTTCTTCAAGCCTTCGATCACGGTGGGTGGTACTTTGGACAGGTCCAGCACCACCAAGCCGTCCAGCGCATCATTGAAGTGCGGGTCCCGGTTGAAGCCGACGATCTTGGCGTTGAGCGAGAGGTAGCGCTTTAGCAGCACGGGCACCGTGGAACCGCTCGTTTCGATGTAGGAGATCATCTGGTCCAGCTTCTTGATGTCTTCCCCCGATGCCTCCAGCAAGGCCGATCCATCGGTTTTGTCCAGGCCGATGTGGAACCGGTTGCGCGGCTTTACATGCGCCGCCAGTTGCTCATCAAAGTGGTGCTGCTGCACGAACTCCATGATCAACCTGCGCGAGAATTTGCTGTAGGCACCGCTGATGCTTACCGGGCCAATGAGGTAGCGGTGGTCCGGATGTGCGACCACATGCAGCAGCAGGCCGCGCCAGAGCATGTAAAGCGGCAGGCGGTGGCGCTGGTAATCAGCCACGATGAACGAGCGCCCCAGTTCATAGCTCGATGCCAGCACCCCGCGCATGGCGCGGCCGAGCTTGAAAAGCGTGTTGAGGTAGAAGCCCTTCTTGCCGTAGCGGTCCATGATCATGCGGCCATCACCGACCCGATAGGCCCCGGCCAGCCTGCGCTTTTCACGGTCCCACAAAAAGAGGTGGTCGTAATAGAGATCGAACTCGTCCAGGTCGATGGCCTTGTTGGTGCCCTCCTCCACGGCGCGGAAGGTCAACTCGCGCAAGCGCCCGATCTCGCGCAGGATGCCTGGTATCCGGCTGCTTGGTGCCAGGTACAGGTCGAACTCGCCCTGGGTGTTCAGCTTGCGGTCCTCCAGTCCGGCCAATTCGGCCTCCATCTGCGCCACGGGCACGGCATCCACCACGGGCTTCGGTTTTCGCGGGAAGAAGAGCGGGCGGAAGTGCTCGCGCCGCACCGTAACGCCGCTGCCGATGGAATAGGTTTTGGCCCGCAGGTACCGGGCCAGGTCGTCCATGGATGCGAACTGGGCGAGTTCCTTTTCCGCGAGCGGATTGCCGATGCGCAAACGCACGCTGCGCCCATGCATGCGGAGCATCTCGCGCGGCAGCTGCAGCGTGCGCAGGCTGGGGTGCACCATGCCCAAGATCTGGAACACCAGGCTGTTGGCGCCATCGAACCACAAGGGCACCACGGGCACGCCCGCATGGCGGATCAATTTGATCACCGGCGTTTTCCAACGGGGATCGGCCACGGCGTCCACATCGTTCCGGTAGCTGCTCACTTCCCCTGCCGGGAATACGCCCAAGGCACCGCCATCGGCCAGGTGCTGGCGGGCCTGCCGCATGCCTTGGAAACTGCTGCGTGTGGCCAAGGTCTCGAACGGGTTCACCCCGATGAAACGGTCCTTCAGGGGTTCCAGCTGCTGGAGCATGAAGTTGGCCATCACCTTCAGGTCCGGGCGGCGGTGGCGCAGCACGTGCAGCATGGCCAGCCCATCGATGGCACCGTAAGGGTGGTTGGCCACAATGGCCACGCCCCCTTCCCTGGGCACCCGTTCCATGTCCGCGGGGTCCACTTCCAGCTTCAGGTCCAAGTGGGCGAACAAGGCAGCGATGAAGTCCTCTCCAGGACCAACTTTGATCTCGTTGTAAAAGCGTTCCAACCGGTTCAGGCCGCTTACCTCCGCCAGCATGGTGATGCGCGGATCGCCCGGACGCATGTGGCTGGCCTTGGCCAGTTCCGCCGGGTTCATCAGTTTGCGCTCCTCGGACATCCGCCCAAATGTAGCAAGGGCCGGACCTGCCACCTCACACGCGGAGGATGCCGATGATCTTCTCGCTCATCACCGGTCCGCCGGGATAGTGCCGCGTATAGTCCAGGTTGATCCAACGGCCGCCTTCGGCATCGGTGTGGTAGTACAGGTCGGCGTGGCGGGCCTCATCGGGAAACAATACGTTGCGGATCAGGTAGGCGGCCCGTTGCATGCCTTTGGCATCACCCACGTACAGCTCGGGGTAGATGTGGCCGGTGGTCCTCACCAATCGCACCTTCCCGCCGATGGCGGTGATGGCGGATGCCATGAGCACGGCATGGTCGTCGCAATCACCGGCCAGCAATGGCACGCTTTCCTTGGCCGTGGCGAAGTACTCGCCGTCGGCGGGATCGCTTACGTACACCCAGGCATTGTTGATCACCTTGAAGACGGAGAAGGCCTGTACCAGTTTTCGGTCCGCTTCGTTTTCCGCAGCTTCGGTGAACCACGTGGTGGCCGCACGCACCGCAAAGGAGCGCACCTCCGGGTCCTTGTAGTCCATGGCCTTGCGGAGTTCCTCGGCACCCTTGAAGGGCTTCAGGTCATTCACTTCGGGCAGTGCCTCGGTGCGCTGCGAGATGTTGGCGAGCATCAGGCCGTAGTCCTTGTACAAGTCGCCGAACCCGTAATCACCCCGGAAGTCCATGACGGTGATCCATCCCAGGCCCGCCACGAGCAGCCCGTAGGCCAACAGCGTCCATTTGCGCAATATGAAAAGCAACAGCGCAAGCACCAGCAGGAAGACCACCAAGCGGTCCAAGCTGATGCCCGCCACTGTTGGCAGGATGGGCTGCGGCAAGCGGGACCACAGCAATACCGAGATCGGCAAGGCCGCCACCAGCGCCACCAGGAACTGGACCGCTGTTCCCAGCAAGGTGGAAACCCTTTCTTCGCCTTCCCCGCTCATGCCTGCCAGTGCCCCGCGATCATCGTGCCGCATTCAGGCCCAACACCTGCGTGCCTTGTTCAAACACCACATCCACCGGGATCTTCGCGGCCTTCAGCCGGTCAAGGTCCTTCTGAAGCTCCGGCTTTACCGACCCTTGTTTGGCCATGAGCGCACGCACGCCTTCCAGGTCGCCGTCGCCTTGCAGCTTAAGGATCAGGCCCGCAAGGTCGGCAATGGCTTTGTGCATTTTAGGGGCATCCACGCGGTAAGTGCCCGTGGCGGCATCGCGAACAATTGCTCCCGCATCCTGGAAATAATTGAAGCGGAGCATGTTCGCGCGGCCATGTGCATCGCTGGCGCCGAAGCGCACGGAGCGGAACACGCTGGCCATGAAGGTGACGTAATTGTCCATCACTTCCCCGTCCGTGATCTCGCCCCGATCACGCAGTTGTTCCACCATGTACAGGCCAAGGATGTCGGCCTTTCCTTCCTCCAATGCACCGGCTTCCTCCAGCAGGGCATCACGCACCTTGCCCCGGCCATTGATGGTGTTCTTGATGCCCAAGCCATGCGCCACTTCATGGAACATCACGTTCTGAAAGAAGGCGTCGAAGGTGATGTGCTTGCGCTGGTCCTCCGCCATGAGCTGATCGGCGATGGGCACCATGATCTGGTCGAACTTGGCCTTCATCACATTCTTCAGTTGCAGGCGGCGCGTGCCCTTGGCCAGCTGGATCCCTTCGTCGTTGGGCAGGTTTACCGCAATGGTCTTTCCGCCGGCGTTGGCATCGCCCGCATAATAGACCGCATCGTAAGCACCGAGCTGCGAATCGCTCCCGGGCTTCTCCCGCTTGTATGCCTCTGCCACGGGCAGTCCCCGCTGAAGCTCCGGCAGTAACTTGGCGAACCGCTCCAGCCGCGCGGTCCAGGCCTTGTCCTTCACTACCACATAAGCTTCGTGGGCGGCTTTGAAGCCGTACAACTGGTCCTCATAAGTTTCGATCGGGCCAATGATCAAGCCTACCGCATTGTCGCGCATGTTGAGCCAGGCCAGATCGCTGGCCTTGTAGTCATCGGTGCGCAAGGCTTTTGCACGCGCCGCGAGGTAGGCTTTCAGTCCCTTGTCTTTTGCAATGCCTGCCGCTTGCTCCAGCAGCGCGGCCGCGCGCCCGATGTTCGCTTTGAAATATAGGTGGTACGGAACGGCCTTCAGTTTGCCTGCGGCATCCCGCCGCACCATGGTGTACAAGCTGCTTTTGGCACTGTCGCCCCATGCATCAAATTCTTCGGCGGTCATGTCCGCCGGATAGAACCGTGCACCCTTGGGCTTGGCGCCAACGCCATCGATGAACGGCGCATCGCCCGCAAGGCGGTCCCACGGGCCATAGTTCATGTGGAAGAAGCGGGCCACATCGGGATCGGCGTGTGCCATGGGCAAACTGTCCGGTGCGCCCCAGGCCTCATGCCAAAACAAGGTGTCCATAATGCTTGCCGCCTGGATCAGCAAGGGAAGCAACTGCCTGTCGGTGCTGTCCAATGCGGAAAGGTCCGTGGTGAGCCTCACCGGCACGTAAATGTTCGGGCGCACGCGGGCATCAACGGTGGCACTGTCCACCTCCAAAGCATCCTGCTGCGGTGCGGCACCGGGCTGCCCGCATGCAGCGAACAACATCAGCAGTGCAAAGGGTGCTTGGGGAAGGAGCTTGAGCATGATTAACGATCATTAACCGGGGGGCGCAAAGATGGGAAGGGCGCCGGATACGCTTTGTGGCCAAGGGATGCGGGACATGGGCCATGCAGGCCACAGTCGATCGTTGATGCTATTGTGGCTGAAGGACTTGCACAGCCGGAACAGGCGGATAGTTTTGCGCGCCATGACCGTAAAAACGATGCTGCGCACCTTGGGTGCCGCCTTCTTTCTTGCCTGTGCCACCGTTGGCTTCGGGCAGGAGGAAGCCAACGCCATCGGCGGTCCGGAGGATGTGGGAACCTATGAGGAAACCGGGGCCGGACCGATCGTGGACGCGGCCTCTCCCACTGAATTTTGGACCTCGGCCGATTCAGCTTTCTACATCCCGTCGTATGAAACGTACGGCGATTGGAACACGGACCAGATCTTTGAAAAACGGCCGGACATCACCGATACCGTGGCATTGCAACTGGCTTGGTTGGATTGCGACCACCACATGCCGATCGCTGGCCGCATCACTTCACCGTTCGGCATCCGGCACGGGCGGCACCACTATGGCACGGACCTGAAGCTGCAAACGGGGGACACCGTGCGCAGCGCATTTGCCGGCATGGTGCGCATTTCCCGCTACCACCGCGACTTCGGGAACGTGGTGGTGGTGCGCCACCCGAACGGCTTGGAAACCCTCTACGGCCACATGAGCAAACGCTTGGTGGAAGTGGGCGACCATGTGGAGGCCGGCGACATCGTGGGCTTGGGCGGTTCCACCGGTCGCTCCACGGGCAGCCACCTGCACTTCGAGACACGCTACCTGGGGCATCCGATCGACCCGGAAACGATCTTCAACATGGAAATCGGAACGCTGCGCGCCGAGGCCGTCAGCATTGCCCCGGTAACGTTCCACAAGGCCACGGCCCCGGTGAGCGCAACTACGCGTTATGTTGTCCGCAAGGGTGACACGCTCTATGGCATTTCCCGCCGCACGGGCGTGCAGGTGGCCAGGCTTTGCCGCTTGAACAAGATCCGCACAAGCAGCACCTTGCGCGTGGGCCAGCGGATCCGGATCCGCTAAGCACCGGCTCCTGTTACCTCCTTCCGAATTTCGCCCAGCGCATTGCCCAGGGATGAAACCATCCTTGAACCGTGCTTGGGTGAAAGCAGGTACGCGCTGCCGCCATGCACACGAAGCAGCACCAGGCTCCGCCTGAAATCGCGCGTGCTCAACTGGGCCAAGCCCGCATAAATGGCCGCTGCGCGCCCCATGCCCAATGGCACTCCGCAATAGTGCGTTTCCACGGCACTTGGACCGGCTTTGCCTTGGCTGCTTCCTTTTGTATCGGGGAGATGGGCTTGCACCACATAATCGCGTGCGGTGAACCGGTCTATCAAATTCGCATCAAGCACTGCTTCCAAGGGCAAGTGCACGGCTTCGGCGCCCCGCCGCAATACGAGTTCATCCACGCCAAGTTCGTAGCCAACGGGCACGCTGCGGCGCTTGCCTGCCCATGCTACCAGGCCAAGCAGCACTGCTGCAACCACGGCGGCCAGCAACGCCTTGATGCCGTCCATGCGCAATGCCGCAACCAACAGCGCGGCCGAAAGCACAAACCCGATGGCCATGAACAAAAGCACGCCTTGCGGCCTGCTGCTGCGGAAGTACTTCGTTGCCATGCTGCCCGACCAAATATAGCAGCACGAATGGACAGGCCGGAAAACAACAAAGCGGCTTGCGCCGCCTTGCCTGTACCGGAGGAGGGACTCGAACCCTCACAACCTTACGGTCACACGCCCCTGAAACGTGCGCGTCTACCAATTCCGCCACTCCGGTAGTTCCCGCACCTTGCGGAACGGGGGCGCAAATATAGCTGCGATGCCTTCACGCAACATGTTGACCCGTGAATTTCCGGCGGGCACCGGGATCATTGCCCCACCGGCAGGAAGCTGAACTTCTCACCGTACTCCAGCATCTGCCCCACAAAGTTGTCCGGGTATTCGATCTTGATGTCGGTGATCTCGCCCCGTGCATCGGTAACCGGCACCAAGCGGGGCTGGATGAAGCCCGCATAAGGCGCGGTGTTGATGTGCTCCGAACGCTTGAGCACCTCGGCGTGCAGCGCGGGGTCCACCTTCACGCCATAGTTCTCCACCAGGTCGTGCCCGGCCTTGAGGTCGCCTTGGCTCTTGATGCGCTGCACTTCCCTGAGCAGCTCACCGAACAGGCCGCGCAGTTTTTCGTAGTCCCGGATGTGGAAGTAGGTCTTACCGTCGCGCACCACTTTCACGATCACACTGTCCGGCAGGCCTTTCTCGTACACCCAGGCGCTCACCCACTGGCGGTTGCGCATGTGCGCTTCTTCCACCTGTTTGCCGAGCTGCAGGCGGCGCAGTTGCACCATCATGCCATTGCGGATATAGCCGTCGTACTCGGTCTTCCCCACCTCCAGGCTCGGCATTACGCCCATCTCCACCAGCTTGGGGTCCATCATGTAGTAGAGCGCCACCAGGTCCGCACGCCCTTCCTCCAAGGTGCTGGCGTAGCTTTTCAGGGTCACGTCCGGCCCCGCAATGCCCGGTTCGATCTGTCCGCTGGCATGGCCCACCACCTCATGCAGTGCGGTGTGGATGTTGCCCGCGAGGGATCCGTATTTCACCGCCCGGTCCACCTCGGCCTGGTCATAGCAGAACTCCTTCAGGGAGCTTTCACCCGTGCTCTTGTCGTACGCGTCAATGATGTTGCCCAAGCTGATGCTTTTGCTGCCGTGGTCCTTGCGGATCCAGTCCGCGTTGGGCAGGTTTACGCCGATCGGCGTGCTCGGCGCAGCGTCGCCCGCCTCGCCCACGGCGTTGATGAAGCGGTAGGTGATGCCCACCACGTTCTTCTTTTTGTGCTGCGGCAACAAGGGTGAATGGTCCTCGAACCATTGCGCGTTCTTCTGGATCACCTCCATGCTCTGCGTGGCCACCGGGTCGGTGATCTCCACGATGGACTCGTACGATCCGCGCTTGCCCAAGGGGTCATTGTACACCTCGATGAAGCCGTTGATGAAATCCACCTTGCTGGCGGTGTCCTTCACCCAAGCCACGTTGAAATCATCCCAGGTCTTCAGGTCCCCGGTGTTGTAGAACTGGATCAGCAGGTTGATCGCCTTGCGTTGCTGATCGTTCTCAGCAACCTCCGCAGCCTTGGTGAGCCACTTCACGCATTCGGCCATGGCCGGGCCGTACAGGCCGCCAACCTTCCAAGTGTCCTCCTTCAGCTTGCCGTCCGGCCCGCGCACCAACTTGCTGTTGAGCCCGTAACTGATGGGCGTGGTGTCGCCCTTCACCTCCATGCCCGCATAAAATGCCTCCACTTCCTTGGCGTTGATGTCATCGCCATAGAAGTTTACGGCGGAGGCCAGCACCAGGTCCTTGTCTTTGTCCAGGCTCACCTTCTTGGCATCCACTTCCGGGTCAAACAGGATGTCAGCCACTTCTTTGCGGAGCGTCGCGCCGCTTGCGGCCACCAAGGTGTCCAAGTACCCGCGCGTGAAGGCCGGCATGAACTTGTCCATGCTGTAGTGGTGGTGGATGCCGTTGGCGAAGAACACTTCCTTGGCATAGGTCATGAAGGCCTCCCATTCCGCGCCGGAGCGCGTGCCTTTGTATTCCTTGATGATCTTTTCCAAGGCCTTGCGGACCTCCAAATTGTACTTGTAGTTCTGGTCCCAATAAATATCACGCCCGCTGAGGCCGGCCATGGTGAGGAAGTAGGCCAGCTTTTTCTGTTGCAGGCTCAATTTCTCCCATCCGGGCACTTGGTAGCGCAGCACCCGCACATCACCGAAATGGTCCACTTCCCACTTGAAGGAATCCGTGGCCACAGTATCCTTGGCAGCCGTGGTTTCCGGCGCGTGTTCATTGCCCCCGCAGGCCATCAACAGGGGAAACAGCAGCAGGGCAAACACAGGTCGTTGCATGGCGTGGATTTGGTTCAGGGCCGCGAATATACAGGCCGCCCGGAGGTGGCCCGCAGTGGGCGCGCGGGCGCGATCAGGCGGTGCCCGAGCCGTTGCGCGCCTCGCCCACCAACTTGCGCAGCTTGTGGTAGGCCGCCAATTGCCGGTTGTAGCGCTTGATGTCCGCCAGGCCCAGTTCCTTCAGCAGGCGGATGTCCATCTTGTCGCTCAGGTCGTGCAGTTTCACCCGCAGGGCCAGGCCGTCCAATGCCACCCGGTCGATGTAGGTTTCATAGTCCTCGCCTTCCTTGCGGGAAATGTGCTCCAGTGCCTTGAGCACGCGCGGAGGAAAGCCCTTTTCAGCGAGTTCCGCCACGGTGAGCTCGGAGCGTTCCAATACGTCGTGCAGGGCGCCCAGCAACTGCTCCTCCAGGTCGGTGCCGCGCATCATCACGCGCATCACGTGCAGGATGTACGGCTTCTGCGCACGGTCCTTCTGCCCCTTGTGCACCTTTGCCGCCAGGCGGATGGCGCTTTCCAACAGGTGCTCCCCGACAACTTCCGTCATTGGGCCAAGGTGATCCGCAGGTCCAGCGCTTTGGGGTCTTTCATGATCACGGACCAATCCGTGGCCAGCTCCAGCTTGCGCGCATTCGGGCTTTCCTTGGTCACGCCGTCGGCCAACTTGGTGTCCTGCACGTCCTTGGCGAACTTGAAGCTGTACTTGTAGTGCATGGCTTTCAGCACTTCCGCCGTGCCGGTGGTGTCCGCGCCCGTGGTGTCCTTGCCGCCGCCCATCTCCTTGCCCATGTTTTCGGCGTAGAGGTTGTTGGTGCGCACCAGCGTGTTTCCCTCCCAGCGGAAAAAGGCTTGCTGTGCGCCTGTGGAGTCGGGCATCAGTACGTTCAAGGCCCTGTTCAGCGCGTCCACATCCTTGAATGCAAATGAGATCCGTTGCACAAAACCGTCCTGTTCGTTCTTCAGCTTCACTTTTCTGATGCCTTCCACGTTCTTCAGCGACGCGATTTTTGCTTCTGCCCCGGTGATCGGGCTGTCATCGTTCTTCTGCTTGCCGGATTTCTTGTCCCCCTTTTCACTGAACATGTCCGCCATGTCCTTCATGTCGCTCATGTCCACCACGTATTCCATGGTGCCGCTGCCGTCCTTCTTGAAGGTGTAGTTCTCCTCGATGGTGAGGCAGCCGGAAATCAGGAGCACCAAGCTCGCTGCGGCCAAGGTCCGGATGGAACACAAAGAGCGGAACAAGGAGTTCATCGGTGATGGATATGGAGTTGATCCAAAGATACTTGAGGGTTCACTCTTGCAACGGGCTTCTCACGCATTGGCCAATTGTCCCTTTAATGCTTTGGCAAATTGCTCATTGATCCATTGGCAAATTACCCATTGCCAATTTGCCATTTACAACGCCAGCCTCCCCTGCTTTTCCATCGCCATTCGCAATTGGCCCACCTCCTTGCGCAGGTCCAGCACGCTGCGTGAAAGCTCGTCACGCGTGAGGTTGGGTTCGGGCAGCTCGTGGCTGATGAAGTGGACGAACTTCCAGATTTCCAGCACCTCGCTGATGGGCACCTCGTAAGGCTGGTACACCGGGTTGGTGCTGCACAGCAGCAGCGTGCCGGTGGTCTTGAGCTGGTTGTACACCACCTTGAACACGATGCCGTCCTCCTTGGTGATGATGACGTAGGGCTGGCCATCGCGCAGGGTCTGCCAGTTCTGCACGTACTCGCCGGTGACCCATGAACCTTCGCCCACGGGCGGCATGCTGTCGCCGCTGATCTGGAAGGTGCGGTACTTGCGGTCGCGGCTCAGGAAGGGCATCTGGAAGGTGGGCAGCACGCTGATGTACTCGGGGTCGGCGTAGCCCAGGGCATAACCGGCCTTGGCCTTGTGGTTCACCAGCTCGATGTTCTCGCGGTCGCC
>JAFDZG010000265.1 GCA_018267065.1 Bacteroidota bacterium
AACATCCGCTTGAAATTGAACATGGACGTGGACGTCCAAGTGGAAACCCTCGGCGTGGACACGCTTACCCCGCTTGGCCTGCTGATCAATGAAGTGGTGAGCAACAGCTTCAAGCACGCCTTCAAGGGGCGCGACAAAGGCACCATCATCCTCCACCTCAGCGGCACCGAGGAAGGCGGTTTGCTGCTGCGCGTGGGTGACGACGGCGTGGGCCTGCCCGACCTGGGCACGTGGCAAAAGCCCAACAGCTTGGGCATGGACCTGATCCACACCTTGGCTGGCCAGTTGAACGCCTCCATGGAACTCCTCCCCGGCCCCGGCATGATGTATGAGCTGCGCACCACCCCGGAAATGGAGGTGCGCCGAAGGGCTTGAGCCTGTTCCTGTTTTATACCACCTACGGTTTTGCCGATCGGGTAACCTCCGGACCGGACGGCGCGGGTCAAAGTCGTGCTGCAATGAACCTTACTGATGCGGTGCCTCCGGCTGGACCCGGTCGGTGCAGTTGTCGGAGAGTGAAAGGGTGCGAGGGCGAAAACCGCGTCCCTCGCACTCTTTCACTCTTTCACCCTTCAACACAAGAACCACCTCGACACCACTTCTTCATCACCGTCTGAGTAAGTCCGGTCACCAAGAATGGTGCAGGAATACATTTGACCTCCCAAACGGACCCAGATGCAAAAAACTGTGCCACTTGCCCTGCTGCTGCTTGCCGCATGCAGCACCGCGCCGAAACCCGCCGAAAAACCTATGGAGAAGATCGCCTACCCGGAAACCCGCAAGGACACCACCGTGGTGGACGACTACTTCGGCACCAAGGTAGCCGACCCTTACCGTTGGCTGGAGAACGATACCAGCGCCGAGACCGCGGACTGGGTGAAGCGCCAGAACGCGGTGACGCAGCAGTACCTGGCCACCATCCCCTTCCGCGACAGCATTGCCCACCGGTATGAGGAACTCTTCAACTTCCCCAAGCAAGGCGCACCGATGATGGTGGGCAACCTGTTCTTCACTTACAAGAACAGCGGCCTGCAGAACCAGAGCGTGATCTACGTGCGCCAAGGCCTGGACGGAAAGGACACCGTGTTCATCGACCCCAATGCCGTGGACCCGAAGGGAACTACGGCCATCGGCCTGATGGGCGCCAGCAAGGACGACCGCTACATGGCCGTGAGCGTGCAAAAGGCCGGCAGCGACTGGCAGGACATCACCCTGTGGGACCTGAAGGAAATGAAGGCCATGAAGGACACGCTGAAATGGGCCAAGTTCAGCGGCGTGGCCTGGTGGAAGGACGGCTTCTTCTACAGCCGCTACCCGGAACCCGCCAAGGGCACCGAGCTCAGCGCTGCCAACCAATGGCAAAAGGTGTACTACCACAAACTGGGCGATCCGCAGGACAAGGACGTGCTGGTGTGGAAAGATGACAAGAACCCCAACCTCTACGTGGGTGTTTCCACCACCGAAGGCGAGGAATTTGCCACCCTCAACGTCACCACGGGAACCGATGGCTTTGAGCAGTACTTCTTCGACCTGCGCAAGGGTGCCATGCCCACGCCATCCACCAAGTGGACCCCGCTGCAACTGGGCTTCGACCACAAAACCGCCATCATCGCCTTTGAGCCCAAGAGCGGCAGGTTCCTGGTGACCACCGACGTGGATGCCCCCCGCTACCGCTTGGTGGCCGTGGATCCCGCCAAGCCGGAGCAAGCGAACTGGAAGGACGTGATCCCCCAGAAAGCAGACCTGTTGGAAGGCGTGAGCACCGGCGGCGGACTGCTCTTTGCCAGCTACCTCAAGGACGCCACCACGCGCATCTTCCGCTACAACGCGGACGGTAGCGGGGAGCAGGAAGTGAAACTGCCCGGCATTGGCTCCGCCGGCGGCTTTGATGGCAAGCGGGAGGATACCTTCTCCTTCTATTCCTTCTCCTCCTTCACCGATCCGGGCAGCACCTTCAAGTACGACTATGCCACCGGCAAGAGCGAACTGTACTTCCGCCCCGAGCTGAAGTTCAACCCGGACGATTACCAGACCGAGCAGGACTTCTACACCAGCAAGGACGGCACCAAGGTGCCCATGTTCATTGTGCACAAGAAAGGCGTGGGAAAGACCGGCAGCAACCCTGCGCTGCTGTATGCCTACGGCGGGTTCAACATCAGCCTTACGCCCAGCTTCAGCACCAGCCGCATGATCCTGCTGGAACAGGGCGGCGTGTTCGCCATGGCCAACTTGCGTGGCGGCGGCGAGTACGGCGAGGAGTGGCACAAGGCCGGCATGAAGGACAAAAAGCAGAACGTCTTTGACGATTTCGCTGCGGCAGCAGAATACCTAGTGGCCCAGAAGTGGACCGACAAGGCACATTTGGCCATTGAGGGTGGCAGCAACGGCGGCCTGCTCATCGGCGCCACCATCACCCAGCACCCCGGCATCTGTGCCGTGGCTTTCCCCGCCGTAGGCGTGATGGACATGCTGCGGTTCCAGAAATTCACCGCCGGCTTCGGCTGGGTGCCCGAATACGGCAGCGCGGACAACAGCAAAGAGGAATTTGAATACCTCTACAAGTATTCCCCCCTGCACAACATCAAGCCAGCCAGCTACCCGGCCACGCTGGTGATGACCGCCGACCACGACGACCGCGTGGTGCCCGCGCACAGCTTCAAGTTCATCAGCACCTTGCAGCAGGCCCAGCAAGGCAGCGCACCGGTGTTGATCCGCGTGGAAACCAATGCCGGGCATGGAGCGGGCAAGCCCACCAGCATGATCATCGACGAGCAGGCCGACAAATGGGCCTTCTTCTTCAAGAACATCGGCGTGGTGCCGAAGTATCCGGTGGCCAACGTTACTGCAGCAGCACACTAGCCGCACACGCATGCTTGCTCAAAGCCCCGGCAGTCCGAACTGCCGGGGCTTTGTTTCTTTGTTCCATGAACGGACCTGCTTTCAACCTGCGTCCATTCCGTGCGGAAGACCTGCCCGAATTGGTGAAGCACGCCAACGATCCTTCGGTGGCTGCCAACCTCACGGACGCCTTCCCACACCCCTACACCGAGGAACATGGACGCCGCTTCCTGGAGGAGGCCATCCAAGGCCCCGCGTTGCGGAGGTGCATTGAAGTGGACGGAGGCTGCGCCGGTGCGATCGGGCTGCACCCCAAGCAGGACCTGTGGCGGTGCAACTTGGAACTGGGCTATTGGTTGGGCAAACCCTTCCGCAGGCAAGGCATCATCTCAGAAGCCATTGGCCGAATGGTGCACCTGGGCTTCAAGGAATTCCCGGAGATCACCCGCATCTACGCTACGCCCTTCGGAAGCAACACGGCCTCGCAACGCGCATTGGAAAAGGCCGGATTCACACTGGAAGCAAGGCTCCTGGGTACGCTGGTGAAGAACGGGCGGACGGAGGATGAATGGATCTACGCCGTGCGCCGCAGCCCTGCCACATAATCCCTGTCCCCACCGGGCTACTTTCGCCTCATGCTGAACGACCTGTTGGTGATTGAAACCGCAAGCGTGCTTGCCGGACCGGCCGTGGGCATGTTCTTCGCCGAACTGGGCGCGCGGGTGGTGAAGATCGAGGATCCGCGCAGCGGCGGCGACGTGACGCGCAAGTGGAAGCTGCCTGCGGAGGATCCCTCCTCCCCCGTCAGTGCGTACTTCAGCAGCGTGAACCACGGCAAGGAGCACCGGTTCATGGACCTTGCGGACCCCGCAGCACACCGTGAGTTTGAAGCGCTCGTGGCAGAAGCTGATGTGCTCATCAGCAATCACCTGGACAAGGACGCGGCCAAGCTCGGCTTGGGGCGCGAACGGCTGCGCCAATTGAACCCGCGCCTGGTACATGGCCACATCCGAGGCTACGCCGATGATCCCGCACGGCCCGCTTACGATGTGGTGCTTCAGGCTGAGACGGGCTACATCGGGATGTGCGGCTCGGACCAGGCACACTTGGCCAAGATGCCGGTGGCCATGATCGATGTGCTGGCCGCGCACCAGTTGAAGGAAGGCCTGCTGCTGGCGCTGATGCGGAGGATGAGATCCGGTGAAGGCGCCTACGTGGAAGTTTCACTGGAGGAGGCCGCGCTCACCGGCCTGGTGAACCAGGCCACCAACTGGCTGATGGCCGGGCACGTAGCCGCGCCCATGGGCACGCTGCACCCGAACATCGCTCCCTACGGCGAGCTGTTTGCCTGTGCCGATGGGGGCCGGATCGTGCTGGCGGTGGGCAGCGACAAACAGTTTGCCGCCCTGTGCGCCCTGCTGGAGCTTGGCCAGTTGCCCGGTGATGAACGCTTTGCCGTGAATGCCCGCCGGGTGGCGCACCGGAAGGCCTTGGCGGAGGCACTTGCTCCGGCCATTGCCGCGAGGCAGCGGGGACCTCTCCTGGAGCAGCTTCAACGTGCGGGCGTGCCAGCCGGCGCGGTAAACCGCATTGACCAAGCCTTAGGCTCACGCACCGCAAAGGCCATGGTGGCCAATGAAACCATCGATGGCATGCCCACGGCACGGATCTCCGGGAACGCTTTCCGGATCACCGGTCACTGAGCGGCCTTGCGCTCGCGCTTCAGTTCCTGCGCAAGCAGGTGTACCAACCTGCCGGCTTCCTGCTCCGAAAGGCCCCGCCCAAACGCCACCTTGCGCCCTTGGTATTCAAAGCCCAACTGCTCCGCACCCCGGGTCCAAAAGGAATCGCTCATCTGCCATTTCCAACTGGCCTTGTCCATGTTGAGCAGGCCCAAACGCTGGATGTTGGC
>JAFDZG010000266.1 GCA_018267065.1 Bacteroidota bacterium
AGGAATACGGCTTCCGGGGCAATGCGAAGAACTTGGACCTGAACCGGGATTTCATGAAGATGGACTCGGAGAACGCAAGGTCCATGGTGGCCGCGCTCACCGCCTGGGACCCGGACATCTACTTCGAGACCCACGTCAGCGATGGGGCCGACCACCAGTACATCATGGCGCTGCTGGCCACGCAAAAGGACAAGCTCTCCAAGCCCCTGGCGGAATTCATGACCAACACCCTTGTCCCCGGCCAATACGCATGGATGGCCCGCAAGAACCTGTTGATGTGCCCGTACTTCGAGACCACGGGATCCATTCCGGAAGAGGGCTTGCAGGGCTTCAACGACGGTCCGCGATACAGCAGCGGGCACGCGGCGCTCTTCAACCGCATCGGCATCATCAGCGAAAGCCACATGTTGAAGCCTTATGCGGACCGCGTGAACGCCACGCTGCAACTGCTCTTCGGCACGCTGGCCGTGATGAACGAACACAACGTGCAGTTGCGGGAAGCAAGGGCGGCGGCAAAGCGCGCCACCGCACAGGCAACGGAATTCGGCATCAACTGGCGATTGGACACCGCCGCGGTGGAAGACCTGCCCTGGAAGGGCTATGCGGTGAAGCGGGAAACCAGTGCGGTAACGGGCCTGCCGCGCATCCGGTACGATCATGCCCAACCCACCGACATCCTTGTGCCCTGGCGGGACACGTACCGGCCTTCGCTCACCGCGCACAAGCCCAAGGCCTATATCGTTCCCCGGCAATGGAAAGCAGTGGTGGAGCGCCTCCGGCTGAACGGCGTGCAGATGGAACCCTTGGCCAAGGACACCGTGCTCACCGTGGAGCAGGACAGCATCGGGAACTTCGCCACTGTTCCCATGGCGTATGAAGGGCATTGGCTGCACAGGAACATCCAAGTGGTGCGCAACAGCAGGCAGATGGCCGTCCATGCCGGGGATTGGCGCATCCCCATGGGCCATGCCACGGACCGCTATGTGGTGGAGGCGCTGGAAAGCCAGGCCGATGACGGCTGCTTTGCCTGGAACTTTTTCGATGCGGTGCTCCAGCAGAAGGAGTGGTTCGATGACTATGTGTTCGAGGACCTTGCCGCCAAAATGCTTGCGGACGATCCTTCACTGGCCGCGGAATTCAGGGCCAAGCGCGCTGCTGATGCCCCGTTTGCCGCCGATGCGCAGGCACAGCTCACCTGGCTCTACCGCCGTTCGCCATGGATGGAGCAGGGCTACCGCAAGTACCCCGTGCTGCGCGAGGTGGAATGAACGTGTGGGTGGCTCGAAGTACCTCGAACGGATGGCACGCGATGCCATCGTTCGCTCAGACAAGGCGCAGCGAAGTGAGGATACTGGAACGAAGTATCCGGCTGAGCTGCAACGCTGTATGAACGAACGAGGGCGAGCCCTTAAAACAACCTGTATTCCCGGTCGTGCCGCCGGAGCGAGGTACTTCGAACCACCCCGTGTATCATTGCGCGCAACAAGCAACCCATGGAGCTCTACGACATCGCCATCGGCGCCCGTGTAAAACACCCCAGCCTCGGTACCGGGGTGGTTTATGAAATTGATCCGCGCACCTTCCACATTTTCTTCAAGGACCACGGCGAGCAGCCCATTTCGCGCTCTTTCGAGGGCCTGCAGGTGATCGCGCCGGGCGTGGAAGTGGAACCCGAACCGCTGGACCTGGACCATGTGCGCGACGCCTTGCGCGAGGTGCTGGAGGAAATGCAAACGCCCCAGCGGCCGGTGGAAATGGCGCGGCGCTACGAAGGTGGCATACTGGAGATCAAGCCACGCGATGCCGCGCTCAAAAGCAAGGAAGTGCCCATCGGGGACTTCTTCCACAAGATCGTCATGATGCGCGACCGCTTCCGCGTGCTGGAGCAAAAAATCAACGCGCATGCGGGCCTCAGCGACCAGGACAAAGTGGAACTGCAGCAGTACATCACCCGTTGCTACGGCAGCCTCACCACCTTCAACATCCTCTTCGAGGACAAGGAAGACCAGTTCGTGGGGCAGAAGGGGGAGGGGTAGTAGTAGTAGTTCGACTGCCCACTGCCCACCGCCAAAGAACCCCCGATCGTTCACAACTCATTTCACATTCCTGGAAAAAGACCGTACCTTCGGTCCACGAAAACGTTCTTTCTCAGCCGTGAGCTGATCAACAGACAGCCCACGCAGGCCATAGGTTCTCAAAACCAACATTTCTTCCTCAGGGTTGGAAGATCCAAAGGGCAAGGGCGGGCCTCGCCACCTTCGGGTGGTCTCCTTCGGGAACGTCGAGGATTACCGACCCCTTTCTGTCCAACCCGCTCATGTGATCCATGGGTTTTCTGAACTCGGTCCTGCGTGGGCTTTTTTTGTGCCCGCGTGAATGGCACTTCCTTTGCCAAGATTTCGTTTTCAATGCCAATGAACGGTGACCGGCTGCCCGTGATGGAATCCTTCCTGACCCTGCAGGGCGAAGGCGCGTTCACGGGCCAGGCCGCATGGTTCATCCGCTTGGCCGGCTGTGACGTGGGCTGCTCCTGGTGCGACGTGAAGGACAGTTGGGATGCCGCAAAGCACCCCGTGCGCACCGTGGCGGAAATTGTCGCCGAAGCTGCTGCGCAACCCGCGCGCATGGCCGTGGTCACCGGCGGGGAACCCTTGATGCACGAACTGGGGCCGCTTACGGCAGCCCTTCGGGAAGCCGGCTTCCGTACCCACATCGAAACAAGCGGGTCCTCGCCGATCAGCGGGGAATGGCACCACATCTGCTTCAGCCCGAAGAAATTCAAGGCACCGGTGGCGGGATTCCATGCCCTTGCCGATGAACTGAAGGTGGTGGTCTTCAACAAGCACGACCTGCAATGGGCGGAAGGCCACGCCGCCCAAGTGCGGCCTGATTGCGCACTGTACCTGCAACCCGAATGGGGCAAGCGCGAATCCATGGCCCCGTTGGTAGTGGATTACGCAATGCACCATCCGCGCTGGCGC
>JAFDZG010000267.1 GCA_018267065.1 Bacteroidota bacterium
GGGCGCATACGCCGCGCGTACGGCAGCTTATTGCGGCAAGGCTTGCTCCAAATGACCACCAATGGGGTGGTGACCACGTTCAACTCGGGATTCGCCTATTTATCCGATGATTTCTGCCACCGGATAAAGCAATTGCCCAACGGCAATTACCTCATAGGCGGACGCTTCAGTACTTATGGTGGTGAGCCTCATAACGACCTGGTGCGCACGGATTGGCTGGGCGTGCTGGACACCAACTTTGATGCACAGGGCGGCCTTGAGCCCGATGCAGACTACAACGTGCGCGTGCTGGACATCGATGCTTCAGGCCGCTATTTGGTGGCTGGCGACTTCCAAAGCTATCAGGGGATCGGGCGCAATTTCGTGCTCCGGCTCACAGGAACATCGATACCCACCGGAATCACATCCCCGGCTCCGCATGATGCGCCCCATGCGTACATGGGCCCGGATGGCCGATTGATGCTCAGCGTTGACCTGGCCACCATGGACTTGATCGAGGTTTTCGATCCCTTAGGGCGTTTGGTTTTGCAGGGCGAACCACGAGGTAGAAAGTCCGCAATGGATGCGTCGGACCTGACCCCTGGCATCTACTTGGTACAAGGCATGCGTAAAGGGGAAATATTGAGTACCCGGTTCTTGTGTACAGGAGATCAATGAAAGGGCTGTCTAACACCTACCCACGGCGGCATGCTCCATGTGTAGATCTTGACTCTCGGAATCGTTGCAGTAGCTGATTGGTCCTCCGGCACAGGACCCGTGGGATTACCCGCCGATCTCCTATACTCCTTCCGCGCTCCCTACTTTGCGGCTTCAATCCTGTCGAACATGGACATCACCCGCATCCGCACCAAAGCCGACTACGACGAAGCCTACCGCCAAAGCGTGCAGGACCCCGAAGCCTTCTGGGCCGCACAAGCCGAAACCTTCACCTGGCGGAGGAAGTGGGACAAAGTGCTGGAGTGGGATTTCCACAAGCCCGAGGTGAAGTGGTTCATCGGCGGCAAGCGGCACATCAAGCGGGCTTCCGGTCCGGATATTCAACGCACGACGAAGCGGGCAAGTAGTAAGGGTGAATCCAAGATTTCAATGGAATAAACACCGCTGGAAAGCGAAGGCACCTGCAAACTGGCCCTGCCATACAGATCAACAATAAGTCCAGGCCTGGCCACGATATGCCCCATGGCATCCATGATCCGCGTATGCAAACCACCTTTGTTGATGGGCAGGCCAGTGATGTGCAGCTCCCCGCCGGTCTCCACCGGGAGGGGATAGCACCGCAAACCTTTGGCAAGTACCACTTGCTCAGGGACGCCCACATGACCACACTGGACATCGGCAACCCAGCCATCAAGCTCACCGGTCTCATCGGATGTGAAGACCACCGTCAAGCATCCGGATGGGTCGGTTGAGGCGAACGGCATCACAGGAGGCGATGTGCCCCACCAACCGCCCGCACCCAGGTTCGTGGTCGTGGAGAGTGGCGCGGGCAGTCCGGAAGAAATGAGATCAGCCATGGTATCCGGCCCATTGAAAATGTAAAGGGCATCATACCAAGGCTCCACCTCGAATGAAGTAAAGGTGAGAATGGTCGATTGGCTCGGGGAATCAGGGCATATTGTATGCCTGTCAAAAGCGTATGGTGGATAGGCCTCATTAGGGCCGCCCCGGTCCGTAAATGGCCAGCCGCAATCAGGCGGGACCTGAATGCGTACACGCACACCCAAACTTCCGAACTCCTCTTGCGGTGTGCAGGAGGTACGCACCTGGACATCATACACCGCACCGGGTGTCACCTCTTCCAGCCAAACATCAGGCTCTGCCACTATTTGGATCTCGCCATCCGGCCCCGCCAGTTCACCATTGCCGAAGGAGTGGCCGGGCAGGGTATGCTCGACCACGAAAGGTCCGTAGGATCCCGTGCAATGCCAACGTAAATGCACGGAGTCCGGGGCGACCTCTTCCGCCTGCTCGCCCCAGATGGCACAATTCGGATAAGGGGCACAATCCACCTGTGCTGTCCAGCCTAAGGATTGGAACTGAGCATCCGATGTGAAGTGTAAGGTCAGGCAACCATCATAATTGTTGGAGACGATGGTCTGCGGATCAGAATCCATGTCCAGCACCAATTTCGGTTCCCCTCCGGCAACCGCGCCATCGAACACAACGATCCGGTCGCCTCCATGCAGATTAAGGGTATTGAACTGAACATGAACGGCACTGCCGGCCTCACTGGGACAGATGACGTAGGTGCGGTCTGTGCTAGGGGAATACGCTCCCAGGGGGCCTCCTGGGTCGTAAAAGGCAGAGCCACATTGCGGATCCGTGACGAACGGTACACCTGGAGACCATTCCGTCGTGCACTCGGATCGAAGATAGAGATTAAAGAAGGTACCCGGTTGAAGACCGTCCAATTGGAGGGAATCAGCTTCGAGATCACCAGAGGCCGCTAAGCCCAAAGGACCAGAAGCCGGGTTGCCTTGGGTGCGTAATTCATAGGTATAACCGCCGGATGCCGGCACTTCCGGCCATGTCGCCAGAGCACTCGATGAAGTGATGGCGGACACTTGCGTGAAGAAGGGTGAGATGCAGGGGTCCGCCGTGATGGAGAGGTTGTCTACTGCCGCGCCAGGCTGGGATCCGGTCAAGTAGCCGTTCCTCCACCAGAAGACCAGTCGCACGGTGTCACCTGCATAGGACGGTGACAACTGGTAATGCTTGGTCTGCCATTGGGGAATGCCACAGAGCATCTCATCCAAGCTATGATAGGCCGGATTATAGGGGATGTATGTCCCCCCAGTAGGGAAGTAGGAATCCGGGACGATGAACACCTTGAGCCCGTCCCAGTTCTGGGCTCCTCCCACGCGCACATCGAATGAGAGGTTAATGTTGAAATCGCCCTCAGGTATGGCCAAGTCGACGTATGCATAGACTGAGCTATTGGCGGGATTCGCGCTCCACGCGTCACCGGTCATCCAATAGTCATTCCCTTCGGTGAGGTCACTCCCGATGTACAACGACGTCCCCATGCTATCGACAATGGTGCCATAGCGCCATTGATTGGTCTCTGTTCCATTCATCAAGGTGAAGGGCTGTTCATCGAAGGTGGTGCTCCAAGGAAAAGTGGTCACAATGGACTGGGCTGCCGCAAACCGTACGGAGAGGCAGGCCAGGAGGATGAGATATGGGCCTCCCCTCATTGTACCACGATCTTCCTTGACCCAAGCAATCGCATTCCATCGGCCACATGCACCACGTACGTGCCCGGTGACCAAGAGGACACGTCGACCAAGCGTACTATAGGATAGGGGCCCTTGACCACGGCCTGTAGCATATTGCGTCCTTCCAGGTTCGTAATGACCAATCGCAACGGGCCGTTCACATTCACCTCCGGGGGCAGATCGACAGTTACGTTGACGTGGTCTTCAGCAGGGACCGGTGAGCATCGCAATGCTTCTTCAGGGAGCCCGACAAGCAGGTCATTGATGCCCACGCTTTGGCAGCCCGGCTCAAGGCAGCCATATTGGTCAAGGCGCAAGACCCAGGCAACTGTTGGGTAGTTGAGGTTCAATCGTGCGGTTCCGGTGAGAACAAAACCGCCATCCGTTGTGCTTTCAACATCCATCAGGTCATGCACGGCATCCGGGTTTTGAAGGAAACTGTAGTAGCGGTGCCATCGCTCCTGGCCGTCCGGCATATATCGGTAGATGACGGCACGCCATCCGGAGGTATCGTAGGGTGTCACGTTACCACAAGTAACGAGGTCCCCCCCAGGAAGGCATTCAAGGTCATTGAGGCTTCCAATGTCCGTCGAATTTACCGACAAGCGTTGGGCCCATATTACATCACCATTCATCCGTGCAAGCTTTACCATATAGAATTCAGCATTCGTATAAGGCCACTCCGCCTCATCAATCAGCCCACCGGCCACAACTATGTCACCATCGGCATCATGGGTGATCTTGGAGATGAAAGAGGAGCAGGTCGTGAAACCTGGTATAGTTGAAACGATGTATTTGTACCACTGTACGTTCAATGCGGTGTCCAACCGCATCACCACGCTCTGATATGGAAACGGACTATCGGGTCGACCACCGGCCAATAAAATATCCGTTCCCGCCCCGGCCGACAGGGTAAGCATGTCGTATTCGATCTGGGGAAATTCGCCGGTCGTCAGGATGTTTCCAGCATCATCCAAGCGCATTACCCATGCTTTGCTATGGCCTCCGAGGGAATCCAGGACTAGTGCAGAATAATAGGATGAGCCCGCTTGATAGGCGGCAGGACGCGGCAAAACGACATATCCGGCACGCAAGGTGCGCGTCCAGCCGGTATCATACTGTGCATTGAACCGGTATGCCCTCCATCGGTCCGAATCAGGTTCGTGGACCGCTACGCTCGCCAGAAACCCTCCATCCGGTAAGGATTTGGAAACTGCGTCATAATACCCAAATATACTTGGGCCGTCATCCACCCATGACTGTTCCCATAGCAATTCCCCCTCCGGACTGAAAAGCGCAGTGTGTGCCCTGTAGACCAAGCTGGAATCAATGAGGTAATTGAAAAGGAGAAATCCTTCCGGGACCTCACGCACGGAAACACCCAGCCCGGCCGCATAGTTAGCTGGCAGATCCACTACATTGAACCCTTGTGCGCCAACGGTAAGTCCGAAGGTCAAAAAGATGAAGCTCACAAGGTTCCTCATGGCATTACCATGGATCGAACGGTGGATTGGACTCCACTGCGGTGGATCGCACATACCAAATAGGTTCCTGCCGCAAAGCCGCGCAAGTCAAGTGCGGTCCTATTGGTCATGGATGCTATCGGAATACGCATTAGGGCACGGCCCATCCCGTCGCACAACACCGCGCTCACCAACGGATCTCCGGGGTCCCATTCGAGCCAGGCCCTGGAACTGGCGGGGGTAGGATAAAGGCGTACACTGGGCTCCTTGCCACCGATTTCATGTATCCCGACGGCACCAGGCACAAAACGTGCCAACCCTTGGGCAACTGAAACATGCTGCCCATCATCGAATCCATTGAAGGCACCATAGGCGATCACGCCGCCGTGCCCATCCTGGACCAAGGAGATGTATATGCCATCTTCCTGTGGAACCCCGGGCCCAGGCCATGTGCAAGCTCCGGGCACCAACTGTCCACTGGCATCGATCATGGCGATGCCTCGATTCGGCAGGCCATCCACTTCATCAAAGTTGCCTGAGATCAAATAGCTGTTTGCCCCCCAGGGCACAATGGAGCTTATGGTGGTGTACATGCCTGAATGGATCTGTTGATACGGCCGAAGATTGCTGTTGAAGGACGGGTCACAAGTGCCGTCAGGAAGCAGTTTTGCCACAAACAGGGTATCCAGTTCAATCAAGCTTACGAAGTCAACGAATTGCCCGGTGACGATCATGCCTCCATCCGGCAAGGGCAACACGCTCGTGGGTCGAGCCTCGATGAAGCTCGTATGGAAGTTTTCGTCGACAGAACCGTCCCCATTGACAAGGAACAACGGTTCCACGGGCACGTCATTGTAGACCCATTGCGTTCCACCCATGAGAACATGGCCATCAGGCAAAGGAAACGTCTCCATCAAACCCGGGGTATTGGCCGGTGTAAAGCTTGTGTCCATCCCCCCCTGTTGATCCAGCCGTATGAGATCACGTGGGCCCAAGAGGCCGTCTGCCGTGTCCAAGAGGTCGATCATGCCGATGACATAGGCACGTCCCTCAGCATCCATGTTCACGTCCCACAGATAGCTCATTGCATACAATCCGGGCATACCATTGGTTGCGGTGTGGTATCCATTGTCCACTGCACCGTTCACGACATGATGCCGGTTGATGTGGTTCCCTGAATAATTCTGCCATGAGAAAAAAGCCCCATCGTTCCAAGGATAGAGGTCCAAGGCACCAGAAAGGCTGCTGAATGTAGAGTCTCGCACACCATTCGCGTGCAAACAGCCCAGTTCGTTATGAAATAGGTTGTTCTGGTCCTGCCAAAATTCAATCAGTGCCATGCGCCCGTCATACAGGGGCAGAACCGACCTGACAGCTGTGGTTTGCGGCAACAGTTCGGGCATGAAGGAAGGGTCCAACCGGATTCCATCCTGGGCAAGGGCAAAGGCGCCCCATGCGGTTGCTACCAGTAGGAGCGCACGGCGTGGTTTCATCATCAAGTCACTATCGGATGGCTCCGGCCTCCCTCCTGAACAAATATACATTGATCCAACCTCTTCATGATCACGACCACCATGTGTTACAACGAACGGTACTCCCTCAGTGGGGAACGGTATGTTCAGGCGATCGTGACCTTTTCCATCATATTGAAAAGGAGCCGGGACATTCCCTGACCAGCCCTGGCTCGTGGCAAACGAAGTGGGTGCTTCCAATGCTAATCGAAAGACATCGCATTTCTATATACCATCTCGTTCCCCGGGGATCCTGTGGTATTTTTTACCTCCTCCATCTTCCTTCCTTACTTTGTAGTTCCTCAGATTCACAACCATGGATATCACCCGCATCCGCACCCAAGCCGACTATGACGAAGCGTACCGCCTCAGCATCCAAGACCCCGAAGCCTTCTGGGCCGCACAAGCCGAAACCTTCACCTGGCGGAAGAAATGGGACAA